>CAZBYX010000273.1:0-5659 GCA_964496055.1 uncultured Saprospiraceae bacterium
CCCCCCCCAATGTGACTTGCGTCACGTTTTCGTCCGGTGGAAGGGCATTACTTTGCAGTCGTGGCACGCGAGAAACGATATTCCACACCCTAACCGCCAGGCCATGAAGCCCAAGCCCTCAGGTATCGGGCGGCTCAGTCGCTGGGAGCTGCTCAAAGCGCAACTGAACAACCTCTGCCCGGAAGAATTCCAGCGCATGTATTCCCAAGACCAGGGGGTCGTGTTGCTGGATGTTCGGCGCCCCGAGGAGTTTTGCCAAGGTCATCTGCCCGGGGCGCGCAACCTCGATTACCTGGGCGAGCGCTTTTACGATGAGCTCGACGCCTTAGACCCGGAACGAACCTACCTGGTCTATTGCCGCAGCGGGCGCCGCAGCCTGCGCACCTGCATCCTGATGCAAAACGCCGGCTTCCGCCGCGTCTTCAACCTGGACGGCGGCCTGCGCGCCCTGGAACAAAGCCTCCAACCCCTCGCCCTCGAACGCGGACCCAAACGCTCCTGACCCCCGCCCCCCACCCCGGGACGAAGTGATGGACGGGCCACCGGGGGTGGGTGCTTTCGCCCGTTTCTACATTCTTAATGCTCAACATCCCTTCGCATGGACTTCTCCCGAGTGATACCCGCCCTGGACTGGATGAAAAACTACCGCAAGGAATGGCTCCGCGGCGACATCGCCGCCGGGCTGACGGTAGGCGTGATGCTCATCCCGCAGGGGATGGCTTATGCCCTGATTGCCGGGCTGCCGCCCATCTACGGGCTGTATGCCTCCACCGTTCCGCTGGTGCTGTACGCCTTGCTGGGCACTTCGCGGCAGCTGGCGGTGGGGCCCGTGGCCATGGTCAGTTTGCTGACGGCGACCGGGGTGGGCGTTCTGGCCGAAGGCGGCACCGAAACGTACATCCAACTGGCCCTGACCCTGGCCCTGATGGTGGGGCTTTTGCAGTTTCTGCTCGGGGCGTTTCGGCTGGGCTTTCTGGTCAATTTTCTGTCGCACCCGGTCATCAGCGGCTTCACCTCGGCGGCGGCGCTCATCATCGGCCTGAGCCAGCTGAAACACCTGCTGGGCATACCCATTCCGCGCAGCCACCACATCCATGAAATCTTGCTGCATGCCGCCGGGCAAATCGAGCACATCCACGGGGCGACGCTGGCCATCGGGCTCGGCGGCATTCTGCTCATTCTAAGTGCCCGGAAAATTCACCCGGCGGTGCCGGGGGCTCTGCTGACGGTGCTGTTCGGCATCCTGGCGGTGTGGCTGTTGGGGCTCGACAAGCAGGGCGTCCAAATCGTGGGGGAAGTGCCTCAGGGCTTGCCCTCGTTTGCGGCGCCGCGATTCGACGGGGCCACCCTCGAAGCCCTGCTCCCCACGGCGCTGGCCATCGCCCTGGTCAGTTTCATGGAAAGCATCGCCGTGGCCAAGGCCGTCCAGGCCAAGCACAAAAACTACCGGGTGGACTCGAACCAGGAGCTGGTGGCGCTGGGCATCGCCAACATCGGGGGCTCGTTTTTTCAGTCCTACCCCGTGACCGGCGGATTCAGCCGAACGGCAGTCAACGACCAGGCGGGCGCGAAAACCGGGTTGGCGTCCATCATTTCGGCGCTGCTCATCGTGCTCACCCTGCTGTTTCTCACGCCGCTGTTCCACTACCTGCCAAAGGCGGTGCTGGCCAGCGTCATCATGGTGGCGGTGTTCGGGCTGATTGACCTGAAGGAAGCGCGCTACCTGTGGAAAGCCAACCGAGCGGACTTCTGGATGCTGGCCGCCACCTTCGTCGGCACCCTCACCCTCGGCATCGAGCAGGGCATCGGCCTCGGGGTGGTGCTGTCCCTGGCCGTCATCCTCTTCCGCACCACCCGGCCCCACGTGGCCGTTCTGGGGCGCGTGCCGGGCACCGACCTGTACCGCAACCTCGAACGCTTCGACAAGCTCGAAATCCGCCCCGACGTGCTCGTCTTCCGCTTCGACGCCCAGCTCTATTTCGCCAACGCCGGCTATTTCAAAGACCGACTCGAAGAACTGGCCGCCGCCAAAAAAGACCGCCTCCGGGCCATCGTCATCGAGGCTGCCAGCATCAACAACCTCGACAGCAGCGCCCTGCACACCTTGCAGGAACTCATCGAAGACTTCGGCAAGCAGGGCGTCCGGGTGCTGTTTTCGGGGGTCAAGGGCCCGGTGCGGGATGCCCTGGCCCGGGGCGGCCTGCTGGAAAAAATCGGCCCCGATGCCTTCTTCCTCTCCATCCAACAGGCGGTGGACAGCCTGGACCGGAAGGGGAAAGAAACAACCGAAGACCCCGCACTGCGTACCTTCACCCTGCAAAGCAACACCCCCTCCCGATAAGCCACCTCAAACCCCTGCACCATGAAACTGCGCATTCTCGGCAACAGCCTGCGCCTTCGCCTGACGCAATCCGAAACCCAAGCCATCGGTCGGGGAGAGGCTGTCAGCGATTCTGTTTCCTTTCCAGGTGAAAAGCGATTGACCTATGCCCTGGAGCCCTCCGATTCACCCCAATTGGACGCCCGCTTCGAAGGGGAACGGATCGTCGTTCGAGTGCCCCGAAAAGAGGCGGCGGTGTGGGCGACGGGGGAAGGGGTGAGCCTGGAAGGAAGTTGCCCCCTGCCCGAAGGCGCAACGCTTCGCATCCTGGTGGAGAAGGACTTCCGCTGCCTCAAGGAGCGCCCCGCAGAGGACGAATCCGACCTCTTCCCCCACCCCGACGCCGAATCCCAATCCTGCTGAATGAGCCTCGACCCAATCCCGACACAGCTTCGCAAGGAAGTGAACGACCTCTTCCCCGCCTTGCATCAGCCCGAATTGCTGGACCTGCTGCTTTCCAGCGCCACCTATCTCGAACTCGATTCGGGAGTGGAATTGCTGCACACCGGCAGCCCCATCACGGCCGTTCCGCTGGTGCTTTCCGGCCAAATAAAAGTGACCCGCCAGGAAGCCCGGGGCCGCGAAGTGCTGCTCTACTACATCTTGCCCGGCGACACCTGCGCCCTGACCCTGAGCGCCTTCCTCAAGCGGGAAGCCAGCCCCGTGCGCGCCGTAACCCAGCAGCCCACCCGACTCTTGCTGCTGCCTCCCAACGCCGTCTTCTCCCTCCATCGGCACTTTCCCGACTGGACGCAGTTCATGGTCCAAACCTACACCCGCCGCCTGGAAGACCTCCTCGAAGTGGTGGACTCCATCGCCTTCCGGCAAATGGACCGACGCCTGGTGGAATACCTGCGCGAAAAAAGCCGCCTGCATCAAACCCACACCCTGCACACCTCCCACATCGAAATCAGCCGCGACCTGGGCACCCGCCGCGAGGTCGTTTCCCGCCTGCTCAAACAACTGGAGAAGAAAAACCTCGTCGAAATCCGTCGCGGCCGCCTGCGCCTGCTGCCCGCCTTCTTCGCCCACCAGCCTTGAATGCCTCTTGACCACCGGAAGATCGTGAAACCCGGCGTTCGACCTTCAAACCCTTCGAAATTGCATTGTTAGGTGACTCCTGTCACCAAAGGCAGGGAGGCTCCCCCCTAAATTTGAAGGTGAAATTCAAGCCATTGGAATGGCCATGAGCCGATTGCCGAAATGGATTCGATTCCTGTTCGTATGCCTCCTCTGCATCGGAGTGGCATACGGGCTGGCGCGGCTCATCCAGTCATTGACCAACTAAAACCGAGCGCTATGAAAAAGAACATGGGAACGGCCGACCGCATCATCCGCATCGTTTTGGCCGTCATTTTCGGAACCCTTTATTTCACGGGAACGGTAACCGGAACAGTAGGCATCGTGCTGCTGGTTCTGGGTGCCGTTTTCCTTTTGACCTCGCTGGTCAGCGTTTGCCCGCTGTACAGCCTTTTCGGCATCAGCACCTGCCCGGTGAAATCCTCGGAGTCCACTTCCTGAAAAGTAACTCCGTTGCCGAACCAATGAGAACTTGCAAAGGGGGCCGCCTGGCCCCCTATTTTTTTGGGCTGCTCCTTTCCCTCCCCCCTTTCTCCAGTATAAAAGAAGCACCTGCCGCGCGGCAAGTGCTTCGTTCGAGTAAACCTTTGGTATTGTCGGCCGATCCTCAAAACTCCCTGCCCCGGAGCATGCCATGCCAGTACATTTTGGGCAGCCCGTAGGCTTTGAGGGCGTACATGCTGTAGCGTTCCTGGCCCTGGTCGAAGGGAAAACTTTCTTTCGGCTGCTTGTCATAATCGAACTCGGCGAGGATGAGGCTGCCATAGCCGGTGACCAGGGGACAAGAGGTGTACCCATCGTAGTGGGCGGTAAGGGGCCGAGCTTCGAGGAAGTTCACGATGTTGGCAACGGTGACGGGGGCCTGCTTTCGGATGGCGGCTCCCGTTTTGGAGGTTGGAAGGTTGCTGCAGTCTCCCAGGGAGAAAACATTGGGGAAGCGGACGTGCTGGGTGGTGGCTTTATCCACTTCTACCCACCCGGCTTCGCTGGCCAAAGGAGAATTCTTGATGAAGTCCGGGGCACTTTGAGGCGGAGTGACGTGAATCATGTCATAGTCCATCGTGGTGGTCTCGCCGCTGTTGAGGTCTTTGAAGACCGCCTGCTTTTTGTCGGGGTGTAATTCGACCAGGTCGTGGTTCCAGATGCGTTCCACCCCATAGCGGTCGGCCACTCTGGTGAGACTGTCGGCATACTTGGGCACGGCGAAAATGCCGGGGCCGCCCTTGATGAACTTGACCTGAATGTTGTGAAGCACCCCGTGTCGGCGCCAGTAGTCGGAAGCCAGGAAGGTGATTTTGATGGGAGCGCCGCCGCATTTGATGGGCGTGGCAGGATGGGTGAACAGGGCAACTCCTTTGCGCAGGGCGCGAATGTTGGCGAAGGTGCTTTCCACCGTATCAAAGGAATAATTGCTGCAGACGCCGGTACCGGGCTTCCCCACACTTTCTTTCAGGCCCGGAATTTTGTCCCAATCGATTTGAATGCCGGCGGCCACGACGAGGACATCGTAGGTGTGCGTCTCCCCATTGCTGAGCTGAACGCTGTTGTTCTCGGGATCGAAGGTGCTGACACGCTCCTGAATCCAGGTGGCGCCCGGTGGGATGTAGTCGGCTTCGATGCGTTGAGAAACTTCGCGGGGAAAAACTCCCCCGCCCACCAAGGTCCAGATGGGCTGGTAGTAGTGTTTGTCACTTGGTTCCACAATGGTGACACCGGGAGGGTTGGGCTGATTGCGCAGCATGGCGCCGACGGTGATGCCCGCCGTCCCTCCTCCCACTATCAAAACTTCGTGATGGGCCATAATGAGACGTGTTTATTGTTTTGAAAATCAGAAGGTTAAAGTTGCCTACCCAGCTCTTTCAGCAAAGTCATCAGGAACCCCATGGCTTTTTGCCGATCGGGGTCTTTCAAAGCACCGATCGTCTTCCAGAGGCTCATCCGGGTCGATGGCTGCGCCTGTGCGTTGGACAAAGCCAAGCCAAGGGCACTCAATGCTTGCCCGATTTGATTCAAGTCCAGGCCTTTGCGCGCCAGGTCTCCCATGGCCTCGTCCACCATATCCACCGTCATGGCAGCGATGCCAGGAGCCCGGTCAGCGAATTGAAGAGCAGCCTCCAGCTTTTCCACCGTTGCAGGGTCGGAGACGCGCTCCAGCAAGCCCAGGAGGATTTTCATCCGCTCGTCCAAATCGACGCCGCG
>CAZBYX010000274.1:0-5629 GCA_964496055.1 uncultured Saprospiraceae bacterium
CAACGAACAACCACACCGTCACGCGTCACCATTCCACCAATTCCACCAATTTTATAGGGGAGCCTGGCCGTCTTCCAAACCTTGCGCCCTTGCCCCAACCTGCCTGCCTAATTGGCGGGCGGGGCGGTCGTTTCGGGAGCGGAGTTGCCGGAGAAATGGGAGATGACTTCGAAGGGTTTGTGCTCGTAGCCTTGCGGGAAGAAGCCGATATCGGTGGACCATTTCGGGCCGGTGGGGTCGCAGAGGTAGTAGCGTTTGCCCTGGTAGCGCACGAACTTGCCGATGGGGCGAGGCGTCGCCACTCCGATGGTGACGTGGTCTTCGTAGGCGATGGCAATCATGGGCAAGCCCACGAGCTCCTTTTGCAGGGCGAAGAACAGGGCGGTGCGGTCTTCGCAGTCGGAAAAGCGGTAGAAGAAGACCTCCTCCGGAATCATGGGCTTGCTGCGCCCATAGACCTCCTCATCGGTTTTGTACAGGAAGGCGCTGCGCGTCAGTGCCGCCAGGATGCGCAGGCGCTCGTACCAACTCTTGCCGGCCATAAGCTCGCGCAAAGCGGGTAGGAGGCTCTGGGAGAGGGTGGGGGAGAGGGGCGCCTCCAGATATTGGTTCTCTGCGATGTAGGGGTAATCCCGCATCATGTCGATGACGGCTTTGTCGAATTGGACCTGCAGGCGGTACTCTTTTTCATGGGTGCGGAAGCTGAGGGTGCGGGTGATGGGGCGGGGTTGGACTTTGGGGAAGGAATTCAGGGCGAAGGAAAAGGGTTTACCCCGGGGGTTGGGTACGAAGTCGAGGATGTAGAGGCGCTCCAGGGCGGCGGGTTTGTTCGGATGGCTGATGTTGACGAAGGTGCGGCCCTGGTCCCGGATGACGGGGATTTCGTAGAGCTCGTCGTTGGAATACACGTTGAGGAAGACCTCCCCGTCGCGGTAGGTGATGCGGGTGTCGTAGCCGGCTTTGGAAAGATAAAACCAGCACACGAGCACGCGGTGGTTTTCCGACTTCCCCCAGAAAATGGTGCCGACGGCCTGCCGAAGGAACTCGAAGTAAAACCAGTCGTTGAGATGCAGCTCCTGGCGATAAGCCTCCAGGCTGGCCAGCAGGGGCTTCCAGTCTTTGCTATCCAGGGTGTGGTAAAAGGTTTCCAGGGAGGAGCGACCGGTTTGCGGGTCGATGCGGTCGGGTCGAATAGGGAACGAGAAGACGATTTCGGGGTTGAAGAGCAGGTCAAAGCGGTCGTGGTAGAAGGGAATGGGGGCGATGCTCAAGTTGCCCGGGCGACCGTGCAGAACAGAGGTCAGGGCAAGGAGGGCGACGATGAGGGCGAGATAGCGCATTTCCTTCCAATTGATTTTGCTGCCGAAGTTACGGAAAAGGATTCAGCCGCTGGGCAGGGTGCCTTTCAGTACGAACTGCTGGAGCGCACCGTTATTGTTGGCCACCAGCAACAAAAGGCGCCCGTCGGCCAAGCGCAGGGGCGCCACGTCGCGGGCTTCGCCGTCGGCCCAGAAGCCGGCCGCGCGGTTCGGCAGGAAGCGGAAGCCCCCCTGCCCGTCGGCCAGAAGGACGGCTCCGTTGGAGGCGTCGATGGGGCCGGTCTCCACGTCGAAGGAGCGGTCGTTGCCGACCAGCAGGAGGTCGATGCGGCCGTCGGCGTTGAAGTCTTGGGCCAGGATGCCGTAAACCGGCGCGAACTGGGCTTCCACCGGCAGGGCATGCATGCGGAAGCGACCCGTGCCGAGGTTTTCGAACCAGCAGGTGGTGAAGGTTTTGGCTTCGAGGTGCAAGGCTTGCTCCAGTTGTTCCGGGGGGAAGACGTCGTAGATGGTGGCCCGGGCATAGGCACCGTAGCGGACGAATTTTTTCTTCAGGGGGGGCATCTGCTTGATGAGCAAGTCGCGCAGGGGCAAGGGGTGCAGTTGCCCGCCATTGAAGTAAGCCAGCACGGGGTCGATGCTGCCGTTGGCGTCGAAGTCGGCGGTGAAGACTTGCAGGGGTTCCTCGGGGGAGGCTTTGAGGCGGGCGTTCCAGCCGAGGTTTCCGGCGGCGAGGTCCAGGTCGCCGTCGCCGTCCAGGTCGGCAGCGAGCAGGGCGTTCCACCAGCCGTTGGAGTTTTCCAGCCCGAAGTCGGCGGTGCGGTTGTGCAGCCGTCCATTTTTCAGGGCGAAGACGCTGATGGGGAGCCACTCCCCGGCGACGAGCAGTTCCTCGGTGCCGTCGCCGTCCACGTCGCCCCATTCCAGGGCGGTAATCATGCCCAGCTTTTGCAGTTCGGGGGCCACCTCTGCCGTGACGTCTTCGAAGGTGCCGCCTTCGTTGCGCAGCACGTAGCTTTCGGGGGCGGTGGGGTAGGCGCCGGGCACCACGCGCCCGCCGACGAAGAGGTCCAGGTCGCCGTCTTGGTCGAAATCGTGGGCGCTGACGCAGGAGCCGCTGGTGTGCATGCGGGGCAGGGCTTGGCGGTTTTTGGCGAAGGTGCCCTGCCCGTCGTTGAGGTAGAGGCGGTCTTGGTAGAGCTCGGAGCCGGCGGCGAAGGCATTGCCACCGCTTACGACGTAGAGGTCCTGGTCGCCGTCGCCGTCGGCGTCGAAGAACAGAGCACCGACGTCTTCATGAGCCAAATCCGCCAGCCAGGTATTGCCCGAACCCTGGCGGAAGGTGCCGTCTCGACCCTGGACGAACAGGGCGCCCGGCTGATTGACTGCCCCGCCGATGTAGAAGTCCTCCAACCCGTCCCCGTTCACGTCGCCCACGGCGATGCGGGGCCCCTGGGTGGAGAGTTTGTGGGGCAAAAGCCTTTCCCGGTTGAAGTCGATGAATTCGTTTTCCCGGTGAACGAATTCCAGTCCGGGGGGTGAAGCCCCTTCGAACAGGGGTTCGGGAGCGGGTTCGGGAGGGAGGGAGGTGGGGCGGGCGTCGGTTTGCCGCAGGGTGATGCGCCGATCGGCGGGCAGGTTTTCGAGCACTTGCACCGAGCCGTCAGGCCATTGCACTTCGAGGCGGTCCACCCGTGTGGCTTCGCCCAGGCCGAAATGCAGCAAGTGCTCGACGGAGGAGAAGAAGCCGCGCACGGGGCTCAGTTCCTGGTATTGGAGGCTGTCGGCCGTCTGAATGCGGACGCGGGCGCCGATGCCTGCGGGGTTGGGCTTCCTACCCTCCAGACGGATTTGCAGCCAATGGCCGCGCCCCTGTTCGACGGCGCGGTTGCGGAAGACGAAAGCGGCCTGGTGGATGTTGTTGACGATGAGTTCCGGGTCGCCGTCGGCGTCGAGGTCGGCCCAGGCGGCGCCGTTCGACCAGGAAGGGTGTGCGATGCCCCAGCTGCGGCTGACGTTCTCGAAGCGCAGGTCGCCGCGGTTGCGGAACAGGTAGTTGGGCAGCTTTTCTGCGGGGATGAGGCGCAGGTAGTCGTTGATGTCGGGGAAGGTTTGGGGCGAAAGCCCGCCCATGCGATTGATGGAATCGACCGTGTAGTTCAGGTAGTCGAGGTTGGTGACGTCGCGGCGGTAGCCGTTGGTGATGAAGAGGTCTTTGCGGGCGTCGTTGTCGAAATCGAGCAGCAGCACGGCCCAACTCCAGTCGGTGTTGGAGATGCCGGCGAGGGTACCGATTTCGCTGAAGTCGCGGCCGTTGTTCAGTTGGAGGGTGTTGCGCATGAGCTGGTGGCCGTAGCCGAACTTGACGAGGGTGAGGTAGCGGTCCAGGAGCATGGTGGTCATGAGCTCTTTCTGGCGGCGGTTGTCTTCGGCGATCATGTCGAGGGCGACGAGGTCCACCAGGGCATCGTTGTTGAAGTCGGCGATGTCCACGCCCATGGTGTGATTGCTGGTGTGGCGGAAGAAGTCGTCGGTGGCGATGCGGAAAGTGCCGTCCTGGTTGTTGAGGTACAGCAGGTCGGGTTCGATGTAGTCGTTGCCGACGAAGATGTCGGGCCAGCCGTCGTGGTTGAAATCGGAGACGGTGACACTGAGGCCGAAGGCGCGGTTCTGGATGCCCGCCTCCTGGCTGACGTCGGTGAAGGTGCCGTCCCCGTTGTTGCGGAAGAGCTTGTCGGACTCCCACTGGTCGCGGGGGGCGGTGTTGCGCACGTAGCGGGTGCCTTCCTGGCGCACGTTCACCTTATTGACCTCGTGAAAGGTGATGGGGTGGTTGAGGATGTAGGCGTCGAGGTCGCCGTCGCGGTCGTAATCGAAGAAATTGGCGTGATTGGAGGCGCTGGCGTCGTTCAGTCCGTATTCGGCGGCGCGTTCGGTGAAGGTGCCGTCGCCGTTGTTGACGAACAGGAGGTTGGCGCGTTCGGCCAGCCCTTCGGGGCTGAGGTCGATGCCGGAACGGCAGACGTAGAGGTCTTGCCAACCGTCGGCGTTGATGTCCACCACCGTAACGCCGGTTTTGAAGCCGTCGGCTCCCGTACCTGAGCTTTCGGTGATGTCTTCGAAGCGGAAACCTCCTTTGTTCAAATAGAGGCGGTTGCTTTCCTGGCTGCTGGTGAAGTACAGGTCGGGCAGGCTGTCGTTGTTCACATCCAACACCGCCACCCCACCCCCGTTGTACATATAGGAGTTGGTGACGATGTTCATCCGATGCGACTCGATGATGTTGTTCACGAAGTCAATGCCCGTACTTTCGGGAGGCAGCAGCTCGAACAAGGCATCGGGCGGTGGGGCATAGGGAGCATCGTCGGCGGGTGGGGTAGGGGTGGGGTGCTCGGCAGATTGGCAGGCGGAAAACAGCGACACTCCCACAAGGGCGAGGACAGCAAGGCGCAGAGATATGCTCATGACGAGGGTATTGGGTGAACGGGGGCGGGTGCTAAAATATGCTTTTTGAGAATATGTGAAGCGCCGTACCCCCGGAAGAAGCCCTGAAAAACCCGATTGCCGTGTGCGGCCGGGCGAGGGATTTGGGGGGCGCCGGGAGAAATCCCTGGGAAAGGAAGTAACTTTGCCCCGTTTTCGGAGGGGAAATAGAACCTCCGCTCCCGACGTTTCTTTTCTGCTTCCGCCACTCAACTTCCATAGCAACGCCATTTCCGGTACTCCGACTCAAATGCCCGCAATGCCCATGATGCGCTTCTCTTTATTCCTGTTCGGTTTTTGGATAGCCCTGTCCTCCCTGCCGGCCCAGAAACCGCCCGACACCGAAGAGGAGTTCGAGCAGCAATACAAATGGCGTATCCGGCAGGAATACCTCTTCGGCACCTACATTCCCAAAGACCTCACCGATGCCTTCATCCAGTTGAACCGCCTGATCGACGAGGAGTCGAAAGCCAAATTCCGCAGCATGCCCGAAGACCAGGTCGTCCACAAACTGTTCTTCAGCTTCGGGCGCTGGATCGTCCACAACTGGGGCTTCTACGGCGGCTCCCGGCTCTCTCACTTCCTGCGGGGGCTCGGCGTGTACCACCCCGAAGACCAGGCCGCCCTCATCATGATCGCCTACCACCGAAACCTCAACCGCAAGCCCCTCGACATCAAAGGCCTGGTCGAACACTTTCAGCAAAAAAGAGAAGCCGAACGACTGGAACGCCTGAAAAAGGGAACCATCCTCTACGAGGAAGTGCGCAAACGACCCCCGCCGGATTCCCTCAAAAATGGACAGTGAAATCGAATGGCTGCCCGCGAGG
>CAZBYX010000275.1:0-5626 GCA_964496055.1 uncultured Saprospiraceae bacterium
TTTTTCGCAGTTCATCGCAGTTGGCCTGACCGTATGGCTTGGGGGAGGGAACTGCGTAAGACTGCGTACGCACTGCGAAGAGCTGCGGTGTGAAACACACCCTCCCCCAAACTCAAACCCCAACCACCTCGAAACCATGACACCTCGAAACCTTACCTCCACCAAGTGTCGGCGTGACTCCCAGTCACGCCGACACTTTTATCTCCACTTGTCTCCACCTATTTCCAGGTGTTTCAGAGTCTTTTCCCATCGCCCACCCTTAAACCTTGAAACCTCGAAACCTGGGGACCCTGAAACCCTGTTATTTCAACCTGTCTCCACCTATTTCCAGGTGTTTCAATTTCTTGCCCATTGCGCCCCCATTGTAAACCCATCGTGCCCCCATGAAACCGTGAAACCATGAAACCCTGAAACCATGAAACCATGGAACCATGAAACCATGAAACCATGAAACCCTGGAACCTTGGAACCCTGGATCCTTGGAACCCTGGAACCCTTCATCCCCAACCCCCAGTCCCCGGGATCAGCTTCGCAGGTAGGAGGCCCCATTGACGTCGATGATGGTACCGGTGAGGAATTCGGTGCCTTCTTCGGCGAGGAAGGTGACGGCGCGGGCCACTTCCTCGGGGGTGGCTACACGATTCAGGGGACTTTGAGCGCGGATGGCGGCGCCTTCGGGCCCCTCGAGGATTTCGCGGGTCATTTCGGTTTCGACGAAGCCCGGTGCCACCAGTCCGAGGAAGATGTCGTGCGGGGCGAGGGCCTGGGCCAGGGATTGGGTCATGGCATTGAGGGCGGCTTTGCTGGCGGCATAGGCGGGAGCGAGGGGTTCGCCGCGGAAGGCTCCGCGCGAAGAGACGCTCACGATGCGCCCCCCACCGTGCTCCATCATGTGGCGGGCGGCCAGGTAGGTGAGGTTGGCCGGAGCCAGCAGGTTGATGTCGAGCACCTCTTTCCAGGCTTGCAACCACTGCGGGTAATCGCATTTTTCCACGGGGTGGTGGAAATACACACCGGCGTTGTTCACCAGAATGTGCAGACGCCCGAATTCGGCCAGGACGGTGTCCAGGAGTACCCGAGCGCTTTCGGGGTCCCGGATGTCGGCTTTGACGGCGAAATGCCCCTTCCCCGGCAAACTGCGCACGGTGGCCTTGGCGGCGGCCTTGTTTTCCCGGAAATTGATGGCGACGCGGGCGCCCCCTTCGGCGAAAGCCCGGGCAATGGCTTTGCCGATGCCGCGCCCCCCACCCGTGATGAGCACGTTGCGATCTTTGAACTTCATGGTTTCGCGTTTTGCCTTCGCGACGAAGATAGCAAAACGGCAAAGCCCTTGACCCAGCGGTGTGGGTCAAGGGCTTGGTTTTCCCCGGAAAGGAGAGAGGCGGGAATTTATTTGGCAGTGGCGCCGTTCAGTGCCGCCTCGATTTTCTCAACCAGCGCTCCTTTGGAGGTGGCGCCGACGTGCTTGTCCACGACCTCGCCGTTGCGCAGAATCAGGATGGTGGGGATGGAGCGAATGCCGTATTTGAAAGACACTTCGGGGTTGTGGTCCACGTTGACTTTGCCGATAAGGGCTTTGCCTTCGTATTCTTTGGCCAGTTCTTCGATGATGGGGGCGATCATGCGGCAGGGGCCACACCACTCAGCCCAGAAATCGACTACGGCTACGCCTTCCCGTTCCAGGGCTTCCTTCTGAAAGTTCGCATCGGTGAATTCGAATGCCATCGCTGTTGCTTTTTGAAGTTTGGAAATACTGCAAGCGGCAATTAAACGCCCTTGCCCCGTTAAAGTTGCAAAGGTAGAAAACGCTTCCGGCTATCGGGCCATCCGCCGACGGGGAGGAAGTCCCCCCGCCACCTCATTTCCTGCAAACACCCCTCCAGTGGATAGGGGGAGGGGGCGAAGGGAGCATCTTTCAGGCGAGAACCCGCCTAAAATGCGCGCGCTATGGACAAATCCTACTGGTTGATGCTCTTGCTGGCCCTGCTGATTCCCTTCCTGCTTCGGGCTCAAAACCGCAGCAGCCGTCCGCTGGGCGACTTTTCCCGCATTCACATCGTCGGCCATGCCGACCTGTACCTCAGCCCCGGTGACAGCAACCTCCTGGTACTCGAAGCCGGCGAACGCGTCGAGCTGGACGATTACAGCTCCTGCATTTTCGGCAACACGCTCTACCTCGATTTCGAGAAGGGCCGCCAGGACTGGGGCCTGGAACCCCGCATTACGCTCTTCCTCACCTATCGGCAGCTGGAAGCCCTGCATGCCGAAGGCAAAATCCGCCTCAAAACCGAAGCGCCTTTGATTTCGGAGCGCTTCAGCCTGGAAACGGAGGGCTTCTTCCGGGGCAAACTCCAGTTGCAGGTCGAGCGCCTGGAATGCCGCCTCGAAGGCTTCGCCCAGCTGGAACTGGATGGAGCGGCCGCCACGGCGGAATTGGACTTCGACGGCTACGGCCGCATCGACGCAGAGGAGCTGCATGCCCGCCGGGCCCAAGCCACCGGAACGGGCATGGTCAAGTTCAAGCTCAACGCCGAGGAAAGCCTCGAAGCCGACCTGGAGGGCCTCACCAAACTCAAATACCGCGGCCATCCCCGGGAAAAGTCCATTCGCAAGGAAGGATTGACCATCGTGGAAAAGAGCTGACCCCGCCTCCCCCGCCTCCTCCGGCCTCAGGTGAAAGCGCCCCTTCGGATTATCCCCGCCCGGGGATTTTTCCCTACCTTGGGCTTCTTCCAACATGGATTACCCGATATGAAGAACTGGGTTTTGGGGTGTTTGGTGGGGGCCCTGGCCGGCATGGTTCAGGCCCAACCGGCGGATTCGCTGGAAGCGGAGGCCGTCCTGGAGGAGGCGCTTCGCCATGTCCGGGCCGCCGAATATGCGCAAGGCACGCGCATGCTGCTCCGCGCCGCCGACCTCTTCGCCCGGCTCCCGCAGGACGCCTCCCAGCGACAGGGCCTGGCCTACCTCTACCTGGCGGACACCTACCGCCGAACCGGCGCCATCGGCGAGGCTTTGCTTTTCTATCGCCGTGCCGAAACCCTCTTTTTGAACCAGCCGACCCCTCCGGCTCGATGGCTGGGCTTCGTTTACAACGGTCTGGGCAGTTGTCAGCGCCAACTGGGCGAATACGAGCAAAGCCTGCGCAGCTATGCCCGCGCCCGCGAATACCTCACCCGGCACTACCACCCCCGGCACCGCCTCGTGGGCTACAACCTCTCCAACACGGCCAACACCTACGACATGATGGGCCGGCGGCGTACCGCCCTCCAATTCTACGAGCGGGCCCGAAACGTCCTCCTGGACGGAATGACCGAAGACGACCCCCGCCTCGGCGTGCTTTACCTCAACCTCGCCGACACCTACTTCAAACTCCAGGAGTACGACTCGACCCTGCTATGGGCCCGGCGCGCCGAGCGCTGTTTCGCCGCAGCCCCCCGCGCCCCCCGGACGGGCTCCACCTTCCAGCTCATTGCCGAAACCCAGGCGCGGCTCGGGCACCCCGACACCGCCGAGCACTACTTCCGCAAAGCCCTTTACGCCGTCGGGCTCGACTCCCTCGACCCCCACCTCTTCCACCAGGTCAATTCCGCCGATGACCTCTTGCATATCCTCAAGGCCTATGGCAAATTCGAATCGGAGCGAGCCGCCCCCGAAGACCCCCTGCCCCACCTGCGCGCCGCCGAAAAGATTTTCGACTTCGCCGCCGGGTTTCTGGATTTCGCGCAGAGCGGCTTTCGCGAATCCCTCAGCAAGGAACTCTTGCTCGAGGTCAGCAATGAATTGTTCGAAGGCGCCATCTGGAATTGCTGGCAACTCTACGAACTGACCGGGGAGGAAGAGTTCCTGCGGCGGGCTTTCACCTATGCCGAGCAAAGCGCCAATGCCCTGCTGCGTGAGGTGGTGCTCAAGGCCAGCGCCGAAGCCTATGCCGGAGTGCCGGACAGCCTCCTGCAGGTGGAGCGTGCCCTGCGCCGCCGGGTCACCGAGTGGGAGAACCGCCTGCTGAGCGAAGAGGAAAAAGAACGCCCCGACACCGCGCTGCTGTCCCAATGCCGCGATTCCATCTTCGCCGCCAAGGAAGCCTTCCAGCAGCTCATGCTTCACCTCGAGGCTTCTTACCCCAATTACTACTCCCTGAAGTACGCCACTCTGAACACAGACCTGCCCACCATTCAGAAAAAGTTGCGAGCCGAGGGGAAAAACCTCCTCAAATATTTCGTGGGCGAAGACCACCTCTTTCTCTTCCTGCTCACCCCCGAGCGCCTCCACGTACTGCATCGCCCCAAATTCTTTCCCCTCGAAGCCTGGGTGGAAGACCTGCGCAACAGCATCGTCCGGTTTCACCCCCTGAACCCGCAGCTCCCTCTCAACGAGCAGAAATACGCCAACATCGCCTACGAGCTCCACCGGGAACTCTGGAGCCCCGTCGAATCGCTGCTCACCTCCCGAAAGGTGCTCATCGTTCCCGGGGGCATACTGGGCTACCTGCCCTTCGAGTGCCTGCTGAGCGCCGAGCCCGAACGACCCGGCGCCTACGAAAGCTATGCCTACCTCTTGAAGAACTATCAGCTGAGCTACCACAACTCCGCCAACCTGTATGCCCAAACCCCCACCCCGCGTGGGCGGGAGGGAAGGGGGAGGGGGGCGGCCCTGGTCATGGCGCCCGCCTTCGACGAAGAGCCTTCGGCAGGAGAAGGGGAAGCGTCCACGGGCTTCCCGCCCCTGCATTTCAACCTCGAGGAAGCCATCGAAGTGCATGGGCTGTTGGGCGGCACCCGCTTTTTGGGCCGGGAGGCTACCCGTGCAACCTTCCTGCGCGAAAGCCCCCGACATCGCATCCTGCATCTGGCAACCCACAGCCGGGTGGACGACCGCAGCAGCCAGCGCTCCTTCCTGGCCTTCGCCCCGGCCGACAGCAACAGCACCTACGAACGCCTCTTCGCCGCCGACATCTACAACCTCGCCCTCGATGCCGAGCTCGTCACCCTCAGCGCCTGCGCCACCGCCTACGGCACCCTGCTCAGCGGCGAAGGCATCGCCAGCCTGGCGCGCAGCTTCTTCTTCGCCGGCGCCCGCGCCCTGCTCACCACCCTCTGGAGCGTGGATGACCGCTCCACCCTCCAACTGACCACCACCTTCTACCAGAACCTGGAAAAAGGCTTGCCCAAATCCGAAGCCCTGCGCCGGGCCAAACTCCTCTACCTCCAAAACCACCCCGGCTGGAAAGCTCACCCCCGATTCTGGGCCGCCTTCGTGCTCATCGGAGAGGACCAACCCCTCTACCCCAAACCCTTCCCCCGGTGGGGATGGGCGCTGGGTGCCGCCCTCGTCCTGCTCGTGGGCTTTGAATGGGTCCGCCGCCGGAAAAAAGCGGAGGAAGGGGTGAAAACGGGGAAGGCGGTGAAGGAGTGTGGGATTGGGGCACGGAAAAGTAAGGCTCGGCTGACCGGCCCTAAGGGAACACGAGGTTTCTTCCAGTTTACAGGGGGCACTGCAAGGCGCAGCCTTTGCCCCACCCGGCCCGCAAGGAAGGTTCATGCGCGCATCCGGGCGCGTTTCACCAGGTAGGCCTGGAGCACTTCCCGGAAACCCCGTCGGATGTCCACCTCCACGAAGTCGATTT
>CAZBYX010000276.1:0-5585 GCA_964496055.1 uncultured Saprospiraceae bacterium
TTTACGATTTTACAAGTGCGTGAGGATTCGAGGATTCGAAGATCTGAGGATTTGAGGTGGGGGCGTGGGGGCAATTTATTTCAACCTGTCTCCACCTATTTCCATTTGTTTCTATATCTAGCCCTCCCTTCGATTTTACGATTTCACAGTTTTACGATTTTACAAGTGCGTGAGGATTCGAGGATTCGAAGATCTGAGGATTTGAGGTGGGGGCGTGGGGGCAATTTATTTCAACCTGTCTCCACCTATTTCCATTTGTTTCTATATCTAGCCCTCCCTTCGATTTTACGATTTTACAGTTTGACGATTTTACAGGAAAGGGCCCGATCTTGGGGCAATTTATTTCCATCTGTTTCAATCGAAAAACCATCACCCTCATGTTTGCGAAAGAAATCTACACCGCCCGTCGTCGCGCATTGATGGAACAACTCAAGGACGAAGGCGGCCTGGTCTTGCTGATGGGCAATGAGGAGGTGGGCATGAACTATGCCGCCAACCCCTATCCCTTCCGGCAGGACAGCACCTTCCTCTACTTCTTCGGGCTGGACCGGCCGGGTCTGCATGCGCTGCTCGACCTCGAAGAAGGGAGCGCCACCCTGTTCGGCACCGATTTCACCCTGGACGACATCGTCTGGATGGGGCCGCAACCCACCTTGCAGGAGCTGGCCGAGAGGTGCGGGGTGGCCGCCACCGCGGCACCGGAGCACCTGGCAGGGCGCCTGGCGGAAGCGCGGCAGCAGGGCCGCACCGTCCATTTCCTGCCGCCCTACCGGGCCGAGAACAAGATTCTCCTGAGCGAATGGCTGGGCTTGCCCATCGGCGGGCTGCGGGAAGCCGCCAGCGAGGCCCTCATTCGGGCGGTGGTGAGTTTGCGCAGCCACAAAAGTCCGGAGGAAGTGGCGGAAATGGAAAGGGCGGTCGAAATCACCGGGCAAATGCACATCGCTGCGATGAAGGCCGCCCGCGAGGGGCAAAAGGAAGCCGAACTGGCCGGCATGGTGGAAGGCATCGCCATCGCGGCCGGGGGGCGCCTTTCCTATCCCGCCATCCTGACCGTGAACGGGCAAACCCTCCACAACCACTACCACGGCAACACCCTCGAGAAGGGCCGGCTCGTCCTGGGCGACTTTGGCGCCGAAACCGCCCTGCACTACGCCGGCGACATCACCCGCACCTTCCCCGTCGATAAAAAATTCACTCCTCTCCAGCGCGACTTGTATCAGCTCGTCCTGCAAATCGAAAACGACGCCATCGCCAGCCTGCGCCCGGGCCTGCCCTACAAAGAGGTGCACCTCCAGGCAGCCCGCCAGTTGGCCCGCGGCCTCACCGATCTCGGCTTCATGAAGGGCAACCCCGACGACGCCGTCGAAGCCGGCGCCCATGCCCTGTTCTTCCCGCACGGCCTCGGCCACATGATCGGCCTCGACGTCCACGACATGGAAGACCTCGGCGAGGACTTCGTCGGCTATTCCGAAACGGTGCGGCGCAGCAACCAGTTCGGCACGGCCTACCTGCGCCTGGGCCGCGAGCTGGAGCCCGGCTTCGTCCTCACCGTCGAGCCCGGCCTCTACTTCATCCCCGAGCTGATGGACAAGTGGCAGGGCGACGGCCTGCACACCGACTTCATCGATTACGAAAAAGTGCAGGGCTTGCGCGATTTCGGGGGCATCCGCATCGAGGACAACGTCCTCATCACCGAGGACGGCCACCGTGTGCTCGGCAGCCCCATCCCCAGGACGGTGGAGGAAGTGGAGGCACTGCGGAGCTGAGTTTCGATTCCAGGGGGAGGTAGGGGAGCGCCGGCTCAGAGGCGGGCGAATTTCATCTTGTAATCCACCTGGACTTTGCCCTTGCGGATGTTTTCGAGCTTGCGTTTGATGAGGCGGCGCTTGATGGGTTTGAGCAGCTCGATGAAGAGGATGCCCTCGAGGTGGTCGTATTCGTGCTGGATGACGCGGGCGTTGATGCCCGTGAAGGTTTCTTCGTGTTCCTGGAAGTTTTCGTCCTGGTAGCGCAGCCGGATGGTGGGGGGTCGCTCGACGTCGCCGCGGATGTCGGGGATGCTGAGGCAGCCTTCTTCGTAGGCCCAGGGCTCGCCGTTCTCGTCCAGTTTTTGGGGGTTGATGAACACTTTTTTGAGGCCCTGGTCTTCTTTGCCTTCCTCCATGGCCTGGCGGGTGTCCACGATGAAGAGGCGGATGGAGCGGCCGACCTGGGGAGCGGCCAGGCCCACGCCTTCGGCCTTGTACATGGTTTCCCACATGTTTTCGATGAGCTCGTGCAGGCCCGGGTAGTCGGGTTCGATGGGCTGGGCCACTTTTTTGAGCACGGGCTGACCGTATGCGTAGATGGGGAGGATCATCATCAGGGTTCGTTTCGAAGGGTGGTCAGGTAGTCCTGCAGGATGATGGCGGCACTGACCTTGTCCACCAGGGCTTTGTCGCGTCGTTTTTTCTTTTTGGCGCCGCTGGCGAGGATGACCTTTTTGGCTTCTTCGGAGCTGAGGCGCTCGTCTTGCAGGGCGATGTGCACCTGGGGGAAGCGGCGCTTCAACTGCCGGACGAGCCCCCGGATTTGGGGGGTGAGTTGGGCGGGGGTGCCGTCGAGGTGGAAGGGTTGCCCCACGACGATGGTTTCCACGGCTTCCTCGGCCAGGTAGTTTTCCAGGAAGGGCAACAACTCGGCCGTCGGGACGGTTGTCAGCCCCCCGGCGATGATTTGCAGCGGGTCGGTGACGGCAATGCCGCAACGCTTGGTTCCGTAATCGATGGCGAGGATGCGGGCCATGGGAGCGCAAAGATAGAAAACCGGCGGGTGGCTTCAGCGCCGCCGCCAACGCTCCCACAGCGGGAAAAACCCCGCCCCGAGCACTATTTTCAGCAGCGCTCCCGGCAGGTAGGGGCGCACCCCCCACTCGAAGGCTTGCGGCAAATCGTAGAGATGCGCCAGCCACAGCAGCCCCCCCAGCAAGATGAGCCCCGTGCCGAGCCCCATGACGAGCAACCCCCGCAGGAAAGAGGGGCGCCAACCCCTGTCCCCGAAATGGCCCGCCAGCGCCGCCGCCGCCGGAAAGGCCCACAGAAACCCGGCGGAAGCACCCCTCAACACCTCCCAACCCGAAGCCCCCTCCGCAAAGACGGGCAGGCCCAGCGCCCCCGCCAGCAAATACAGCAGCCCCGCCTGAAAGCCCGCCCGCGCCCCCAACCCATAACCCGCCACCAGAACCGCAAGGCTCTGCCCCGTGACGGGTATGGCGAGCGGTCCCACCTGCAGGTGCAGGCTGAGCTGAGCCATCAACGCGATGAACCCGACGGCTATGAGGAGCCAGACAATCCGGGGGAGCAGGCTCATGGGCTCAGGGGTTGGGGAGTTCGCCGAAAATGAGTTGGAAATCGCCCTTTTCCAGGTCTTCGCCGTAGGGCTCGAAAGCCCCGCCGAGATGTCGGTGCAGGAAGGCTTCGCCGATGGCCCAGAAGGAAATCCAGCTTTCCGGGGCGCGGTAGTCGTGCCCCTCTTCGGGATAGACGGTGTAGAGGACGTCTTTGCCGGCGGCGACGAGTTTGCGGGCGAATTCGTCCACCAGTTTTTGGGGCACGCGCTCGTCCTTGCCGCCGGTGCTGAGGTAGAGGGGGGCGCGGATGCGCTCCACGTGGTGGGCGGGGGATATTTCCCGCAGCAGGGCGGCGCCTTCGGGGGTGTTGGGGTTTCCGACGCGGGTGCGCCACAGTTCGTTGTCGGTGAAGGGCAGGAGCCCGAAGGCTTCCATGTCATAGGGGCCGTACATGGAGATGCCGCAGGCGAAGCGTTCGGGAGCGAAGGCGAGGGCGGCGGCAGCGGCATAGCCGCCGTAGGACCACCCCCAGATGCCGAGGCGGTCGGGGTGGGCGATGCCGTTGCTGACGGCCCACTGGGCCACGTCCTCGATGTCGTGGAGCATGGCTTTGCCCCACTGGCGGTCGCCGGCGTCCGTCATGGCTTTGCCCAGGCCGGTGGTGCCGCGGAATTCCATGTTGATGACGGCGTAGCCGCGGTTGGCCAGCAGCTGGAAATTGCGGGTGAAGAACCAGCGGTTCCACTGCACCAGGCCCAGCCAGGGCCCGCCGTGCACGTAAATGACGGTGGGCAGGGGCGAGCGGGGGATGCCGTCGTCGTTCTGGTCGGCATCGGGCGGCAGATAGACGTGGACGGGCAGTTCCAGCCCGTCGCGGGTGCGGACGGCGAAGGCGTGGCGGGTGGCCAGGTTGTAGCCTTCGAGGGCTTCGTGGTCGGAGAACAGGGGGGTGAGTTTCTTATCGGGGCGCTGGTAGAGGTAGAACCGTTCCGGGCCGCCGGTGAGGGCGCGCACCAGCCAGGTTTGGCCGTCGGCGGAGGCGCCGGCCCAGCCCACCTGGCCGGGGAGATTTTTTTCGAGGAAGGCGAAGTCGCCGGCATAGTCGGGGTTGATGATGTGGCGGCGGGTGTCGGCGAAGAGCGCCACCACGGAGGTGGGGTTGTTTTGGGGGTCGAAGCTGGCGGCCAGGGGCAGGATGTCGGCTTTGGGGTCTTCGGCAAGGAGGCGGGAGCTTTGGGTGGGGCGGTCGTAGGCGAACAGGGCGGCTTTGTCGCGGTTTTGGTGGCTGGTGAACCAGACGGTTTTCCCATCTCCGGAAACGGAGAGGATTTGCGTGAATCCGCCGAGGAACATATCGGGGTGGAAGGGGGTGTGGGCGAGGGTGTCCCAGCCCTGGTCGCTGCGCACCAAGAGGGTGTTGCCTCCGGCGGCGTTGCGCTTTTGGGCGGCCGCCAGCTGGAATCGGTGGTCGAAGAAGACCTTGTCGAAGCCGCCGAACAAACCGGCCGGTCGCAGGTGCCCGCTGTGCAGGTCCAGCAGGAAGTAGCCTTTCCGCCCCGAAACCTGCTCCAGCCGCACCACCCACTTGTTGGGGATGAGGGGGCTTTCGGCCGTGAAGCCGAAGCTCCGGATCGGGGGCGTGGGCAGGGAATCGAGTTGCAGCGTGGCCGGGTCGGCGGCATACAGGGCAAGGGCACTGTCTCGGCGCACCACGCACAGCACCTTGCCGGTGTGGGCGGGGCGGAAATCGCGCAGGGCGCCCGGCAAGGCGATTTTCAACACCGTGTGCGGCGCATGTCCGTGAACAAGGAACAGGGCACTGTCGCGCCCATCGGGGGTTCGGCGGAAGAAGACCGTCTTGCCGTCTTTGGCCAGCTGCAGGTCGTGTTTGTCTTTGGGGGCGAAGAGGGTCTGCCGGGGAATGAGATTGGTGCCGATCTGTACCTGCGCGTGCAGGGGCGGCGCCCCCACGAACAGAACGGAGAGAATCAGGAGCGTTTTCGTGAAATTCATTTCTTCGGGTCGTTGGATGATGAAGGATGGTGGAGGGGGGGAGTGTGGGGGACCGGAGGCTCCTCCAGTCCGGGCTTCACTCCTTGCGGATGAAGAGGGGGGCGGTCTGGTCGTAATATTCCACCTGGGCGTGGATGTTCCAGGGCCCTTGCTGGAAGGTGGTGTCCCGTTTTTTGACCAGGTAGAACTCGGCGGGGCCGGGGTGGAGGGTGCGGAAGTTGTCGGGGGCAAGGGGGAGGGT
>CAZBYX010000277.1:0-5554 GCA_964496055.1 uncultured Saprospiraceae bacterium
GCCCCCACCCTCCTGCTGGACGGCATCATCGGCTACAGCCTCCAGGGCAGCCCCCGCGGAAGCGCCCGCCGCCTCATCGAATGGGCCGACGTGCAGCCCGCCCCTGTCCTGGCCCTGGATGTTCCCTCGGGGCTCTCGGCCGACACGGGTCTTCCCGCCTCCCCCACCCTGCGCGCCGCAGCCACCCTCACCCTCGCCCTGCCCAAACGGGGCTTGCTCAGCCCCCAGGCCGCCCCCTGGATCGGCCGCCTCTTCCTGGCCGACATCGGGGTGCCCGCCCAACTGTACCGCCATCTCGGGCTCGCCCCGCCCCCCGATCTGTTTCGCACTTCCGACCTGCTGGAACTGCTCCCCTGAGCAACTTCCTGCCGAAAGCTCTATTTTCGCGCCCACATTGCTTTGCGCCCACCAATCCGAAACCCGATGGACTACTACAAGGAATCTCTCAAACTGCACGAAGCCCTGCGTGGCAAAATCGGCGTGCACACCAAATTCGACATCCGCAGCACCCAGGACCTGTCCCTGGTTTACACTCCGGGGGTGGCCGCCCCCTGCGAGGCCATCGTCGAAGACCCCGAGAAGGTCTGGGCCTACACCATGAAGGGCAACTCGGTGGCCATCGTCAGCGACGGCAGCGCCGTGCTCGGCCTGGGCAACATCGGCCCCGAAGCCGCCCTGCCCGTCATGGAAGGCAAGGCCATGCTCTTCAAAGCCTTCGCCGACATCGACGCCATCCCCATCTGCCTGCGCACTCAGGACAGCGACGAAATCGTGCGCACCATCCAGCACATCGCCCCCGTCTTCGGCGGCATCAACCTGGAAGACATCAGCGCCCCGCGCAGCTTCGAAATCGAGGAGCGGCTCCAGGACCTCGGCATCCCCGTCTTCCACGACGACCAGCACGGCACCGCCATCGTGGTGTTGGCCGCCCTCATCAACGCCTGCAAGGTGGTGGGCAAGCCTCTAGAGTCGCTCAAGGTGGTCATCAACGGAGCCGGCGCCGCAGGCATCGCCATCGCGCGGCTGCTGCGCTACGCCCACCTGGCGGAAAAGCCCCTGCCCGAATACGCCCACATCAACGTGCGCCAGGTCGTGCTCTGCGACAGCAAGGGCATCCTGCACCAGGGCCGCACCGACCTGAACGCCTCCAAACGCGCCGCGCTTGCGTTCACCAACCTGAAGAACCTCCAGGGCAGCGTGCACGAAGCCCTCGAAGGCGCCGACGTCTTCATCGGCGTCAGTGTGGGCAATCTCCTCAGCGCCGAGGACGTGCGCCGCATGGCTCCCGACCCCATCATCCTGGCCCTGGCCAACCCCACCCCCGAAATCATGCCCGAGGAGGCCAAAAAAGGCGGCGCCGCCGTGGTGGGCACCGGGCGCAGCGACTTCCCCAATCAGGTGAACAACGTGCTGGGCTTTCCGGGCATCTTTCGGGGCGCCCTCAACGCCCGGGCGCGCACCATCAGCCCCGCCATGAAGCTGGCCGCTGCCTTTGCCATTGCCGGGTGCGTCAGCCGGCCCAGCGCCGAGGAAATCATCCCCTCCTCCCTGAACCGGGCCGTGGCCTACCAAGTCGCCGAAGCCGTCGAAAACGCCGCCCGCAAGGGCTGAACCCCGACGACCCCCAGGAAACAGCCTACGCCCCCTCCCCAAACCTCCCAACGCATGGACAATCGCCGGGCTTACGACCTGTGGTCTCAGACCTACGACGACATGCCCAACCCCACCCGGGACCTGGAAGGCCGGGCCCTGCGCACCCTGCTTGCGGGGCGGGTGCAGGGGGAAGTGTTGGAGTTGGGCTGCGGAACGGGGAAGAACACCCTCTGGCTGCAGGAGCAGACCGGCCATGTGGTGGCGGTGGATTTTTCGGAAGCCATGCTGGCACGCGCCCGGGAAAAAGTCCGGGGAGCCAGGGTGGAATTCCGGCAGCTGGACATACGCCGGCCGCTGCCCTTCGCCGAGGGGCGCTTCGGGCTGGTGTGCTTCAGCCTGGTGCTCGAACACGTGGAAAACCTGCAGCCCGTGCTCAACGAAGCCGCCCGCGTGCTGCGTCCCGGCGGCCTGCTCTACATCGGTGAGCTGCACCCCTTCAAGCAATACCTCGGCAGCCGGGCCCGCTTCGAGCACGAAGGCCGCACCCGGGCGCTGCAATGCTTCACCCACCACCTGTCCGATTACTTCGAGGCAGCCCGGGGGCTGCAACCCGCCGAGGTGAAGGAATGGTTCGACGAAGGGCGCGACGGCCCGCCGCGCCTGCTGACCCTGCTGTTTCGCAAGCCCGCCCCTCAGGAGGGCTGAACGCGCTCCAGACAACGCCTGAGCGCTTCGGCCAATCCCGCCACCTCCGGCTCCTCGAACAGGGTCAGGTGGTGACCCGGCACGTTCACCACCTCCACCCCACCCCCCGCCAGGGCCGCCCACTTGTGGATGAACCAGTCGCCGTCGGCGGCTTGTTCGAACTCTCCGCAGCGCAGAAAAGTCACCCCCGCCCGGTGGGGCCGCCAGTGGTACTCCTCGAACAGCCGACGGAGGTTCGCCTGCATGCGCAGCAGGTTTTGCTCCTGCCGGGGCTTTTTCTTCAGCTCCAGGGTTTGCTCCAGCTCCCGCTTGCGGTTCTCGAAGAGGTGGGTCACGGCGAAGAAGGGGTCCCGGCGGAAGCGCTCCCAGAAGCCACGGGCGCGCTCCAGCAGGGTGGGCGGGAACTCGGGTTCGAAGTGCACGGGGGCGGCGTCCACCAGGGCCAGGAGGCTGACGTCTTCGCCGCGGGCTTGCAGTTGGCGGGTCATTTCGTGGCACACGGCGGTGCTCTGGCAATAGCCCAGCAAGGCCACCGGCCCCGTGGGCTGCACCTTGCGCACCTCCCGCAGGTAGTGGGTCGCCATCTCTTCGATGCTGCGATGCAGGGGGCTGACCCCGTCCAGCCCGACGGGCTGCAGGGCATAGACGGGCTGGTCGGGCGCCAGGCGCTGCGCCAGGGGGTGGTAGAAGAAAATGTGGCCGCCCCCGCCGTGCACGCAAAACAGCGGCGGGCGCTCGCCCTGCACCTGCAGGGGCACCAGCGAATCCCATCGCGGCTGCGCGCCTTCATCCGTCAGCAAGGGCGCCAGCGATTCGATGCTGGGATGCTGCAACAGGGTGACGGGCGGGAGGTTCTTCCCCATCTGCCTTTCGATTTCGGCGAAAAGGCGCACCGCCAGCAGGCTGCTGCCCCCCAGCGAAAAGAAATCGGCACGGACGTCGATGGGCGCCAGGCCCAGAACGCGGCTCCAGATGCGGGCCAGCTGCAGCTCGGTCGGGTTGCGGGGCCCCACGAAATCCTGACCCGGAGCCTCCGACAGGGGAGGCGCTTCCGGGGGCGAGGGGGCGGGCGGCGGTTCGAGGGTTTCGAGCAGGGTTTGGAGAGTGGGTTCGGGGCTGAGCCCGGGCAGGCGCCGCAGCAGGGCTTCCAGTTGGTCGAGCAGGTAGCGCCCCCGGCTGCGCAGGGCTTCGGAGCGCAGGCGCAGGGTCAGCCGCCAGGGCACTCCGGGGGTGGCCACCAGGGTCAGGGGGTAGGTGGAGGTCAGCCCCCCTTCGAAGCCCTCCACGCGCAGCTCTTCGAGCGCCAGGTCTTCGTAGGGGAAGTTTTCCACCACCAGCAGGGAGTCGAAGAGGGGCCGACGGCCCGGCCACTGCATCCATTCGAGGATGCGGTCGAGGGAGCAATGCTCGTGAGCGGCGAGGCTTCCCAGGCTGCGCTGGATGCCCTCGAGCCAGGGCCCCATAGCTTGTTCGCGCAGCCGCACCCGTCGGGGCAGCACGTTCATGAACATGCCCGCCATCCGTTCCAGGTTGGGCAAACCCGCCCCCCGCCCCGAAACCGTCACACCGAACACCACGTCGCTGCACCCGTGGAGGCGAGCCAGCAGCAGCGCCCACAGGCCTTGCAGGAGGGTCGTGGCGGTCCAGCCTTTTTCCCGAAGGAAGGATTGCAGCCGCCGGCTGCCGGCTTCGTCCAGGGTGAGATGCAACTCGCAGGGGTTTCCTTCCGGGGGGTGGGCCGGGCCGGCGGGGGTGGGTTCGGCGAAGCCTTCCAGCTCCGATTTCCAGAAGCGCTCATCGGCAGCTTCGTCGCGGCTTTTCAGCCAGCTCAGCCAACTTCGGAGGGAGGGCAGAGGTGCCAGGCGGGGCTCCAGCCCCTGGCGCAGGGCTTCGTACAGCTCGAAAACGTCGCGCAGCACGACGGCCGCCGACCAGCCGTCGAGCAGGAGGTGGTGGCAGCTCCAGAGCAGGCGGTGGCGTTCGGGGGCTTCGCGCAGCAGCAGCACACGCAGCAGGGGGGCGCGGTCCAGTCGGAAGCCCTGCCGGCGGTCCCGGTCTTTCCAGTCTTCGAGCCGCCGCTCCCGTTCTTCGGGCGGCAGGGCGCTCCAGTCTTCTTCCTCGAAGGACAACTCCACCTGCCGATGCACCAGCAGGACGGGCCGCGACAGCCCCTCCCAGTGCACCGAAGCGCGCAGCATGGGGTGGCGCTGGAGGGCCGCCGCCCAGGCCTGTCGCAGCAGGGAGGGATCCAGCCTTCCGAGCAGGTGGCAGCTCACCTGCAGGAAGCCCTCGTCCCGGGGGGCTTGCAGGCTGTGCAGCAACAGGCCCTGCTGCAGGGCACTGAGTGGGAAAATATCCTCGGGTCGTTTCTTCGTCATGGCAGGTCGGTTGAGCAGGGGTCAACAGCAAGCGGGGTTCAGCCGCCGAGGAGGCGGTCCAGGTCTTCCTGACTGAGCCCCGCGTCGGGGAAGTCGGAAGGGGAATAGCGGGTGGTGGAGCGGGCGGCGCACACGGCTTTCCATTCGAGCAGGCGGTTTTCGAAGGCTTGCAGCAGGCGGCACACGGAGTCCTCGCGGTGCAGGGCCGTGCAGAAGTGCCAGCGGGCGTGCAGGCTTCCGTCCGCTTCCCAGGCATTGAGTTCCAGGGCGTGCCAGCGCTCGCTCTGGGGGTGGCGCAGGCCTTCCTGCAGCCAGGTCGCCTGACCCAGCACCGGGAAAGCCTCCGTTCGGCTGCGCCCCAGGTAGTTGAACAGCACGGCGGGGCGCTGGCGGAGTGCCTCGCGCCCTTCGCAGTAGCGCAGGATTCCGTAGCCCAACCCGCCGTTGGGGAGCTTGCGCAGGCGCTCCTTGACGGCGGGCAGCAGGCGTTCGGGGTCGGGGTCGGCTTGCAGGCGGAGCGGGAGGTAGGCCGTCAGCCAGCCTACCAGGCGGGTGGGGTCGGGGGCGCCGGGCAGGGCTTCGCGGCCGAGGCGTTCCAGGCCGATGCAGTGCTCGGTTTGGCCGCTCCAGTCGGCGAGGGCGGCCAGCAGAGCGGCGAGCAGGAGTTCTTCGGGGTATAGGTTGAAAGCCTGGCGGGCGGCCTGCAGCAAGGCGCTGCTCTCGGGGGCTTTCAGGCTCCAGTCCAGGGCTCGGAAGCTCTGCTCCGGCTGGGGGAGGGTTTCGGGGAAGTCGGTCGGGAGGGGGGTGGTTTTTTGCTCCAGCCAGAAGGGCAGCTCCCCGGCGAAGGTGGGAGCGGCCCCGTGCAGAAATTCCGCCCA
>CAZBYX010000278.1:0-5503 GCA_964496055.1 uncultured Saprospiraceae bacterium
CAAGCCTTGGTTGTCAAATCGCCAAATCGTCAGATCCTCGGTTCCTCAAATCCTCGAATCCTCCTTGCGTGCTATTCATCCTCAATCACCGGGGCTATAAGGGTTCACAATTAGGTTTCGATGGGCATGCATGCACTTTGATATCCCGTTTGGGGGTCATTTCTTATGCCTTGATGATGAATAAAAAAGGGGGAATCTTCGAATCAGAGTTCGGGGAGGTCTTTTTTCCTGTAGGTCAGCAGGGCTCCAAAAAGCAAAGCCCTCTTCGTGAAAAGAACCGTTTACGAAGAGGACTTTGGTGGATTGGGCGCCCGGAACGTGGAGCTTCCCTTTGCTTCACGATTTCAGGAAGCGAAAAGAGCGAGGGGGTTGATCGGGGGATTTTAGGTAGCCGAAATAGAGCCCTTGGGGCAGCCCACCCGTATCGAGTTGAATTTCGGTTGGGGTGCGCCGGACGAGGGTGGGGGATATTTTCCGGCCGGAGCTGTCGAACAGTTTCAATTCCAGTGCTTTGGAGGGGAATTCTCCCCGCAGGATGAGCAGTTCCGTCGCAGGATTGGGGAACACTTCCAGTGCTTCCTGAACGGGTTCCGTTTCATCTACGGCTACCGTCGTCTTTTGGGGGCAGATGGAAGTGTAGCGGTCGAAGACGATTTGAAGCCCCAAAAGCGTGTCCAGTCCGATGCCCTCCACCTCTGCTTCGAAAAGCAGCCACCAGTTGTAGCTGGAGTTGTAAAATTGCTCCCATTCTTCCACGAAAGTGTCTCTGTCGGGGGAAAGACAATAGTACATGTGGTCTTGCAGGAATTGCGGACCGACCTGATCAAAAATGGGCGTGTTGACCATGAAAGTTTCTTCGTTGCAGAAGTCGGCATGGAGTAAAGCGGGGTCCCAGGAAACCGTCAGCGGGAAATGCTCGATGCGGAGCAGAATGTACATGCCTTCGGACACGCCGCATCGCTCGCCGAATGGTATTGAATAGCTGCCGATGATTCGTTTCAGAGTGCGCATCCAAGAATCACCATGCATTGCGCGCACTTCGAAGACGCTGTCGAAAGGTTCTTCGATGTGCACTTCTCCGAACTGGGGGTTGAAGCTTCCGTTGGCATCGTCGTCGTATCCGATGATGAGGGTGTCGCGGTTGCCTGCTCCGTCTTCGAAATAAAAAGGCATTTCGAACTGTGGCTGCAGAATTTGCCCCGTCAGCACCCCGAAGGGAATGCTGCAAATGGCAAACAGGAATGAAAGAGGGAGACATTTCATGATGGAAGGGGATTGTGTGCCGACAAGTCGTTTTCGACTTGTCGGCACCGGTTCGGAATAAAGTATCACTGCTTGATGATGGTCTGCGATAGCACTTCCCCCTGGAAAAAGGCCATCAAGCGATAGGGGCCTGGTTGTAGTATGCTCAAATCCAAGGTTTCCAGGTAGGTGCCGGGGCTCCGCACTTGCGAATCGGCAATGATCTGGAAAAGGAAGCCCGTCGAGAAATCGGTTAGGTACAAGTTCAAATTCCCTTCTTCCAGGATTTCATACCCTACATTGGTGATGCCGTTGGTGGGATTGGTGTACACCACCAGATTACGGATTTTCACGGGTTCCGGATCGGTGGTGCCCATACATTCTTTGGTCCGGATGATCACCTCCATTTCGTCGCTGAGGGGGCAATCCGTATTGTCCACGATGATTTTGACCTTGTAAAACCTGTCCGGTGTGGTGAAATCATATACCTGGGTCAAATCTAAAATTCCCAGCGGGCCGACCTGCCATCCACTGTTGTAGTAGTTTCCGTCGCAGTCGAAATCATCGGGACTGGATACTTCGCATATTTCGAGCAGGTAGCGGTTTTCGGCGAAACTGGCTTGTCCGTTGAGCAGTAGGGGATAGATTGTACCTGTTCCCGGGTTGATTACGTCTGAGCAATATTCCGAGGGTAGAGCGAAAAAAGCAACCGAAGGCATGCAGCCGTTGCAGGAATGGACGTAATTGTTGGCAAGGGTGTTTGTCAGCTTGTCATTCATTCGGGCGATCTGGCAAACCGAGTAGGCGTGTGGCACCCACTGGTTGTAGTCCATGATGTTGTTGCTGATGTTGTCCCAGTCGTTGCAGGGTGGGGTTGAATTAAAATCCCAACAGTTTATGCGCTCTTGGGGGTCCTCCAGAATGCCGTTACCGTTGTAATCGTACAAATCGCCTTTAGGTGTGTCTTCGCATTCGTCATCTCTATCCCATGTGTGCAGAAGTTTCAAGAGGTGACCAACCTCATGGTTGAGGTTGGCGGCAAAATGCTCCAGACTCCATTCGGGGTAATTCAGGTAGTTTTCCAGGGCGTCTTCGATTTTGGTGGCTAAATTGCTTGTCCCATAAACTGTATTGGCGACTCCCGAAGGTTCCCTACCATCGGAGCCTTCGGGTAGGGGAATGGAATAGACGTTTATTTCCGTGTCGGTGTTGACCCCATAGAGGTCATGAACGGCAAAGTCGTACCATGGGCTTTCATAAATCTGAGTGTTTCGGTGGAAATATACGCCGGTGAGGAGATAGCGGACCTTGTTTTCCGGAGGATTGACGGGATAAAAAACCCCAGGGGCTTTACGCCACATACCAGCATTGTTGGCCAACTCTTCATTGGCTTTGTTGATGATGTCCTCTGCTCTTTGGTAACCATTGTAGCTAGGGTCTCCGAATGGGTCGGTGGTTTCAGTGAAGTTGCCAGTGCCATCGTCTCGCAAAACAATATGAAAATTCACCCTGATGTATTTGACCAGACTGGTGTCTGTGCAAATGGGCTGAAAGTTTTCTGGAAGAGAGTCAGGTGGTTCATTCCCTTCCGGTGATGCTGTTCCGCACAGGAAAGAAGTTTGGGCGGAAAGTGGATCTGGGGCTCCAAAAAAAATGATTCCAAAGAACATCAACAAGAGGAAAAAATTTCCCTTACAGGACAGGACAGGACAGGACAGGACAGGACAGGACAGGACAGGACAGGACAGGAAAAAAGCCCCTTTCTTTGAAGGTGGAAAATAGTTGAACAAATCATGATGGATGCGTTTTGAAGTCTATTGAATGGGAGAGCGGCTACCAAAACAACAGACTTGGTTCAGGTAAGATTCTTCGGCTTAGCAAATCCTCTGGAGGATATCGGGTGCAGGATACCGGCTTTTATTCTTGAGGATACCTTACGGGTCGGATTCGCCTTCAATTTGTTTGGTTTCCTCAAAAATACTCATTGGGCCGGCGTGAATCTATGGTTGGGGACAATGGATTTTGTCAAATGGATTACCAGGGAGCCATCGGCGAGGGTGGAATGGGGTGGCGTGTGCCTGCCCGACGGGGGGCATAACCTGAGCTTCCTCCTTTCGCCTACGTCCCGGGACATCCCCTACCTTTGCCTAAAACGCACTTCATGAGCGGGCAAACCGACAGCACATACATGGAGGCTTTGTGCAGAGGCGATTCGGGGTTGCTGCGGGAGCTGTACGCGCGCTTCGCACCGCAGGTGCGAAGCTGGGTGTTGCGCAACAACGGTTCGAGCGACGACGCCCAGGACCTGCTGCAGGAAGCCCTCATGGCCGTCTACGACCGCTACTGCGTGGGGGAGGGAACCTTCAGCGGCTCGTTCGGGGGGCTGTTGTTCACCATCTGCCGGCGGCGCTGGTACGACCGGCTGGCAGAAAAAAAGCGCGCCCAGGACGTAAGAAAAGAGGACCTGTACGGACAGGAAGATGAAGCGCCTGCCGTCGAAGCCGCCGAAGAAGCCCTCGAAGCCCATCGCCGGATGGAACGCCTCGAGGCCGCTTTTCAGCAGCTCAGCGAGCAGTGTCAGCGGCTGCTCCGTCGCTTCGCCGAGGGGGCGAAGGACCCCGATGCCCTGGCCGCCGAGCTGGGCATCCCCAGCGCCAACGCCGTGTATCAGGCCAAGCACCGCTGCCTGAAACGCTGGCGCGCCCTCTACCAGCAAACCGCTCAATGCACCCAGCCATGACCCGACTCGAACGCATCGACCGATACCTCAGCGGGCAGATGAGCCCCGAAGAACGCCGCGCCTTCGAAGCCGAGCTGGCCGCCGACGAAAGCCTGGCCCAGGAACTCGAAGCCCAGCGCGAAATGTGGCGCTTCCTGCAGCGCCGCCACGAGCGCGAAGCCCGCCGGAAACAACTCCAGGCCATAGGCGAGGAGTTTTTCCAACAGCCCGCCCGGGTGGTGCCCATGCGCACCCGCGTGCTGCGCTGGGCGGCTGTGGCCGCCGCCGTGGCCGTTCTGCTGGTGGGCTACTGGCTCATGCGCCCCTCCCTCTACGAGCAGTTCGCCCAGCACCCGCCCCTGGCCCTGGTGGAAAAATCCGGTGCCGCCACCGATGACCTCGCCGCCGCCGAACGCGCCTTCAACGGCGGCGACTACGCCAAAGCCGCCCCCATCCTCGAACGCTGGCTCCAACGACACCCCGACGACGACCTCGTCCGCATCTACCTCGGCATCGCCCGCATGGAAATGAACCAACTCGAAGAAGCCCGAAACCTCTTCCAAAACCTGCGCACCAACGACCCCGCCCTGCGCGACTTCGCCCAATGGAACCTCGCCCTCAGCTACCTCAAAGAAGGCGACACCGAGGCCTGCCGACAAGCCCTGCATAACCTTTCGGATGGCTCCGCCTACGCCGAACAAGCCCGCCGACTCCTGGAAAGATTGTCGAATTGAAAGGGGTGCACGATGGGTTTACGATGGGTACGCAATGGGGGAAAAATGAAACACGTGGAAATAGGTGGAGACAAGTGGAGATAAAAGTGTCGGCGTGACTTCAAGTCACGCCGACACTTGGTCGAAGAGGTTTCATGGTTTCATGGTTTCAAAGGTGCGCAATCGGGAGTTCGTTGATCGTTGATCGTTTTTCGTTGGGTTTGGGTGGTGGGGATTCAACCGCAGCCCTTCGCCGTACGAACGCAGCATTGCGCAGCTTTCCCAACCTCATACCAACGGGCATCCAGCTGTCTCAGCGGCGGCGCGTAGCGACGCGCCTTTTGGTCGGAAACGGCGCTTCAAGCTCGGGCGGAGCAGAAAGCTCCACCCGAGCAACGGCGGTCGGGTGCACCTCACCGGTGCGCCCGACCTTTGTGCGGTTCCCTCCTAATCAAGGGGCGCGTCGCGCTGCGCCGCGAGGTTTTTCTTCATCGCGCTGGGCTACCAGGGGGTGCGCCCCTCCGGGTCGCAAATGGACCCTGGGCGGTGTGTGCACAATGGGACCACGGTTGGTTCGCGATGGGTGTACGATTGGGAGTTAGGGATTGGGGGTGATTGGGTACACGGAGAACTCCGGAGAAGCCGAAGAGAGTCTCCAAGGGCCACCCCCAAACCCAAACCCAACTCTAAACTTTCCACTCTAAACTCTCCACTTAATCAAGCCTACTGCCCAGAATGTTGCGTGCTCTGCGGTTCAAAGAGCTACACCCCAGAGCGATCTTCCGGCTGGGGCAATCTCATTCCGTGCAGGAGGTTGAGGGGCATCCGG
>CAZBYX010000279.1:0-5497 GCA_964496055.1 uncultured Saprospiraceae bacterium
GACAGGGTTTGGGTGGGGGGTTGGGTTGGGGGGCGCTGCTCACCAGTCTTTGCCACCGGGGGGTCGTTTTGCTGCGGCTTCTTTCTTCAGCTTTTTCTGGACTTTCTGTTCTTCCTGGGCGATGATTTGGAGGAGCTTCTGGGCTTCTTCCTTGCTCAGGTCGCGTTCTTCGGGGGTGCTTTCTGAGGGGGATTGCTGTTCCGAGGGGTTGGGGTTTTGGGCGGGAGAGGGAGGCGGTTGGTTTTGGGAGGAGTCGCGGGGTTGTTGATTTTCCTGGTTTTGTTGTTGGTCTTGATTTTCCTGGTTTTCGCCCTGGCTGGATTCCTGCTGCTGTTGCTGTTGCTGCTGTTGTTGTTGGAGCAGGCGCAGGGCGTAGGCGAGGTTTTTCTTGGCTTCCCAGTCGCGGGGGTTGAGGCGCAGGGCGTTTTTGTAGGCTTCGACGGCTTCTTGCGCTTTTTGCTGGAGCAGGTAGGCGTTGCCCAGGTTGTAGTAGGCGTTGGCTTTGGTGATGCCGTCTTCAGCCGAGGCGAGGGCCTCCTCGTATTCTTTGGAGGCTTCGGCGAGTTTCTCCTGTTCGTAGAGGGCGTTGCCGAGGTTGTAGCGCGTGCGGGGGTTCTCCTCTTCGATGAGGGCTTTGCGGTAGTATTCTTCGGCCAAATCGGCATGCCCCTTTTTGTAAACCTCGTCGGCCATGCGGCGCAGTTTGTGGGCGGACTGTGCCTGCACGGCCAGCCCCGAAAAAAGAACCGAAAGGAGGAGGAGGCATCGAATGGCTTTCATGGCTCAGGGATTGGGATTCAACCGAACCAGTCGCGGCTGTTTCGGTTGGGGTTGCGGGTGAAGGGGATGAAGAACTCGACGATAAGCAACAGGACGGCCACGCCCAGGAAATACTGGAAGTAGCTTTCTTTTTCTTCGAATTCGAGGCTCTGGTACTCCTGTTTTTCCAGGCGGTCGATGTGTTCCAGCAGCTCGGTGCCGAGGCGGTCGGCCCGGGTGATGGGGAAATAGCGCCCGCCGGTTTCGGCGGCGATTTGTTGCAGCAGTTCCTCGTTGAGGCGGCTGCGCACGGGGTTGCCCTGGGCGTCGCGCTTGAATTCGGTTCGATTGCCCACCCGAACGGGGATGAGGCTCCCCTCCGGACTTCCCACCCCCACCGTGTAGATGAGGAGCTTGCGGGCCTGGGCCTGGCGGGCGGCTTCGAGGGCATCCTGCTGGTGGTCTTCGCCGTCGGTGAGCAAGACGAGCACCTTGTGGTTTTCGTTGTCCTGGGGAAAGGACAGTTCCGCCAGGCGGATGGCTTCGGCCAGAGCCGTGCCCTGGGTGGGCACCTGCTCGGGGTTGGCGGACTTGAGGAAGACACGGGCGGCGCTGTAATCCAGGGTCAGGGGCATGTGCAGGTAGGCGTTTCCGGCGAAGACGATGAGGCCGATGCGGTTGCCCACGAGTTGGTCGAGCAGGTCGGTGCAGAGCTTGCGGGCGCGCTCCAGGCGGTTGGGGCGGATGTCTTCGGCGAGCATGGAGTGGGAGACGTCCAGGGCCAGGAACAGGTCAATGCCCTTGCGGGTGACGGTTTTGCGTTTGGTGCCCTGCTGGGGGTTGGCCAGCGCCAGGACGAGGAGAGCGAGGGCTGCCAGGGTGAGTCCAAACTTGAGCGGCGGGCGGCGGGGCGAAAAGTCGGGCATCAGGCGGCGCAGGAGCGCCGGCTCGCCCAGGCGTTGCAAGCGGCGTCGGCGCCGGTGGAGCGCCCAGCCGAAGAGCAGCACCAGTGCGGGCAGCACTGCGAGCAGGGAAAAAAATTCGGGATGTTCGAATGGGGACACGGCAGCCGGGTTTGGGGTGGGCAAAGATAAGCAAGCCCCCTCAGTTGATTTCCTCCAGCCGCTTGCGAACCTGCTCCACCACTTTCATTTGCTGCTCGATGCGCTTGGCGGTTTCTTCCTGGGCTTGCTCGTTCTTGACGATGTTTTCTTCCGCCTTGCGGATGCGCTCCTGGGCCAGCTCGATTTCCCGGTGGTAGGCTTCCTTGGCTTTTTGCAGCCGCCGCAGCTCGTTTTCGAGCTTCTTCAGCTCCTTCTCTTCCTTTTCGAGCTCCTGACGAATCTTTTCCCGGGTGACGTACAGGCCGAACTGCATCAGAAAGCGCTCCCCATCCGTCCAGCTTGGGTCGGAGGAGCTGAGAAACTCGCCGTTCCCCATCTGAAACCAGACCATGTGCTCGGCGCCCCCGCCGCTGCGTTCGGTGCGGGAAAAAAGCGTCAGGTCTCCGGAACGGCCCATCCCCTCCACCTTGATGTTGCGCACGCGCAAGTCCTTGCTCTTTTTCACCTTTTCGAGCTTGCCGCCGTAATCGCCGACGTAGCGCTTCCAGAGTTTTTCCACGAAGCGGTGGTCGGTGTCGGGGATTTCCAGCACCATGGCGGGCTCCAGGCCCTGGCTCATGCTGCGGGTCTGCTCGCTGATTTGGGCCCGAAGGAGGCTGCCGCTCAGGCCGAGGAGCAGCATCAGGAAGCCTTGCATTTTCATAGGGCAAATCGGTGTTGCACGCAGCTGCGGTTCATCCGGCAGGTAAACCGCGGCCCGTCTGTTACTTTTTGAGGGTTGAGGCCTTATGGGGTTGACAGTCATGGAATTCAAGGGTGAATCTCCGGAAAAATTTAGCAAACGAATGGCACTCGAATTTAACATTAGCCGTACCCTTGTAAAAAACGACATTCCAATGAATCCACTGCGTCGAACCCTGTCCGAGGCCGAGATGCTGGAAGAATGGAAGGAGATTCAGGCTGCCCAAGCCGACCCCCGTGCCTTTCGACCCCTGTACGACCGCTATTACGAGATGCTCTTTCGCTTCATCCATCGTCGCACGGCCGACGAACAACTCAGCGCCGACTTGACGGCGCAGGTCTTTCTCAAAGCCCTCCAGCATTTGGACGGCTACGCCTATCGGGGGGTACCCTTTTCCGCCTGGTTGCTGCGCATCGCGAGCAACGAAGTGGCCCAGCACTATCGTCGCAGCCAAAAGCGCCGCGTGGTGTGTTTGGAGGAGAGCGGTGTGGGGGAAATGATGGAAGAAATAGACGAATCCTTCCTCGAGCCGTACCGCCGCGTCTTGATTCAGTGCCTGGACCAATTGCGACCCCGAGACCTCGAAATCCTGGAGTTGCGCTTCTTCGAGCAGCGCCCCTTCAAGGACGTGGCCCAGATTCTGGGCATCACCGAAAGCAATGCCAAAATGCGCACCTATCGGGTGCTGGAACGCCTGAAAAAGAAATTGGAGAAAGCCGCTCATCACAAGGGGACCCCGGAATCTTGAAGCCTTTCGGGTCTTCCCCCGGATCCCATCCCCGGCCTCTGAACGGCAGGTTTGAAAAACAGACTTGCGGTCCAGAGTGCCTCAAGCACAGGTATCATGAGCAAGCGTTATGATTTTCGCGACCGTATCCCGCCGCTGAGCAGCGAGGAAATCACCCGACACAAAGATTTCGACGCGCTGTTGCAGGCTTTCGAAGGGGGTCGCAAGCCGGAGGCGCCCGTCCGGCGCCTCCGGCCCTGGGTGGTGGCTGCCGCCGCCGCCGCGGCACTCCTTGCAGGGTACCTTCTCTGGTGGCCTTCTCCTGGCACCTCCTACGAACAATTGGCGGAGGCTTTTTTCAGCAGCCGCCCGTTCATCGCGCCCCCCTTGCCCGAACTCGAACCCCCCTCCGAGGTCGTCACCGTGAACGCCGAGCAGGGCGGGGTGTATGAATTTTCCAGCGGTTCCCGCATCGTGGTGCCCACCGCCGCTTTCCGCGACGACAAAGGACGCCTCGTCGAGGGGGAAATCCAGCTCCATTTCCGCGAACTGCTCGACCCGGTGGACTTCTTCCTCGCCGGCATCCCCATGGGCTATGACTCGGCCGGCACCCACTACCTGCTCGAGTCGGCCGGCATGCTCGAAGTGTACGCCACCCAAAACGGGCAGCGGGTGTCCCTGGCCCCCGACAAGGAGTTGCTCGTCGAGTTGGTCGGCCGCGTCCTCGTGCCCGCCGACCAGACCGAACCCCCACCCTACAACGTCTATTACCTCGACCCCGCCGAAGGCAACTGGGTGTATCGCGGCACCAACCGCACCAAATGGTTCGGCTCGGCCTCCGACGCCGACGACGAACCCGAAATCCAGTCGCTGATGCAGGAGCGGGAAGAACAGCTGCAAACCCTGTATCGCCAAAAAACCGAAGCCCTGGAAGAGCTCGAACGCAGGGTGCCCCCTCCGCCCAAACCCCGCGCCCCCCAACGCGCCGACCGCAACGCCCTGGTCTTCGAACTCGACCTGTCCGAAATGCAGGGTGCCGACGAAGAACTGCTCGCCTTCAAACGCGAATTTCAGGGCATGCTCTGGCAACTGGCTCCCGGGCAAAACCTCAGCGACCAAGACCTCGTCGCCCCCGACGGCAGCTGGGACGACATGCGCCTCAACCCCATCGATGAGCTGGAATACGAACTGGTCCTCATCGACAAAGAAGTGGAACGCAAGGTGCGCGTCCGGCCGGTGCTGACGGGCGAGGACTTCGACAAGGCTCAGCAAGCCTTCCAAAGCAAAATGCAGACCTGGCAACGCCAAATGGAAGAACGCCAGGCCCGAATCGAACAGGAACGGGCTGCCCTGGAAGCCGAGTTCGCCGCCCGCCAGGCCGCCCTGGAAAAGGAACTCGATGAGCGCATCGCCCGGCTGCGGGCACAGGGGCTGGACTACGCCGCCAACCGGGCCATCATCCAGCGCAAGGTGCTCAACACCTTCCGCGTCACTTCCCTCGGCATCTGGAATTACGACAAACCCCTGTCGCCCATCCTGGCACGCAACACCGTCCGCTTCAAAGACCAGCACGGCCGCCTCCTCGACAATACCCAGGGCTGGTTGGTGAACAAAAACCTCAACACCGTCAACCGATTCTTCGTAAGCGCCAAAGGCACCCCCCTGATTATCAACGAGCCAGAAGGCGAACACCTGCTCTGGATCCTCACCAGTGAAAACAAAATCGCTCTGCTGCCCCCCGAGCGCTTCCGCGCCTGGTTCGAAGCCCCCGAACGCCAACCCGAACTCGTGCTCACCCTCGTGGACGAGCCCCTCGACTCCGAAGCCGACATCCGCCGCATTCTCAACCTATAACCCTAAAGAACCCTGCTCAAAAAGTCTGTTTTAGAAGCGTTTAAAACCTTCTCTCTTATGGTGTAGTTCCTGCTTCCGATTCCGGAAGCGGGAATTTTTTTGCATGGACTATTGACCAGGGAAGGTGGATGCAAGACATAGAAACAAATGGAAATAGGTGGAGACAAATGGAAATAAATTGTCCCCTCCCGCGAATGCATGCCTAGCTTGTCAAATCGTCAAATCTACGTGGGGGTGGGAGATTTGGGGGCTGGTTGGGGAGGAAATAGCTGGAAATAGGTTGAGACAAGTGGAAATAAATTGTCCCCAACCCGCAACCTACCCTGTAAAATCGTAAAACTGTAAAACCGT
>CAZBYX010000280.1:0-5496 GCA_964496055.1 uncultured Saprospiraceae bacterium
TTGCTGGTGTTCGAAATCCAGGTGGAGGGCGAGGCGGGCAAGTCGGTGCCCAAGCCTGCCGGTCAACTGGATGGGGCGCCCGTGCTGGGCTATGTCTTCCCCACCAACCTGAGCTCCACCGATGTAGGCTTTTCCGAAACGGAGGGCATCGTAGCCCTGGCCCTGACCTCCCACCCCGACTTCGACGACACCCCGCTGTGGGATGAAAACATGAACCGCCGCTACGACGACGACGGCGTCATCTGGCACCCCCACTGGGTCGTTCTGGTAGAGGACGAGCGCGTGCCCGGCGGCTTGGCAGTCAAGCAATTCGAGCAAGGGGACCCCTCCGTCAAACTGCCGCCCACCAACCCGGGCATGCCCATGTTCATGGACTCGCCGGGCTACCCGGTCATCACCCGGGACAACCGCATTTTCACCATCGTTCCGCTTTATCGCATCAACAATCGGAAGGATTTCAAATTCGACGGGGTGGCCGCCTACATGGAGGTAAACACCAGCGACGAAAAACGCCCCATGCTGGGGGTGTACGCGGTGTACAGCGTCGCCTCGGGTGATTTATCGCTTCCCTATTCCGTTCAACCCAAATCCTGAGCCATGAAAGCAGCCGTTTACGATACCTATGTGCCGCGCAAAGACGGCGGCACCATGCACTTCGACATCGTCGTGCCGGAAAGTGTTCCCTTCGAAAAAGTGCTGGAATTCGGCAAGCAGTACCTGGCAGCCAAAGGGCAAGCCGGTCAACCCCTGAGTACGAAGGAGTGTCGCTTTTGCCACGTAGAGGAAGCCTCCCCGGCTATGCTGCAGGCGTTCGAAAAGCAAGGCTACTTCATCGTGGAGATGGAAGGTTGTCGGGTTTGATTGCCGTTTCGGGAAAAAGGTGAACTTTGGGGATGCCTCCGGCATCCCCTTTTTTCTGTTTTCGAAGCCCATTGCCCATGCCCGACCGAAATCCACCATCACCCTTCGACCGCCGACACCAGGCTCTGGACCTGCCCAGCAAGCTGGTGGTGGCGCTGGAGCGCATCGCCGAAGCCTTTCGGGTCGCTTTGTGGGAGCAGGCCAAAGGGCGCGGCCTCAGCCCCCTGCAGGTGCAAATCCTCGTCTTTCTGCACTTCCACCCGCGTGCCCACCGCAAGGTTTCCTTCATCGCCCGCGAGTTTCACATGACCAAAGCCACGGTGAGCGTCGCCATCACCACTTTGGCCGAGAAGGGCCTGCTTCGCAAGGAAACCGCCCCCGACGATGCCCGCGCCTTCGAGCTGCACCTGACCCCGGCCGGAGAACGCCTGGCCGACGAAATCGCGGGCTTTTCCGAACCCGTTAGGGAGGTGTTGCGGGCCTTTCCACCGGAGGAGCAAGAGCACTTCCTAATCCTTCTGCTGCGCACCATCGAAGGGCTGCAACGACAAGGCCTGGTCCACCCCCAGCGCATGTGCTTCAACTGCCGCCACTACCAAAGCAACGGCCAGGAACACTACTGCCGCTTGCTGGAAAAAAACCTCCCCCCCGCCGACCTGCGGGTGGATTGCCCCGAATTCGAAGCTCCTCCCTCACTCTAACTCCAGGATCCGAGGCTGACGGGGCGCCAGCTCCAAACCCGCCCCCAAACGGACTTCCCCGCCCTGGAGGACATCCCGCGCAGCGGTGTGCCCCCCGATCAATTCCCGGAAGCGGTCCAGAGGGAGGGTGAAGGGTTGGTCGTTCTTGTTCAGCACCACCATGAGCTTCTGGCTGTCGTCGTAGCGGAAGTAAACGTACACCCCGTTTTCGGGGGCGAAGTGCACCAGCTTGCCACGATGGACGGCCGTTGCACTGCGCCGCCATTTCAGGAGTTTTTGGAGGAAGGCGCGGGCTTCCAGTTGTCGGGGGGTGAGGCCTTCCCCCGTGAAGGCATTGACGGTGTCGCCGGGCCAGCCGCCGGGGTAATCGCTGCGGATGCGCCCGTGGTCGCCTTCCGGCGGGTTGGTCAGGAGAATTTCGGTGCCGTAATAGAGCTGCGGGATGCCGCGGGTGGTGAGGGTCCAGACCATGGCCGTTTTCCACAGGTCGAAGTCTTCGCCCAGCTGGGTGAAGATGCGGCTCATGTCGTGGTTGTCGGGGAAGACGACGAGGTTGTCGGGGTCGGCGTAGAGGAAATCGAGGGCGAGCACGTCGTAGAGTTCGCGCCAGCCGCTGCTCCAGCCTTCGGGGTGCGTAAGGGCCCGGCGCAAAGCGGCTTGCAGGGGGAAGTCCATGAGGCTGGGCAGGTAGGAGACGTAGCCGTCGGGGTTTTGCTTGCCGCGCTGCCAATAGGCGACGATGGCGGGCCACTCGTGCCATTCCTCCCCCACGATGTTGAGCTCAGGGAATTCCTCCATCATGCGGCGGGTCCATTCGCTCATGAAGTGGGGGTCGGGATAGGGGTAGGTGTCCATGCGGATGCCGCCGAGGCCGAGGTACTCGGTCCACCAGATGCTGTTCTGGATGAGGTAGGTGGCCATGTGGGGGTTGCGCTGATTGAGGTCGGGCATGGTGGGCACGAACCAGCCGTCGAAGAAGCGGCGGCGGTCGCTTTCGGCGGCGTGGGGGTCCTGCACGAGGGTTTTCAGGTGGTTGGTGCCCGTGTAGCGGGGCCAGGTGTTGATCCAGTCGGGCATGGGCGGGTCGTCCATCCACCAGTGTTCGCTGCCGCAGTGGTTGACGATCATGTCCATGATGAGCTTGATGCCTTTGCGGCGGGCTTCGTCGGCCAGGGCGCGGTAGTCTTCGTTGGTGCCGAAGCGGGGGTCCACCCGGTAGAAATCGGTGGTACTGTAGCCGTGGTAGGAGTAGCGGGGCTGGTCGTTTTCGAGGACGGGGTTGAGCCAGACGGCGGTGAAGCCCAGGTCGGCGATGTAGTCGAGGTGCCGGCGGATGCCGGCGATGTCGCCGCCGTGGCGGCCGTCCTTGTTGTTGCGATCGGGTTTTTCCTGCATGCCCGGCACTTCGTCGTTGGAGGGGTCGCCGTTGGCGAAGCGGTCGGGGGTGATGAGGTAGAGCACGTCCGCATTGTCGAATCCGGGGCTGCGTTCGTGGGGTGGACGACGGGTCTGGAGTTCGTAGGGCAGGGTTTCAAGCAGGCGGTCATCGTCGTAGAAATGGAGTTCCAGGGTACCCGCCCTGGCATCGGGGGTGATGTGCAGGTCGAGGAAAAGATAATTGCGACCGGGCACCCGGATGACGCGCTCCAGGCGCACCCCCGGATAATCGAGGCGGGGGTCCAGCCCGGAAATGTTCGTTCCATAGACGAGCAGCTCGAGCTTCGGCGATTTCATGCCCACCCACCAGTGGGGCGGTTCGACGCGCTGGATGCGCGACTGGGCAAGGGCTCCCTGAATCAGGAGGAGGAACCCGAAAAGGGGACTCAGGTATTTCATCGAAAGGGGTTTGGGTAAGAGGAACGGGCATGGTTTCAATTGGCGGGAACACCAAAGGTAGGAAAACAGAAAAGGGCTGCCCCTGCGGGGCGGCCCTTGTTTGTCCTTCTTTCAGGTATGGGTTCAGAAAGGATAGGCGTAACCAACGCTGAAGAGGAAGTACCGGTTCTGGGCCGGCTCATTGCTGTTGACGGGCTCGCCGTCGAACTTCTGGTTGTCGCTGAAGTCCCAGCCATGGCGGGCTTCCATGATGAAGTTGCCCGGCCCGATGTTGAATTCCACCCCGGCACCGGCCATGAAGCCGAAGTCGAAGCGCTTGTCTTCCCAACCGTTTTCAGCCATGTCGGTGCTGAATTCGTAGTCTTCTTCCACGTTGATGCGGGTGGGAACTTCGTTGTTCGGGTCGAGCCAGCGCTGCATCTTGGTGGTTCCGCTGATGGCATAGCCGAAGGTGGGGCCGGCCACGGCGAAGAGGTTCCCGCGGTCGGTCGTCAGGCGGGCTTTGAACACCAGCGGGACTTCCAGATAGCTCCACTTGTTTTGCAGAAAAGCATCCACGTGCGTGCGATCGAAGATCTTCGGCGCTTTCTCGATGTAGTTCAGCTCGGGAACGAAGGCGAACGGCCCCCCGAGCCCAAACTCGGCGAAAACTCCGAAATGCAAACCGGGCGCATACTCCACTTCTGCCTCAGGAAGGGCGGTGTACTGGTAGTCGTTCTGATATCCGGCCAGACTCATGCCGGCACGCACACCAATGTAGGACTGAGCGGCCAAGAACCCCGAAAGAAGGACGGCAAAAGCAGCGGTCATGAACAAGCGTAACTGTTTCATAACTTTTGCTTTTTGGTTAAACCATGGATTCAGTCCCACGCGCCTGCTTTCAGGCGTGGCTTTCCGAAGAGCGTGCTCACAACTCCAATGCCAGCCCCGGGAATGTGCAATTCTGGCAGAAAGAACGGCAAACCAGCCCCCCACACCCTGAAAATTTTGCAGCTTTGGGCGCTCCAATAACGAAACCCGGCTCCCTGCCGAATCCAAAACTTTTTCTTCCATTCAAACCATTCCAGCCATGACCCTCGACGAAGCCCGCAAGCTCCTGTTCGAACTGACCGAATCGCCCAGCCTGCGCCGCCACGCCCGCAGCGTGGAGCTCGTCATGCGCGCCCTGGCCCGGCATTTCAACGAAGACGAAGAAGCCTTCGCCATCACCGGCTTGCTCCATGACGCCGACTACGAAAAACATCCCGACAAACACCCCCAGGTCATCGTCCAGCACCTGCGCGAGCGGGGCGAGGAGCGCATCGCCCATGCCATCGCCGGCCATTACACCAAGTGGAATGTGCCGCGCGAAAGCCTGCTGGACAAGTGCATCGTCGCCGCCGATGAACTGACGGGCTTCATCGTGGCTGCGGCCCTCATCCGCCCCACCCGCCTGCAGGGCCTGAGCGCCAAATCCGTCCTCAAAAAGCTCAAAACCAAATCCTTCGCCGCCTCCGTGGACCGCGAAGAGGTTTACAAAGGCGCCGAATTGCTGGGCTGGGAACTGCGCGAACTCATCGAATTCATCATCCGCGTCCTGCAGGAGCATGCCGAGGAGCTGGAATTGCTCCCGACGGATTGAGGGCAATGGGCAAGACATTGAAACAAATGGAAATACGTGGAGACAGGGAAATAGTGTCGGCGTGACTTCGAGTCACGCCGACACTTGGCGGGAACCATTCTCTGTAAAATTGTAAAACTGTAAAACCGTAAAATCGAATGGTTTCGAGGTTTCAGGGTTTCGAGGTTTCCAGGTTTCGAGGTTTCAGGGTTTCGAGGTTTCCAGGTTTCATGGTCTAACGGTCTCAAGGTTTCGCGGTCTCAGGGTCTCAGGGGTGCATCGAAACAAATAGAAATACATGGAAATAAATTGAAATATTTTGTCCCTGCCAGCTGCGATTGGCTGCGTAAAAAAGCTGCGTAGCACTACGGTCAATCCCCCACACCCACACCCTACTGCCTACTGCCTACTGCCTACTGCTTACTGCCCACACCCTACTGCCTACTGCCTACTGCCTACTGCCTACTGCCTACTGCTTACTGCCCACTGCCTACTGCC
>CAZBYX010000281.1:0-5495 GCA_964496055.1 uncultured Saprospiraceae bacterium
GCAGTAGGCAGGTGGGTTTGGGAGTGGGTTTGGGGGAGGGTGCAGTTCACTCTGTGTGCACTCTGGCTTGACCGTATGGTTCACTCTGCGGTTCAAACCAACCCAAACCTCAAACCCCACACCCTCCCGTCGATTTTACGATTTTACAGTTTTACGATTTTACGATTTTACGGTTCACCGATTTTACATCGCGGGCGAGGCCAGTGAGGGTGGGAAAAAGTGCCCGGAGCGGGACTTGAACCCGCACGGACCTTACGGTCCACAGGATTTTAAGTCCTGCGTGTCTACCAATTCCACCATCCGGGCGGGAAAGTCAGGGCAAGGTATAAAAAAAGCCTTCACTTGGTGAAGGCTTCGGGAGCGAAAGACGGGACTCGAACCCGCGACCCCGACCTTGGCAAGGTCGTGCTCTACCAACTGAGCTACTTTCGCTTTCAGGGCTAAGTCCTTTGGCTTAGCGGGTGCAAATATAGTGCAATTGAGAAGGAATTGTCAAAGGGTTTTTGGAGAAATTTTTTTCACAATCGGCGTACGAATAACACCTGCCGGCGGGATTGGTTCAAGGGGGGCGCTACAGGCGCAGGACCTGGTCCCAGGGCAGTCCGTAATCTTCTCCCAGGCTGACCATAATGCGGGAAGCGCCTTGATTTTCAGCGACTTCGCGAATGATTTCCGCGCCGATGCGGGCATTGTCTTCGTCCAGGTGGCTGAAGGGTTCGTCCATGAGCAGGTAGTCGAAGGGCTGGCACAGTGCCCTCAGGATGCCGACGCGCTGGCGTTGCCCATAGGAGAGGGTTTCGCAGGGTTGGTCTTTGAGGCCGAGGATGTCCAGCCGTTCCATCCATTCGAGGAGGGTTTGGTCGCTGACGGCCCGGGGCGTGTAGAGCTGGGCTTTGAGCTGGATGTTTTCCCAGGCGGTGAGGCGGTGGAACAGGCGGATGTCCTGGAAGATGATGGCGAGTTTGGTTTGGCGCCAGTCGCTCCAGCGTTCGAAGTCGAAGCGGTCGGCGGGTTCGCCTTCGAGCACGAGGTTGCCCTCGAAATCCTGCCGCAAGCCGTAGATGAGGTGCACCAGGGTGCTTTTGCCGCGCCCCGAGGGCGCCACGATGAGGTAGTGCCTGCCCTTTTCGAAGGTCAGTCGGGTGCCGAAGACCTGTGAATCGGGTCGGATGCCATCGGGCATTTCCTTGAGGGGCAGCGGCAGAATGTCGTTCAGTTCAATCATGGTTCAGTCGCGGAGTGGGCGGGTTCACATGATGGGGCTTTTCTTTTTCTCACGCAGGTATGCCTCGTTGAGTTCTTCGAAAATGACTTTGAGGCTGTTGGCGTCGTCTCGATTCAGTTGAAGCAGGAAGTCGAGGTGGTTGTCCGCGGCATTGAGGTGGAGGGAGCCCAGGTCGAGTTGGAGGTCTTCACCGAACAGTTGCTGGAAGGATTCGAAGCCCATGTTCATGGCGAAGGCCTGGTTTTTCAGGTTTTTGAGGTGGGTTTCGGAAGCGCGTTCCGATTTGGGCAGCTTCCCGTCCTTCAGCTTTTCGTACACGCCTGCAAGGTTGGAGAAGAAGAGCATGCCGTCGCGCAGCCAAATGCGACCGTAATCGGCGCCGCCCCGTGTGATGGAGAAGGCACCGGGAATGCCGAAACCGGCCACCCGGTAGCTTCCATCCTCCTCCTGGCGCAACAGGTTGGCTTCCAGTCCTTTGTCGATGATTTTGCGGGCTTCGGCTTCGTCGCGAATGCTGGTGGCGAACAGGAGGTTGAAGTCCTCTTCCTCATCGAAGTAGGTGGCGAGCATCAGGTCCCCTCCGAAGGTCTTGAGGAGGGTGGGGCGGTCGAGGTTGGATTCGCGCAGGACGAAGTCCACATAGCCCTGTGCCTGTGGGCGGGTGCTGAGAAATTCGTCGATGCCCTTGAGGTCGAGGGCGAGGGCCTGCACGCTGATGAGGTTCTCGCCGGGGATATAGGGCCTGAAATCGGCTTCGAGTTCTTTTTTGAAGAACATGCCCAGGAAGTTCTTCCCCAGCCCGTCGCTGAGGTGGTAGTCGGAGCGGCCGACCACCTTCCCTTTTTCGAAGTCGAGGTAGCTGCTGATGGAATTCCCTTTGAGGGCGTCGCTGTCGAGGCCGATGACGGAGAGAGCCAGCCCGGCTTCGGGGTTTTCGGCGAGGGGGTCGGTGCTCATCCAGCCGACGATGTCGTGGGGCTGGTCGAAGGCATCCCGAAAGCTCTTGACCTGGGCGATGGAATTCTCGGGAGTGGTGTTGAAAACCTCCTCGACGAGGGCGGCCAGGTCCATTCCCCGGTTGGTGGCGCCGCCGATGAGCGCCAGCTCATCGTTCCATGCCAGAGCCCCGCCCCCGTCCAGCAGGGCCTGGTAGCCGTTGCGGGCTTCGGGTTTGCGGTCGGAAAGGGATTCGACGAGGGTTTCGAAGGCTTCGGCATCATCCAGGGGCAGCAGGAAGGCGATGAAAATGAATTCGGGGTTCTTGGGGTCCAATTTGTAGGTGAGGAAGGCTTTTCCTTTCAGGTCGATGCCGCTTTGGGCGGGGTCTTCCAGGACTTTCCGGGCGACGGGGTTGTCACTGGTTTCCCGAATCCAATCCTGGTAAAATTCCATTTGGCGGACGGCCTCGAAGTCGGCTTTTTCCATCAAGGCCTGCAGGTCCAGGGCGGTGACCATGCTGGCATCCTGGGGGATGTGGCGGGCGAGGTCGGCCCGGCCTGCGTGGTCGGGTGAGCAGGCAGGGGCGAGCAGAATGGCGGTTGCCAGGAGGAAGGAAACGAAGGGGAAAAGCTTCATTGCGATACGATTTTAGGTTGAGCAAGCGAAATGCCTGAGAAAAACGCAGGCACGTGGCGGCAATTGTAGGGGCAATGCAGAGGTCTTGCCCCCATACTCCGATGAAGGGGGGGAATTATTCGACCTGTTTGGGAGCTTCGACGGGCATTTCCCCGAAAACCCAGAGGTCTTCCCGGCGCTTGAAGTAGTAGTAACTCTCCACCTGGGAGCGGATGGCCAGGTCGCTGCCGTCCTGGTGGTAGGTGTTGGATTGCTCGGCATCGAGGATGCGGGCCTTGACGTTGTCGTGCAGTTGGTAATGGATGAGGTCTTTGATTTGTTTGCGCAATTCCGGGTCGTACACGGGCACGGCGGTTTCGATGCGGTAGCTGAGGTTGCGCACCATCCAGTCGGCGCTGGAGAGGAAGATGTCCTCCTGGCCGTCGTTGTGAAAGATGAAGACCCGGCTGTGCTCCAGGAAACGATCCACGATGCTGATGGCCTTGATATTTTCGCTGATGCCGGGCACTCCGGGCACCAGGGAACAGATGCCCCGGACGATGAGCTCGATTTTGACGCCGGCCTGGCTGGCTTGGTAGAGCTTTTTGATCATGACTTCGTCCTGGAGGCTGTTGAGTTTGAGGACGATGTGTGCGGGGCGGCCGGCGGCGGCGTGCTGGATTTCGCGCTCGATGAGGGCCAGGAGTTTTTTGCGCAGGTTGAATTGCCCCACCAGCAGGTGGCGGAAAGGCTGTTCGGGCACCTTCTGGGTTTCCAGGTAGGCGAACAGGCGGGCCGCTTCGCTGCACAGGCGCTTGTCGGCGGTGAACAGCCCGATGTCGCTGTACACCTTGGCGGTTTCCTCGTGGAAGTTGCCGGTGCTGAAGTAGGCGTACAGGCGCGGGCCGTCCTCTTCCTCCCGGCGGATGAGCGCAATTTTGGCGTGCACCTTCACCCCCGGAAAGCTGTAGGAGACGTTCACCCCGGCCCGCTCCAGCTTCTCCCCCCAACGAAGGTTGGCTTCTTCGTCGAAGCGGGCTTTCACTTCGATGAAGGTGAAGACCTGCTTGCCGGCTTTCACCGCGTCCATCAGGGCTTGCATGATGCGGCTTTTGCGCGCCACCCGGTACTGGATGATTTTGATGTGGGTGACGCGCGGGTCCCGGGCGGCGTCTTCGAAGAGCCGCACCACCGAATCGTAGGAATGATAGGGCACGTTGATGAGGTGGTCGCGCTCGCGGATGCCCTCGAAGATGTCGGGGGTGTGTTCGAGGGGGCCGTAGGGGATGGGCGGGAGGGGAGGATATTTGAGGTGCTGCATGCCGAAGTCCGGGAACTGGAAGAAGTCGAAGTTGTTGTGGTAGCGCCCTTCTTCCAGCAGGTCGTATTTCTCCAGCCCGAAGGTTTCCATCAGGAATTCGAGCAGTTCGCGGGGCATTTCGCGGTCGTAAACGAAGCGACTGGGCGGCCCGACGTGGCGTTTGGCCAGGCTGGTTTTGATTTTGGCGATCAGGTCGCCCGAGAATTCGTCGTCGATGTAGAGTTCGGCGTCGCGGGTGAGTTTGATGGAGTAGGTGTCGAGGATGTGGTAGCCCGGGAACATCATGCTGAGGCTGTGGCGGACGATGTCGTCGAGCATGATGATGTCGTGGCGCGGGGGCACGGAAGGCAGCAGGATGAAGCGGGGCAGGTGGTCGCTGGGCACCTTGACCAGGGCGTATTCGTGCGGGGCATCGGGTTTCTCCTTGTCCTGAAGCAGGACGGTCAGGTACAGGGAAGCATTGTTCAGGAAGGGTCGGATTTTGCCCTTGACCAGCAGCACCGGTTGGACGAAAGGCAGCATGTGGTCGTTGAAGAAGTTGCGGCAAAATTCCTGCTGTTCTTCGTTCAGGTCGAGCCGGCGCAGCAGGTGGATGTCGTGTTTGTGCAGCTCGGGGATGATCTGGTTTTCGAAGATGTGGCTGAATTCGAGTTGCTGCGCATTCACGATGCGCAGGATTTCCTTGATGATTTCCTTGGGGTTGTAGTCCAGCTTGCGTTTGGTTTTCTTGCCCACCCGCAGCAGGTTGCGGTGCGAAGCCACCCGAACGCGGAAAAACTCGTCGAGGTTGTTGGAGTAGATGGCCAAAAACTTGATGCGCTCGAAAAGGGGCACGGCCGGGTCTTTGGCCTCCTGCAACACCCGGTAATTGAAAGACAGCCAGCTCAGGTCGCGGTGGATGTAGGGGAAATGGTTGGTCATGGTACTCGTCGTTGCTTTCGGGGTCAAACGCTAAAATAACCCACCCGGGGCAATTTCGCCGAATAGCCGGCGCCAAGTGGGGGGGGGAGGTATGGAGGGCAAGGGAGGCCACGATGGGTGTATGGTTGGTGTACGATGGGTGATCCCAAAGAAATACGTGGATACACGGTTGAGACACGTGGAAATATGGGGGGAGGGGGTTGAAACACGTGGAAATACGTGGAGACAGGTTGAAATAAATTGCCCCCAAACCCGCACCCCCACCTACTGCGGTCAACTGCGAAAAAAGCTGCGCAATCTGCGGTTATTGCTCCCAAACTCGCACCCATCCTGCCTGCCCGTATGGGGCCATCCCGATTCTGACGAACCACACCCCCCCCAACCCAACTGACAACTGACAACTGGTAACTGACACCCCTACCCAACTCTAAACTTTCCACTCTCAACTCTCCACTTTACCACACCCCCACCCAA
>CAZBYX010000282.1:0-2466 GCA_964496055.1 uncultured Saprospiraceae bacterium
CTCCAGCTGAAGGTGAAGTTCCCGCCCACGCTGGAGTTGCTCCCGTCGAGGGTCAATTCACTGAGCAGGCAGGTCAGTTGCTGGTTCGGCCCCGCATCGGCGACCGGCACCGAGGCATCCACCGTCACCGTCACCGAATCGACGCCCACGCAGCCGTTGGCGGCGTCCATGACCTCCAGATAGTAAACCCCAGGCTCATTGACCACAGGGGCCAGGGTCGTACCCCCGCTGACGATGTTCCCCGTCGGACTGCTCCACTGGTAGCTCACATTCGTGCCCGTCGAGGAGCCCGTCCCGTCCAGGGTCACTTCCGTCTGCGTGCAGGTGATCTGCCCGGCCGGGCCCGCCTCCGATACCGGCGCCGCCGTATCCGCTGCTACGGTCGTCACCGCCTGGCTCTGGCATCCGTTCTGGTCATTGATCACGATCAGGATGTAAACCCCCGGCGCGTCCACCACTGCCGTCAGGGTACCCTGACCCGACACGATGTTCCCGCCCGTCGTGTTCCAGATGTAGGTGTACGTGTCGAAGGGCCCCGGCTGGCTCGAACCCGTCCCATCGAGGGTGGTTTGCTCCACCGCACAGGTCAATATTTCCGGGTCGGCTATGCTCGCCACCGGATAGTCGAAGTCGTCCTCTACTTCTACGCTCGCCGTCGCCTCGCAGCCGTTGTTCACGTTCGTCACCGTCAGGGTGTAGGTGCCGCTCTGGTTCACGGTCGGCGTCAGGGTGTTGCTCCCACTCACAATCCCCGGACCCGTCCACTGGTAGCTGAAGCCCGCCCCTGCACTCGATGGGGAAGCGTCCAACGTCGTTTGGGGGGTGTAACAGTTCAGGACGGAGGCGGGATTGACCACGGCAACGGGCGGCGTGACGTCCTGACCGACTTGCACAAGGGCGTTCGCCGTGCAGCCGTTGGTGGTATTCGTGATGAGCAATTCGTATTGCCCCGGCGCATCCACGATGGGGAACAGCGTGTTGCCCCCCGCCACGATGTTGCCGCCGAAGCTCGCCGTCCACTGGTAGCTGAACTCCGGCCCCATGCTCGAACCCGCACCGTTCAGGGTGATTTGCGGGCTGGCGCAGGTGATGGTTCCTCCCTGAGCGGTGGCTATGGGAGGCGTGGTGTTGTTCAGGACGGTTGCAAAAGCCGTGTTGGTGCAACCGTTCTGGGTGTTGGTAACCAAAAGCACATAGGTGCCGGCGACCGAGACCGTCGGCGTCAGCGTCGTGGCGCCGCCCTGAATGCCGGGCCCCGTCCACAGGTAGGTGAAGTTGTTTCCCGTCGAGGAGCCCGCCCCGCTGATTTGAATCACGGGGTTGGTGCAGGTCAGCTCACCCCCTTGAGCCACCGCCGTGGGAACCGTCAGGTCTTCGCTGACCGTCACGCTGGCGCTGTTCGTGCAGCCGTTTTGGATGTTCGTCACGGTCAGAGTGTAGGTGCCCCCCTGATTGACCGTCGGCGTCAGGGTCGTGCCCCCACTCACAATCCCCGGACCCGCCCACTGGTAGGTGAAGTTGGGCCCCATGCTGGAGCCGGAGCCGTCCAAAAGGATTTCGGGGGTGTAGCAATTGACGGTGCCGGTAGCGTAGGCGGCCGCGTTGGGGGGTGTGATATCCTGCCCGACCTGCACGGTGGTGCTGGCCGTGCAGCCGTTGTTCACATTGGTGATGGTCAAGGTGTACACCCCGGGCTGGTCCACCACCGGGAAGAGCGTATTGCCCCCGGAAACGATGCCCGGCCCCGTCCATTGATAGCTGAAATTCCCACCCTGGCTGGACCCCCCGCCGTTGATGGTGATGGAGGGGTTGGCGCAGGTGATGGGAGGGGCATTTGCCACCGCCACCGGCGCCACGATGTCGATGGTCACGGTGGTCGTGGCGGAAGCGGTGCAGCCGTTCACCTGGTCGGTCACGGTGAGGGTGTAGGTGCCGGGTTGGTTCACCACCGGGTTCAGGGTGTTGCCCCCGCTCACGATGCCGGGGCCCGACCACTGGTAGTTGAAGTTCGAGCCCGTGGAAGAGCCGTTGCCGCTGATGGTGATCTGGGGGTTGGCACAGGTTATTTGCCCCCCGGAAGCCACTGCCGTGGGCGGAGTGGTGTTTTGCGGCACGGAAACCGTGGCGCTCGAGGTGCACCCATTGTCCGTGTTGGTGACGGTCAGGGTGTAATTGCCGCCCTGGTTCACGGTGGGCGTCAGGGTGTTGCCGCCGCCGACGATGCCCGGGCCCGTCCATTGGTAAGTGTAGTTGGGGCCCGTGGAGGAGCCGGAGCCGTCGAGCAGGATGGTGGGCGTATAGCAATCGATGATACCGGTGGAATTAGCCACGGCGGTGGGTGGGGTGGTGTCGTCGAGGATGGTGGCCGAGCCCGTCACCGTGCAGTTGTTGGCATCGGTGACGGTCACGTCGTAGGTGCCCGGGGGCAGCCCCGAAGGGTTGGGGTCGCTGCTGCCGTTGCTCCAG
>CAZBYX010000282.1:2566-5437 GCA_964496055.1 uncultured Saprospiraceae bacterium
GGGTTGGGGTCGCTGCTGCCGTTGCTCCAGCTGTAGGTGTAGGGGCTGGTCCCGCCCGAAACGGAGGTGGTGATGGAGCCGTCGGTGGAGCCGTTGCAACTCACATCGGTCGCCGAGGCGCTGGGCGAGATGACGACTTCTTCGACGGTGACCGTCCCCGAGACGGTGCCGGGGCAACTGCTGGTGGCGTAATCCACGGACAGGAGCACGTAAGTGCCGGGAGTCGTGGTGGTGATGATATGCGGGTTCTGGTTGGTCGTAATGGGGGGCTGGGGCACCCCGTCGATGGCGTAGGTGAAAATCCAGGGGCCCACGCCCGTAAAGCTCACGGCGATGTTGACGGGCTGGGGATTGTCGGAGCAAACGATGAAGCTGCCCGAGATGTCGGCGGTGGGTGGGGGGGTGACGGTGACGGTGGCGCTGGCGGTGTCCATGCCGTTGCAGCCGTCCGTCACCGTAACGGTATAGGTGGTGGTGGAGTTGGGTTGGACGGTGATGGTGGGGGTGGTTTCCCCCGTGCTCCAGTTGTAATTCATGCCCGTGGCGGGCACGCCGCCGGAAACGGCGGGGTCGAGGGTGACGGAGCTGGAGCCGCAGATGGTGTAATCGGGTAGCGAGGCTTCCAGGGGTGGGGTGTCGTCGATGAGGAGCTCAAAGGTCTGGGAACTGCAGGAGCAGGGGTTGTCCAGCTCGATGATGATGCTTTCCTGCCCCTCGATGATGACGTCGGCAAAAACCGTAACGTTGATGCTGACGGAGGTCTGCCCCGGCGGGATGACCACCGTAGTCGGCAGGGCGGCGTAGTCCACACCGGGGGTGGCGGTGCTGTTGGGTGAGACGGTGAAGTTGACCACCAGGGAGTCGTTGATGTCCCCGCCATCGCGGGTGAAGGTGATGACGCCGTCGGCGCAGCTCTCGTACACCACATTGGAGTTGGTGGTGGCGGAATAGGCCTGCCCCTCCACGCGCCCGCCGGCATCGAAACTGTTGGCTTTGAAGAACACGGCCGCATCCCACAGGCCGTCCGAAACGTCGGCTACGGCGAGCTTGATGTGGTAGGTCTGGCAGGGCACCACCTGAGCGCCCGCCGTCAGGATGGTGGTGTAGCCGTCGAACTGGATGTCGTTCACGCTCTGCCCCGTGGTGGTGGGGTGCCCCGAGCAATCCGGGTCGGAAAGCTGGGGGCTGGAGGGCGGGATGTTGCCCACATAGTACTGCGAATTGGCGACGTGATTGACCGTGTTGATGGTGATGGGCGTGCCGTTGGGCAACACGGCGATGTTCATGGAGTTGTTGCTGTAGGGCCCCGAAATGCCCGGGCCGCTGATGAAGAAGCCGAACACGTCGTTGTAGATGGAATTGACCCACTCGCAGTACTCCTCGGAAGCGAAAACGAACTCGAAAGACACCGAATCGGAGGTGGGCGTGAAATCGAACTCGATGACCGCCCCGTCGTAGATGGCGCCGTTGGCAATGGAGCTCAGGTCCGGGTCGGTGATGTCGGTGATGTCGCTGGAATAACCGTCGTCGTTGTTCGGCCCCGGCACGAGCTGATTGATGTTGCCCGTAGCCATGACCATCCCGTCGCTGAATCCGATGGAATTGGCGCCCCCCGAAAAGGAACCGATGGCCGTCGGGGAACCCTGGGAAGTGACGTTGCTGACGTTGAAACAGGTGCCGCCGATGAGCACGTTCTGAACCAAATTGTTCGCATTGTCCTGGCTGACGGACACCACCCGCAACCCTCCAACTTCCCGTTCCACGCGCTTGCCCACAGACAGCCAGAGCTCTTCCCCGCACGCCTCCTTGCCCGAACCCGCCCAGACGTCCAGCAACAGGCATTCCCCCTCCGCCCGCACCTGCAGGCTCCTCTCCCCTTGCTCCGCGCCCGCCAGCCCAATGCTCGCCTCACAGGGGTGCCGGTTCACGCTCAAATCGTAATCCGCCCCGGCCTCCAAACCACACACCTCCAACCGCCAGTGCTCCCCCTGAACTTCCAGGGGAACGCGGCTTTGAGCGCCATCCACGAACACGCGCTCGAAGGGCAGCGGCACCGCCTCTTTTTGCGCAGTCAACAAGCAGGGAAAAAGCAACCATGCGAAGGGAAGTACACCTGTTTTCATAGACGCCGTATTTTACTCCTGGGCAGGTCGTTCAGGGTAATGAGCATTGAGGCCGAAGAAACCTATGCGAAAGGGAGAATGGGCAGAGTTTGGAAGAGATGGGCAGGATTTCCGAAGCACCCCTGGAGGTCAATCGGAATTCAAATGTATAAAAGCAATAGGTTCAACCACTCTTCAATTTCCTCAACCGGAAAAATCAAAGGCTGAACCATCACACGTCCTGCAAAAAGCTGCTTCGGAGACGTCCTTTGAAACGCCCCCTCAGCCGGTTCCAAACGGCCCCTTTTTTCAAAATGGAAAGAGAAACCAACTCGACCTGATGAAAAGCTGCGACGCAGAAAAGGAAAGCAAAAGGGTAAGCAATCTCCAACTCCAAACTTCCTCTCAAATGTAATTTTTATTTGGTTTTTGCCCATGATTTCCTGAAATAAATTTCCCAAACCCGAGGCAAGCCCTCTTTCCCTAAAAGAATCAGCCCTGGAAGACTCGCATTTCGAAGGCCTCGCCATCGGGACCGGGGATGCGCGGCCCGGGTGTGTGGTTGGAGGGGGCTGGGGCAAGGGGGTGCTCCCCCAGGGAAAGGCTCACCTCTGGTGAGCCTTTCCGACAAGCGGATACCTGAAAAACTCCTATCTGATGAGGGTCACGTCGCCCTCGAACAGGCGAATGCTGCCATCGATCATCTCGATTTCGGCGAAATAGACGAACACAGCGGGGTTCATCAACTGCCCCCGGTGTGTGCCGTCCC
>CAZBYX010000283.1:0-5418 GCA_964496055.1 uncultured Saprospiraceae bacterium
CTGCCGACGGTGAGCGCCGCCCAGGAGCAGGTGGGGCGGGCGGTGGCGGTGAAGGAGGTTCAGCCGGGAGATTTGTTGCTGTTTCGGCGCAGCCGCTCGGGGCGGGTGTTTCATGTGGCGCTGGTGACGGCCAACCGCGGCGGGCGCATCCGCATGATTCACAGCACCTCCTCCCGGGGAGTGGTGGAAGAGGAATTGCAGGCCAGCTCCTATTGGCGCAGCAAGCATGCCACGGCGCGTTCGGTGGCGCATCTGCGGCGCTGAACCCCTCCCTCCCCTCCCTCCTTGCCCGAACCCCCGCGCCCCCCGCACCCTTGCTCGCACCCCCTCTACTTTTCCAGGGGCTGAAAATTGATTTTGCAAAGCTTTCTAATCCAGCATTTTTTCGTTTCTTTTGTACCGCTTTGCGGACAACTTCTGCCCTAAATGATTGAAAATAAACCCGATACAAATCATCGAGGGGCAAAAGTGCCCGCAAAACCCGTGGGAAAACCCCACGAACACCCAAGACGAGGGGACGTATAGTATAAGAACCGGCGGGCCGCAGCGCTTTCAGGGAGTCCGGCGCCCCTGCTCTCCTGGCGCCACCGACGGCCCGCATAAGTGGGATTCACCGCTGCATGAAACTTTTCAGCCTATTTTCTCAGGAACTGGCCATTGACCTCGGCACCGCCAACACGCTCATCATTCACGACGGGAAGGTGGTGGTGGACGAGCCCAGCATCGTAGCCATCGATACCCGAACGGGGGAAACCATCGCCGTGGGCAACAAGGCGATGCAGATGCACGAAAAGACGCACGAGCACATCAAGACGCTGCGCCCCCTCAAAGACGGTGTCATCGCGGATTTCCAGGCGGCCGAACGCATGATCGAGGGCATGATCAACATGATCGGCAACCACCGCCGCTTTTTCTCCCATCTCAAGATGGTCATCTGCATTCCCAGTGGCATCACGGAGGTGGAGAAGCGCGCCGTCTTCGATTCGGCCGACCACGTGGACAGCAAGGAAACCTACCTCATCCATGAGCCCATGGCCGCGGCCCTGGGCATCGGCCTGAACGTGGAGGAGCCCGTGGGCAACATGGTCATCGACATCGGGGGGGGAACGACGGAAATCGCCGTCATCGCCCTGAGCGGCATCGTGTGCGACCAGAGCATCCGCACCGCCGGCGACGAATTCACCGCGGACATCATCAGCTACATGAAGCGCCAGCACAATATCCTCATCGGGGAGCGCACCGCCGAGCAAATCAAAATCAAGGTGGGCAGCGCCCTGCACGAGCTCGAAAACCCGCCCGAAGACCTGCCCGTGCACGGCCGCGACCTGATGACGGGTATCCCCAAGCAGGTGATCATCAATTACAGCGAGGTGGCGCATGCCCTGGACAAGTCCATCGCCAAAATCGAAGACGCCATCCTGAAGGCGCTGGAAGCCACCCCCCCGGAACTGGCTTCCGACATTTTCAAAACGGGGCTCTACCTGACGGGGGGCGGGGCTTTGTTGCGCGGGCTGGACAAGCGCATCAGTGCCAAGACCAAGCTGCCCGTCCACATTGCCGAAGACCCCCTGCGCGCCGTGGTGCGGGGTACGGGCATCGCCCTGCAAAACACCGACCGCTTCTCCTTCCTCATCGACCGCAAGAGTGTGTGATGCTTCGCGCCATCGGGGAGGGATGGCCCAAAACCAGCGACGATGCGAAGCCTTTTGGAAGTTTTGTTCCGCTACGGAGGGTTCTGGACCTTTCTGCTGTTGGAAGGGCTGAGCATTTATTTGGTCGTGCAATTCAATCAACACCAGCGCGCCATTGCGCATACCAGCCTGAACCGCTTCACCGGCTGGGTGGACCAAACCACCCATGCCATGCAGACCTTTTTCCGCACCCGCATCTATGCCGACAGCCTGGCGGCGGAAAACGCCCGCCTGCGCCAGCAGTTGCTCGAACTGCAAATGCGCTACCCGCCCCGCACCATTCGGGTGGAAAGCGAAGAGCCGGCGCAGGCCTTTCAGATGCAGGCGGCACGCGTGTTGCACAACAGCATCCACCGCCATCACAATTACCTCGTCCTGGACAAAGGGCGCCGGCAGGGAGTGGAACCCCACAGCGCCGTGGTGGTCGATGAGGGCATCGTGGGCATTGTGCGGCAGGTGAGCGAGCATTATTGCCTGGTCATGTCGGTGTTGAACCGGCAGGCGCGCATCAGTGCGGCCATCGAGGGCAAGGGCTTTTTCGGCACCCTCCAATGGGCGGGCACCGACCCGCGCCGAATGCTCCTGAGCGACGTGCCCAGTCATGCCCCCATCGAAAGAGGCGACACCGTCGTCACCACGGGCTTTTCGGCTATCTTTCCTTCGGGCTGGCCCATCGGTCGAGTGGACAGCACCTGGGTGCCGCCGGGCAGCTTCTCCCAGAACCTGCGCGTGAGCCTGTTCGCCGACCTGACCGCCCTGCGCTATGTGTACATCGTGAAAAACCTCCAGAAAAAAGAGCTGGAGGTACTGGAGCAGAACCTGCCGAATGAATAAAACCACCCGGAAAAACACCCTGCGATTTCTCGTCCTTCTGCTGGTACAGGGCCTGGTCTTGCGCTTCGTGGGCAACGAGATGCCCAACTTTCCTTATCTCAACCTCTTCCTCTATCCGCTTTTCATCCTGCTGTTGCCGGTAGACGTTCCCCGGCCCCTGGTAGTGCTGCTGGGCTTCGTCATGGGCATTGCGGTGGATATGTTCTACCACTCACCGGGCTTGCATGCCGGAGCCTCGGTGGCCACGGCGTATTTTCGCAACATCGCCCTGCGTTTTTTGGAGCCCCTCGAAGGCTACCGCGTCAACGACCACCCCACCCTCAAACGGATGGGCTTTCTGTGGTTCGTGCAATATGCCGCCCCCCTGCTTCTGCTGCATTGCTTCATCTATTTTTCGCTGGAGACGTTCAATTTTTACTACCTGGGCGACATCTTGCTGAAAACTTTATTTTGCTTTCTCTTTTCCCTCAGCCTCCTGTTGGCGGTGCAAGCCGTCCTGGGAGGAAGAGATTGAGCCCGAACCGGCATGAACGACCTGTATCGTCAACGCGCCAACGTCATCCTGATGGTTTTCATCCTGGCCATCGGGGTGCTCATCGTCCGGGCTTTTTCCATCCAGATTCTCGATGAAAGTTACGCCTCTCAGGCGCGGGCCGCGGTGGTGAGCAAACACACGCTGTATCCGGCGCGCGGGCTGATTTACGACCGGGCGGGGCGCGTGTTGGTGAACAACCAGCCCACCTACGACCTGCTGGTGGTCTACAACCAGATAGACCCCGCGATGGATACCGCCAGGTTCTGTCGCTTGCTGGGCATCACTAAGGCGGATTTCGAAAATCGACTGGACAAAGACTTCCGCCACGACCGACGCTATCGCAAGTACCGCCCCTTTGCCTTCATGACCAAAATCCCGGCAGAGACTTTCCTGCGCTTCCAGGAAAGCCTCTACGAGTTTCCGGGCTTCTTTCCCCAGATACGGACCATTCGCAGCTACCCCTACCCCTACGGGGCGCACGTGCTGGGCTACATCCGCGAGGTGAATGAGGAGGAAATCGCCGCCCGCCCCGGCGTGTATGCCCTCGGCGACTACATCGGTGCCAGCGGGCTGGAGTACCAATACGAAGACTTGTTGCGCGGGCGCAAGGGCGCCCGTTTCGTCTTGCGCGACAACCTCGGCAACGACATCGGCTCCTTCCAGGACGGCCGGCTCGATACCCTGCCCGTTTCGGGTGCGAACCTCCGCACCACCCTCGACATCGAGCTGCAAGCCTACGCCGAGCAACTCATGGCCAACAAGACGGGCGCCATCGTGGCCCTGGAGCCCGCCACGGGGGAAGTGCTGGCCCTGGTTTCGGCCCCCGGCTACAACCCCAACCTGATGAGCCTGACCAGCCGCCGGGCGGAAGCTTATCAGGCACTGTTGCAAGACAGCCTCAAGCCCCTGTTCAACCGGGCGGTGATGGCCGAGTACCCACCCGGCAGCACCTTCAAACCCGTGCTGGCCCTGGTGGGCCTGCAGGAACAGGTGCTGCAACCCAACACCTTCATCCCCTGCCCCGGCTTCTATGCCTACAACAACTACACCTGGGGCTGCCGCCGGCATCCCGCCCCCCTGGGCGTGGGCCGCGCCATCCAATACTCCTGCAACACCTACTTCTTCCAAACCTTCCGCAACATCGTGGACAAGGTCAGCTTCTACCAACCCCAGATAGGATTGGACACCCTGGTCCAGTACCTGCGCGCCTTCGGGTTGGGCGAGCCGCTCGGCATCGACTTCCCCGGTGAAAAAGATGGGTACCTGCCCACCAGCGAGTTTTACAATCGCCTCTATCCCAAAAGCAAAGGCGGCTGGAAAAGCCCCACCATCCTCTCCCTGGGCATCGGCCAGGGGGAATTGCAACTCACCACCCTGCAAATGGCCAACGTGGCTGCCATCATCGCCAACCGCGGCTACTTCATCACCCCCCACCTGCTCAAGGAAGTCCTCAACGGCGAATACCCCCTGCCCGAACGCTTCCAACAAAAGCACTACGTGGGCATCGCCCCCGAACACTTCGCCACCGTCATTCAGGGGATGCAATGGGTGGTGGACATCGGAACCGGCTGGACGGCGCAGGTGCCCGGCGTCCCCATCGCCGGCAAGACGGGAACCGTCCAAAACCCCCACGGAAAGGACCACTCCACTTTCCTGGCCTTCGCCCCGGCCGACAACCCCCGCATCGCTCTGGCCGTCTATGTGGAGAATGCAGGGGGTGGGGGGCGATTCGCCGCCCCCATCGCCGGCCTGCTCATCGAAAAATACCTCACGGGAACCGTTCCGCCCGCCCGCCAGTGGCGCGAGCAGATGATTCTCCAGGCCGATCTCAACAACCTGCCATGATCGTCAGCGCCATCGTTGCCGTCGCCCGCAACCGCGTCATCGGAAAAGACAACCAGATTCCCTGGCACCTGCCCGCCGACCTGAAGTACTTCAAGCGCACCACCCTGAACCACCACGTCATCATGGGGCGCAAATGCTTCGAGTCCATCGGCAACCCTCTGCCCAAACGCACCAACATCATCGTCACGCGCAACCCTTATTTTCTGGCTTCCAACTGCCTGGTGGCTCACAGCGTCGAAGAAGCCCTCCAAATCGCCCACGACAACGGCGAAGAGGAAGTCTTCATCCTCGGCGGTGGCGAAATTTACGCGCAATCCATGCCCTATTGGGACCGCCTCTACCTCACCGAAATCGACCTGGAAACCGAAGGCGATGTCTTCTTCCCCGAATGGAACGAGGCCGAATGGCGCGAAATCCGCCGCGAGGAACACCCCCCCGACGAGAAAAACCCCCATCCCTACACCTTCCGCGTGCTGGAACGCATCGCCTCGGAAGAGGCGTCCAATCATCCAA
>CAZBYX010000284.1:0-5418 GCA_964496055.1 uncultured Saprospiraceae bacterium
GCCGGCTCCCCGAAATCCCCACTCTTTCCCACTTCCTCCCACCCAGACGGAGCCCGTTCTGCAAGCAAATCAAGGAAGTTTTTCAGGATTTTTTCTTCACGACAAAAAAGTTCTATTCACAATTCTACGCTAATTCATTTGGCCCGGAAAACCACAAAACACTCAAATTCAATCCATTGAAAAATTTCGACCCAAACACTTTATAATTTTTCAAATGCCACAATGTCGAAAAAATGTTCTTGTTTCAGGGGAGATGTGCGTGCATATTTGCAACGTGAATGGTAGGAAAACGAGGAGGAACGGTTAGAGCGGCTGAAAGAAGCTGCTTTCAAATTTGAATATGTTCATGGGATTATAATTTGTTAGTAGCCGTGCCCCCTCCTTCATGGAGGGGTGCCAGCTATTTTGACAAAGAATCCCTGCAAAGGAATACCTTCGTGTCAGCCCAAAAAAAAAGCCAGTCAAAAGAGACCGGCTACCAAAAACATTGGGATAAAACTCTAAAAGTACAAATCGTTCATGGGACTAACTTTGCTCTCAATTTAGCAAAAGGCTGATGCGAAGTTACAGCAAAATTCGGGGAGATTCAAAGGCTCCTCCGAATTTTTCTGAAAGATTTCGTTTTTGGATATGTTCATGGGATTATAATTTAGGGAGTCGCATAGTTCACTATGCGACTTTTTCTTTTTTCCCCAGAAAGGCAGGCATCGGCGGAAGCTGCCAAAGAGCCCGGGCGCGGTGTTGTAGCCGTGCGCGGGCTCTTTTTTTTCCCAAGGGGACTCGTCCAGCCCATCGAAAAGGGGCGGCGAATCGGAGAAGGGAAACGGGTTCAGCCAAAGAGAGAGGGTTGGGCAGGCAGGGGCGTTTCTTTGGGTTCGGGGAAGGCGGGGCGGGATTGGGGGGCATCCTCGAGGAAGCGCTTGATCACCCGCAGGCGGTGGGTGTGGCGCTGCTGCTCGGCATCGAAGATGCCAAAGTGATCGAGGGGATCGATGCGCGCCCAACCCGAAACGTGCAGGATTTTTCCTTCCGGCAACAAGATGCCCACATGATTGACTTTTCCGCCGGCACCTTCGAAAAAGGCCAGGTCGCCGGGCAGGGCCTCGTCGAGGAAATTGACCAGCTCGCCCAGCAGCACCTGCTGGAAGGCAAAGCGTGGCAACTGCACCCCCACGAGTTTGTACACCAACTGCACCAGCAGCGCTGCTTCGATGCCGAAAGGCGAACGCCCGCCCGCTTGTTCCGGAGCCCATAGAAAGCGGCGGGCCAGTTTCTCGACCAGGGGGGCGCGGGGGGCGAGGTGTTCGGGGAAAACCGCCTGCCCGCTGAAGGTGTAGGTCTGCCCCGCCAACACCATGCGCAGGCCGTCGAAGCAGGGGAGGTGTGCACCCAGGGTGATGGGCAGGCTATGCCCCTCGCGGAAGAGGTGGCCGGTCAAATCGAGGTTCAGGGCATATTGGCTGGAGTACCGCTCCCATTCGCTGGGCGTCAGGGGGAGCAACTGGCGGGCGAGCACCCAGCCGGACAGGTCGCCGAAACGCACCTTCAACCACTTGCGCCCCTTGCGTTCTTCCACCACCACCGTTTCGCCGAACAGAAGCTGATACAGTTGCTCCGATTTGTGGGAAGGCTGCGTCCGCACCGGGACCACGCTCAGCGGGCAAAGACCGTATTTCGTGGAGGGACTCATGCGTGTTTGTTCCGTGTATGTGGAGGTGGGGTGGGCCAAAATAAACAAATCCGCGGGTTGGAGGGCATTTTCGAGCTGGCTTTCAAGGGATTGCCCATGCGCAAGGGGAAGGGTTGCCCACTATCGCAAGCCCCTAAGCCCGGCGCTCGGAGAAATAATTCCCCCAGGGAGCCGTTGCTAAACATCGACGAGAGCCGCTACCTTTGCCCGGCTCTTCGAGCCCACCTGCCTCCAAAACGCCTTTCGCCATGCGCCTTTCGTTTACCGCCTTGCTTGCTTGTGTCGTTCTGGTTCCGCTGACTGCCCAGGACCAGCACTTCAGCCAATTTTACGCAGCGCCTCTGTCGCTCAACCCCGCCCTGACGGGTACCTTCGACGGGCGCTTCCGGGTCTCGGCCATTTACCGCGACCAGTGGAGCAAAGTTCTGGACCACCCCTACCGCACCTTCGCCACCTCGCTCGACCTGCGGTGGCCCCTCGGCAAACGCCTGAGCACCGCCAACGATGCCTTCGCCGTGGGCGTGCAGTTCTTCTCCGACAAAGCCGGTACGGTGGACTTCTCCACCACCCAGATTGCCATTTCGGGGGCTTTTCACAAGGTGCTCGATTTGGCGAAAACCCAGTTCCTGTCGCTGGGCTTCCAGGGAGGCATCGCACAGCGCAACATCAATTACGAGAACGTCACTTTCGAGGACCAATTCGACGGGGTGAACGGCTACGTGGACCCCACCGCCGAGAACCTGCCCGAGAACAACTTCGCTTTCGGCGACCTGTCGGTCGGTTTGAACTACACCTATTCGGCGCCCAGCCGGCTGGCGCTCTTTGCCGGCTTCGCCGTCCACCACATTCTGGAGCCCTCGGTCAGCTTTTACAGCCGCGGCGATGAGGTGGACAACTTCCCCTCCGACAAGCTGCATCGCAAGTACAGCGCTCAACTGAGCCTGCGCCTGCCCCTGGCCGATAAAGTTCACATCCTGCCTCGGGCCATCTATTCCAACCAAGGGCCCCACACCAAGCTCGACGCCGGCGCCAACTTTCGATTCGTCGTCAACGACCTGAACGGCATCGCCCTCCACCTCGGAGGGTACCTGCGCCAAACCAACAGCGTCACCGATGGCTTCGGCCCCTCCGAATTCGTCACCCTCCTCGGGCTGGAGTACAGCAATGTCCTCTTCGGACTGAGCTACGACTTCAACCTCGACGACCTGGCCAACACCCGCCAGGGCCAACGCACCTTCGAACTCTCCGTGGCCTACCTCGGCAACTACGAAGACGAAATCGTCCTCTGCCCCAAGTTTTGACGGTGGGCAAGACATCGAAACACATGGAAATAGGTGGAGACAAGTGGAAATAAAAGTGTCGGCGTGACTCGCAGTCACGCCGACACTGGGTTGGGAGGGGTTTCACGGTTCCATGGTTTCATGGGTTCACAATCGGGATACAATCGGTGCGTAGTGGGTATGCAATCGGTGGTTTGGGTTTGGGGCTTGAGGGTTTGGGTTTGTTTGAACCACAGATTGAACAGAGTGCACACGGAGTAAACAGAGCCCTCCCGCTGCCCACTGTCTACTTCCAACTGCGGTCTTCTGCGTCTTTAGCTGCGTTTTTCTGCGGTTCAACGCTCCCCACCCCCCCCCCCTCCCAACGAGCCACGAGCCACGAGCTACCAGCCACGAGCCACGAGCCACGAGCCACCTCCCCCACACCTCTCACCCACACCCAACGAACAACGATCAACGATCAACGAACAACGATTTTCCAGCCCTCCCCCTCGCGCAGGCCATCGAATCATGGATTGGGCAAGATTGCTTCGGTGAGGAAGTCTCCCAGGGGTTTGCCGGCCAGGTAGTATTCGGTGCAGATTTCGGGGAGGTCTTCGCGCAAGATGGTTTCGGCGGGGAGTTTGGCGAAGAAATAGAACGATTTGTTGAACAGGAGAGGCTGCCGTTGGGCGGCTTCGGCGAATTCGGGGGGCAGGCGCTTGTTTTTCTCTCCGTGCACCTCGCCGCCGTATTTTTCCCGGAAGGGGGCGGCATTCAGGATTTGCTCGAAGCGCTCGGGCTGGGCGGCGATGGCTTCGCGGATGCGGTAGAGCGCCTGCTTGTCGGGCATGTAGGCGCCGCCGTAAAGCCGCAGCTCCGAGGCGCCGATCTGGATGTACTGCCCGGCGCTGTGGGGGCCCTTCCGCCCGTTGATGCCGATGACCGCAGCCATGTGCGTTTTGTAGGGGGTCTTGTCTTTGCTGAAGCGCGTGTCCCGATAGATGCGGAAGACGGCTTCTTTGGGGGTGATGGCAATGCGGGGGTCGTGGGCACTGATGCGCTCGATCATGAGGCCGACGAAGGCATGGAAGGGTTTTTCCACCACCTCCTTGAAGCGCAGCTTGTTGGCGTGGAACCACTCGCGGTTGTTGTTGGCTTCCAGCTCGGCCAGGAATTCCAGAAATGCAGGGGTGAAAGGAGCCATGCGTCATTTTTTTCGGAGGATGAATTGCCGGAAGGGCGCAGCGAAGATATAACTTCGCCCACCCTCGCTACCCGAACCCCGGAGAAAAGCCCCTGAAAAGGTTCGGTCGGGGATTGAAAGCCATGGACGGCGCGCTTATGAAACGAATGATTTGGTTGGCGGTTTGGGGGGTGGTTTGGGGCGGTTGCCAGTCCCCTGAGGCAGGGGACTGGCAGGTGCGGCCCGACCTTCAACCCGAGGGGCTTTCCCGGCTGGAAATCCGCCCTCCGGCGGGCTCCCCCTTTCCCGCCCGCACCCTGGATTTGCCTTTTTGTCTGGCGACCCTGCAAGGGGATACCCTGCGGGTAAGCTGCGACAACGGTGAGGGCAAGGAGTACTTCCTCGTGGAAGGATGGCTGCACGGGGAAAGCAGCGCCTTCCACCTGCGGCGGGGTGCAGGCACGGCTCCCCTCCCCCTGCGCTTTCAATCCCTCACCGCCAACGCCCGCTCCTGGTCCGTCGGTGACCCCTTCGCCCTCGAAGGCAGGGCAACGGGCCGCGACAGCCTCTTCGGCGAAGCCTTTCGGCTCCGACTCGGCTTCCGAACCGAGGTCGCCCCGCCCTCCCGCAACCTCCAGTCCCTCCATCGCCTGACCAAACTGCAACGCCTCCAACAGTGGGCCGCCCGAGGCAATTCCACCCTGAACACCCTCGATCTGGCCGACCTGGAGCTCAGCGCCCTGCCGCCGGAGCTCACCTTCTTCCCCGCACTCGAACGCCTCGAACTGCAAGGCAACCGCCTCCACAACGCCGACCTGAGCGCCCTCTGCACCTTGCCCAACCTGAAGTACATCAGCCTCGGAAACAACCAGTTGCAGCGCTTCCCCGACGAACTGCTCTGCCTCTCCTCTCTGCGCGAGCTCAACCTGGTCAACAACGCCATCCCGGAGCTGCCCCCCGACCTCGACCGGCTCGCCGGGCTGGAGCTGCTCAACCTCACCGGCAACCGCCTCCAGACCCTGCCCCCCGCCCTGAGCCGCTTGCCCAAACTCCGCATCCTCGTCCTGGCCGACAACCCGCTCCAATCCTTCTCCCTCGACTGGCTGCAAAGCCCCGACTTTCAGGAACTCTACCTGCCCGCCTCCGTGCCCGGTTTCTCCCCCGACGAAATCGAGGCCACCCTCCGCGGGACGCCCTGGCGCTACGAAGTGCTCGAAAAAGGCGCCACCGTCAAGATTCGCAAATCGTGACACCGACCCATCGGGTCAGGATGGCCAGGATGA
>CAZBYX010000285.1:0-5397 GCA_964496055.1 uncultured Saprospiraceae bacterium
CCAACCGTGGACCAACTGCCCACCCATCGTAAACCCATTGCGCACCCGTGAGACCGTGGAACCTTGAAACCCCGAAACCCCGAAACCCTTTTCGACCAAGTGTCGGCGTGACTCCCAGTCACGCCGACACTTTTATCTCCACTTGTCTCCACCTATTTCCAGGTGTTTCTATGTCTTGCCCACCGTCCAACCACTGCCTCCCTATCGTCCATCGTTTTTCAGTTTCGGGTTGTTTCGGTGGCGATCGGCGTCGCGGGCGGTCTTTTTTTCCAGGCTTTTGGTCAGGGCGGCGGTCAGGTCCACGCCGGTTTGGTTGGCCAGGCAGATGAGCACGAAAAGGACGTCGGCCATTTCTTCGGCCAGGCGGTCGCGGGCCGTGGCGGCCTCGGCTTCGGATTTGAAAGACTGCTCCCCGTAGAGGCGGGCGAGGAGGCGGGCCAGCTCCCCCACCTCTTCCATCAGGACGGCGGTGTTGGTCAGCTCGGAAAAATAGCGGACGCCGACGGTGCGTATCCACGCGTCCACGGTGCGTTGGGCTTCTTCGAGGGTCATGGGCGGAGGGTTTAGAGCAGGAGGTCGGTTTCGAGGAAATCGAGGATTTCGTCCAGCTCGTCGAAGGATTTGTAGCCGGTTTTTTCCTCTTCGCCGCCGAGCAAGCTGATGCCCCAAGGGCGGTAGGTGTCGGCGATGCGCTTCCAGTCCCTGGCGTCGGCGTCGATTTGCCAGCAGAGGGGGAATTCGGCGCCCAGCTCGCGCAGGGCATCGCGCAGGGCAGGGGGCAGGGCTGGGAGGCGGGAAGCGGGAAGCTGGAAGTCGAGCACGAAAAAGAGCGCTGTTTCCTGCCATTCCTGCAGGCGGGCTTCCAGGGTTCGGGGCGTGGTTTCCGCATCGATCGGCACCCCCCGGATGAGGGGGCCTTTCCACCAGTCGGACCAGTCTTCGGCGCGGTGCTCGCCGTCGAGCTGGAGGGCATGCAGGGCGGCGTCGGCGAACAGGGACTCGATGCGCTCACGCGTCTGCGCGCCGAACTCGCCCGTGATTTTCACCCCGTCGAGCCATTCGGCGATTTCGCGCACCGTTTCGGGGCGGACGGCCTCGGGGCGGGCCGCGTCCAGGCAGAAGCCCATCCATTCCACGCCGCGGGCGGCGAAGTAGCGCGCGTCGGTCAGGTTGCGGATGCGGCTGGCTTTCACTTTCAGGGGTTCCATCCGAGGAGGGGTTTCGGGCTTTTGGCCTAAGTTTACGGGCCGCCAAAGCTACGAAGCCGTGCCAAGAAAAGACGAGCGAAGCTATTTCGAACGCGTGTACGCCGTGACGCGGCAGGTGCCGCGCGGCCGGGTCACCACTTACGGTGCCATCGCCGACTATCTGGCGCTGGGCTCGGCGCGCATGGTGGGCTGGGCGCTCAACCACAGCTTCCCCTACGACGACGTGCCCGCCCACCGGGTGGTGAACCGCAAGGGCGAGCTCAGCGGGCGGCTGCATTTCGCCACGCCCACCCGCATGCAGGAGCTGCTCGAAAGCGAGGGCGTCCGCGTCGAAAACGACCGCGTGGTGGACTTCGAGCGCCTGTTCTGGAGCCCCGCCGAGCACCTGCCCGAAGATGCCTTTTGAATCCCAACCTCTGCACCCATGAAATTCGATCGTCCCATACCCGTCCGCGAGCTGGCCGAAAGCCTCGGCGCCCGCCTCCTCGGCAATGCGGAGCTGCAAGCCACGGGCATCAACGAAATTCACAAGGTGGAACCCGGCGACATCACCTTCGTGGACGCCCCCAAATACTACCGCAAGGCCCTCCACTCCGCCGCCGACATCATCCTCATCGACCGGGAGCAGCCCTGCCCCGACGGCAAAGCTCTGCTGGTGTGCCCCCAACCCTTCGACGCCTACGACCGCCTGGTGCGCACCCATCGCCCCCACCGCCCCCTGAACGCCCTGCAAGCCCCGGAAGCCCGCATCCACCCCGAAGCGGTGGTGGAGCCCGGCGTCGTCATCGGCCCTGAGGTGCACATCGGGGCGGGCAGCTATATCCAGTCGGGGGTCGTCTTGCGGGGGCAGTGTCGCATCGGGGCGGGGGTGGTCATTCAGAGCGGCACGGTGGTCGGCGCCGACGCCTTCTATTTCCAGAAGAACGCCGACGGCAGCTACCGGCGATGGCACACGGCCGGCCGGGTGCTCATCGAAGACGAGGTCTTCATCGGTGCCAACTGCACCATCTGTGCCGGGGTTTCGGGCGACACCGTCATCGGGCGGGGCAGCAAGCTCGATTGCCAGGTGCACGTCGGGCACGGGGTGGTCATCGGAAAAAATTGCCTCATCGCCGGGCAGGTGGGCATCGGCGGCAAGGCCACCCTCGAAGACGGGGTGGTGCTCTACGGGCAGGTGGGCCTCGCCCCCCGCATCCGCATCGGGGCGGGGGCGGTGGTGGGGGCGCAGTCGGGGGTGTCCAAAGACCTGCCCGGGGGCAAGGTCTATTTCGGCAGCCCCGCCGACGAACTGCGCACCAAACAACGCGAACTGGCGGCACTGCGGCAACTGCCCTTATGGCTCGAAAAAAACCGGAAGTGAGGCCCTTGCCTCGCTTCCGGTAGCTCCGCCACCTTTCCCGGCTGCGTCATTCCACCACTTCCAGAAATCCCGTCAGATTGGACACACCCATGCTCACCAGGCAGATTTTCTTTTGATCGGCACCGCTGCCCTGGTAGAAACAATGGTAGTCGCCCCTACCGAATCGGAAAAAGACCTCGGTGCCCACTTGAAAATCGGCAAATTCAGATTTGTCCACTTTGAGGTAGCCGTTGTCGGGCACTTCTTTGAAAATGCAGGGAACGCCGGGGTTGCAGATGACCAGATAAGCCTTTTCGATGTTTGGGTCGTCCACCCAGGTCACCTCGAAATCCTGACTTTTGGAAAAGTAATCTGAACGCTCCGGGATGCTGGTCAGTGGAAACGATTGGATAGGCACGTAAACCGAATCTACAAAGCTTTCGTAGCTCGCGGTGGCGGATTGCAATTCAATCGGAACGTATTCGCCGGAAAATCGAACCTGCCCCAAAAAAGTTGAATCGAACAGATACCTGGAGTTGTTATGCTCCAAGTCTTCAACAAAACTCAGGGGGATGTCACCATCTACGGTGACCTCTCCAGCGTAGATTTTTTGGCCTTTCTCAGCGAAGTTCGCATAAAACCTCACACTCGTGTTTTTCTTGCCTCCTTCTTTTTCCCCATGAGGGTTGCCGATTTCCAGAACGACGAGAGCATCGTAGCCGTCGATGAGAGGTTCAGCATCGGGGCTGAAGAAAGGGGTGAAAAAAATATAGGGTGCATTCTCGCTTGCAGGTTTCGGAATTTCATCTACTGTGCAAGCAGTCAGCAGTGCCAGCAGGCTGGCAAGGAGGAAGTGAAATGAATTTTTCATGGCACTGTTTTTTTTTTAACATTCAACCATACAGGGCGGTGTGGTGCAGAAGCAACTTCGGACATCTACAAGTCGTTCATCGGACCAATCAATCGATAGAGTCCCTTCGGGTCGCAGTTCCTCAGGGAAAATCACTTCAACCGCGACCCGGGGTCGGCCGGCGTCGCACAGGAGCACACCTCCTACGATGTTGGAATTTATTCCACCTCTCCCATCGGTTGTCAATCCGTGACAACAACGGTAGCAATCATTCAGGGTAATGCGCACGATCAGCCCGTAAGCTCCCTCCTCGGGGACCTCGAGGGGGATTTCCAAATTGCCGGAAGTGGTGAAAGTCACACTCGTAGCCACCTCAGAATAGGGGTTTGGGTCAAAGTCCAACTGGTTGTTTTGAAAGCTAGCCGTACGGACTTCCACTTCGAGGGCGGCTCCGAAGCTGGACTCGTTTCCCATGCACCCGATGCCAAGTTCGTTTTCAATGCGGTTGCGTAGGTCGGCCCCATTCATGGACAAAATCAACTGGTCGGGAGGGGAACCGCTGTTATTGACCTGGCTTTCGATGTTGCAGGTCTCACAACCAAGAGTTGCTACGACCAGCCATAGTGAAAAACCGAATTTGCCAAATGGTTCGCTGCATGATTGGAAAAGGTTTAACGGATTCTTCCCCTCGAGACAGGAAGATTCCTGGTGAAGAATAGCTGAACGGAATACCATTTGACCAGAGTAGGGAAATCCCGTCGGCGGGAGTAGAAGTGCTGCAGCAGTAGCAAAAAAAAAAAAAGAATTTCCATGCAAGGGTTTTGTGCATGGTGGGAAGCCGAACAATGAAGTGATTCGCCCTCCTTAACTTCGCCCCCCAACCTGGAGCCCATGATTCTTCCTCTGCGCATTGCGGCGCGTTATCTGGTGGCGAAGAAGACCACGAACGCCATCAACATCATCACCGGCATTTCGGTGCTGGGCATCGCCATCGGCACAGCGGCGCTGGTGCTGGTTTTGTCGGTGTTCAACGGCTTCGAGGATCTCATCGCCGGGCTGTTCAGCAAGTTCAACCCCGACGTGAAGGTCGCCCCAGCGCGGGGTAAAACCTTCGAACCCGACAGCGCCACCCTGCAGCGCCTCCTGCAACTGGACGAAGTGCTCCACCTTTCCCAGACCCTGGAGGAGGTCGCCTTCTTCGAATACCGCGAAAGCCAGGACTTCGGCATCCTCAAAGGGGTGGACAGCAACTTCGCCCGCGTCACGGGCATCGACTCCACCGTCGTGGAGGGGGTGTACAAGCTGCGCGAGGGGCGGCGCTATCTGGCCGTGCTCGGCGCCGGCATGCGCAACAAGCTCACCGTCAACACCGGCGACGTCTTCGAACCCCTGAAGGTGTTCATGGCCAAACGAACCGCCTCGGCGGGGCTGGGCAGCCAGCCTTTCCGCAAGCGCTTCTGCTATCCGGTGGGCACCTTCAAAATCCAGCAAGACTTCGACAACCAGTACGTGCTGGCCGACCTCGAATTCGCCCGCGACCTGCTCGGCTACGACCGCGAAATCAGCGCCCTGGAAATCAAACTCGCCCCCGGCGCCGACGTGCCCGCCGCCGTGGCCGCCATCCAGGGCGTCGTCGGGCCCGATTTCAGCGTCAAAGACCGCTACCGCCAGGAGGAAGCCTTCCTCAAGCTGATGAACATCGAAAAGTGGATGAGCTTCGCCATCCTCAGCCTCATGCTCGTGCTCGTGGCCTTCAACATGATCGGCTCCCTGTGGATGATCGTCCTCGAAAAGAAGAAAGACATCGCCATCCTGAAATCCATGGGCGCCGACGACCGCCTGGTGCGGCGCATCTTCCTGGGCGAGGGTTTGCTGTTGGTGGGGGCGGGGCTGCTGCTGGGCTTCCTCTTCGCCGTGGTGCTCTACGCCATCCAGAAGACCTACGGCATCGTCCCCATCCCCGAAGGCTTCGTCGTGGACGCCTACCCCATCAGCATGCG
>CAZBYX010000286.1:0-5357 GCA_964496055.1 uncultured Saprospiraceae bacterium
GGTCTCAAGCACGTGGACCCTTGAGGCGGGGAACGCCCCCACCGGCCCCTGGACGCTGAAAGTGCAGGCCGGCGGCGCCACCTTCGAAAAAATCCTGCGGGTGGAAACCGTCAAGCCCAACCGCTTCAAAATCCAGCTCGACTTCGGTCGGGAAGCCCTCTCCCGCTCCGACGAACCCCTCAGCGGCACCCTCCAGGTGAACTGGCTCCACGGCCCACCCGCCCGCGAGGTGCCCGTACAGGTGGAGAGCGAACTGAAAGCCGCCCCGACCGCCTTCCCCAACTTCGGGGGCTTCCGGTTCGACGACCCGGCCCGAGAGGTGAAAGCCGAGCCCCGCATCCTCTTCGATTCGCGCACCGACGCCCGGGGCAGCGCCCGTTTCCAGGCGCGCCTGCTCGAAGCCGACTGGCCCGCCCCCGGAAAGCTGGCAGCCTCCTTCCGCGTGCGTGCCGAGGAGCCCGGCGGCGGCTTCAGCATCCAGCATTTCGACCTGCCCTACAGCCCCTACCCGGCCTACTGCGGCGTGCGCATTCCCGAAAACGACTACGGCGAGCCCCGCCTCGACATCGGCCGCGACAACCCCCTCCGCTTCGCCCTGGTGGACGAAGCGGGGCGCCCCCTGAGCGGAAAAACCCTGAACGTGGGGGTCTATCGCCTGGAATGGAGCTGGTGGTGGGAACAACCCTACGAAAACCTCAGCCGATACAACAGCTCCACCCACTTCAACGCCCAGAGCAAGGCCGCCCTCCAAACGAACAGCCGCGGCCTGGCGGAATGGACCTTCCGCCCCGACGAGTGGGGGCGCTACCTGGTGCGGGTGTGCGACCCCGAAAGCGGCCACTGCGCCGGCACCTTCGCCTATGCCGGCTACCCCTGGTACGAGGAAGCCGCCGGCCGCAGCGCGGAAGCCGCCATGATGGTGATTGCCGCCGGGAAAGAAAAATACCGGGTCGGGGAAACCATCGAGCTCAAAGTGCCCGCCGGGCAGGATTGCCGCGTGCTCATCACCCTGGAAAAGGGCGGCCGCGTCCTCAGTCATCGCTGGGAAGCGGCCCGCGCCGGAGAGAACGTCTTCCGCCTGCCCGCCACCCCGGAGATGGCCCCCAACGTCTACGCCCACGTCACCCTCCTGCAAGCCCACACCGAACGGGATAACGACCTGCCCATGCGCCTCTATGGGGTGCTGCCCATTCTGGTGGAAAACCCCGACACCCGGCTCCAGCCCCGCCTCGAGATGCCCGAAGAACTGCAACCCCGCAAGCCGTTCGAGGTGCGGGTGGCGGAGGAGGGGGGGCGCCGCATGGCCTACACCATCGCCATCGTGGATGAAGGCCTGCTCGATTTGACCCGCTTCCCCACCCCCGACCCCCACGCCGCCATCTATGCCAAGGAAGCCCTCGGCGTCAAGACCTGGGACCTGTACGACGAGGTGCTGGGGGCCTACGGGGGGCAGTTGGAGCGCCTGCTCAGCATCGGGGGCGGGCAGGAGTTGGAGCGCAGCGCCGACCGGCGCCGGGCGCGTCGTTTCCAGCCCGTGGTCCTGTGTGCGGGCCCCTTCCTGCTGGAAGCCGGCCGGACGCGCCGCCACCGGTTCACCATGCCCAACTATGTGGGCTCGGTGCGTGCCATGGTGGTGGCCGCCAATCGGGAAGGCGCCTATGGGCACAGCGAAGCCACCGTGCCCGTTCGGGAAGCGCTCATGGTGCTGGGCACTTTGCCGCGCGTGTTGGGGCCCGGCGAAACGCTCCGCTTGCCGGTCAGCGTCTTCGCCATGGAGCCCTCGGTTCGGAAGGTCACCGTTCGGGTGGAGGACGAAGCGGGCTTGCTGCGCTTCCCCGAAGGGAGCCACCGGGAAATCACCTTCTCGGAACCCGGCGAAGCGCTGCTCAGCTTTCCGGCGGAAACGAGCGAGCGGGTGGGGGTGGCGCGGGTGCGCATTCTGGCGGAAGGGGGCGGCAAGCGTGCCGTGTACGAAGCCGAAATCCAGGTTCGCAACCCCAACCCGCCCGTCAGCGATGTCTTCGTACTGGACGTGCCGGCGGGTCAAACCCGCACCCTGGAGTTCCGCATTCCCGGGGTGCCGGGCACGAACGAAGCCGTTCTGGAGCTGTCCACCCTGCCGCCGCTCAACCTGCATCAACGGTTGAAGTGGTTGCTGGGCTATCCGCATGGCTGCATCGAGCAAACGGTGAGCAAAGCCTTTCCCCAGCTCTTCGTCGGCAAGCTGAGCCCCCTGAGCAAGGAGCAAAGCGCCGAGGTCGAGCGCAATGTGGCGGCGGCACTGGAGAAGCTGCGCAACTTCCAGCAGTCTTCGGGCGCCTTCAGCTACTGGCCCGGCGGCGAAGTGGACGAGTGGGCCACCAGCTACGCCGGGCACTTCCTGCTGGAGGCCCAAGCCCAGGGCTACCGCCTGCCCCCCGGTCTCCTCACCGGATGGCTCCAGGCCCAGAGCAGCCTGGCACGCTCCTGGGCCTTCCGCACCGACCCCTCTGCTGCGCTCATGCAGGCCTACCGCCTGTTCACCCTGGCGCTGGCCGGCCGGCCCGAGGCCGGCGCCATGAACCGCCTGCGAGAAAGCCCTCAGCTTCCCGACGCCGCGCGCTGGCGCCTGGCCGCCGCCTATGCCCTGGACGGAAAGCGCGACGTGGCGCAAGCGCTCGTCCGAAACCTCGGCACCGAGGTGCCGCCCTACCGCCAACTGAGCGACACCTATGGTTCCGACCTGCGCGACCGCGCCATGATTCTCGAAACGCTCGTCCTCCTTGACGAGCTCGAACGCGCCGCCGAACCGGCCCGCCAAATCGCCGACGCCCTCAGCCGCTCCGAATGGTACAGCACTCAAACCACCGCCTTCTGCCTGCTCGCTCTCGGCAAGCTGGCCGCCAAACAAGGCTCCGCGCAAACCTTCCAATACGCCTACGACCACAACGGAACCGGCGCCCACGAAGGAGAGGCGACAGCCCTGGTCCATCGCCTGCCCCTGGAGGTGGAGGGCCGCCCCACGCACCGAATCGAACTGCGCAACCCCAACGCGGGGCTGCTCTTCGCCCGCCTCTTCGTCAGCGGGCAACCCCTCATCGGTGACCGAAGCAGCGCCGCCGACGGGCTGGCCCTCCAAGTCCGGTACCTTTCCCTGAACGGCGCCCCCCTCGACCCCACCCGCCTGCCCCAGGGCACCGATTTCCTGGCCGAGGTGCGGGTGCGCCACACCAGCCCCGCCTACCGCCGCCTGGAAGAACTGGCGCTGACGCAGGTCTTCCCCTCGGGCTGGGAAATCCTGAACACCCGCCTGTTCGGTCTGGAAGGCTGGTCGGCCGGCGACCGCCCCGAATACCAGGACCTGCGCGACGACCGCGTCTATTCCTACTTCGATTTGGGGAAGCGAAACGAGGAGAAAGTCTTTCGCGTGCAACTGCACGCCGCCTACGAAGGCCGCTTCTACCTGCCCACCCTTCGTTGCAGCGCCATGTACGACGAGAGTATCCATGCCCGGGTGCCGGGCCAATGGGTGGAGGTGGTGGCTCCTGAAAACCTGTGAGGGGGAAGGATTTGGGGGCTCAGCGCATTTTGGGGCGGCGGCGCTTGCCTTTGCCCATCATGGCGCCCCCTTTCATGCCGAGGCGGCCGGCGGCTTTGAGCTGACCCCGGTTGGTGAGGATTTTCTCGAACTCCCGGATTTGCTCCTTCAGGGCGGGCTCGGTGACGCGCAATTTCTTCAGCACGCGGAAGTGCAGCAAGGCCTGGTTCCACTTGTTTTTGGAAGCAGCCAGGTTGGCCAACTGCAGTTCGACCGCCGCTTTCTCGTTGTCCGTAGGCAGCTTGAGTTTTTGGGCTTTGCGCAGCCATTCCTCGGCTTCTTCGGGGCGCTTGAAATTCTGGGCGATGGTGCCCTTCATGATGTAGTAGTAGGCGCGGTTGGCCACGTACAACCAGTTGGGGTTCAGCGTCAGGGCGAGGCGCTTTTCGGCTCCGAGGAAGTCCATCTTCTGGATGAGCTGGGCGGCCGATTGCACGGTGCCGAGCAAAATGTAGCCCACCAGCAAGATCACGCCGACGAGCAGGGGAAAGATCCAATAGCCGACCCCATAGCCCAAAACCATCAGCACGACGCTGCCGATGAGGGTGACGGCCATGAGGGCAAAGCGCAAATAGATGTTGATGGTGAACATGAACGGCGGGTTCGGTGGTTTGAAAATTTGCGCAAAGGTAAGCATTCTGCCGGCCTTGAACCGGGCCGCCCATGCGCGGTGAATTGTGTATCTTTCGGGGTGCGAGTGCCCTTCCCGTGAGCCCTCACCCTGCCCGCCCGCCCCTTGAAACCGGCTTTTCACCCAGCAAATCGCCGCCATGGTTTTCGAAAACACCCCCATCCGGGTAGAAACTTTGCCGGACATCCGGGATGCGGAGCTGAAACGCCTGCACCCGGACTGGCTGAAGGTCGAACTCGGCGGCAACCTGCTTTTTTTCGCTCTGCTGCTCGTAGGTTGGCTCGTCGGCTCGGCCGTAGGCGATTGGCCCGAGTGGCTGAGCGCGCTGAGCTTCGCCCTGTGGGCGGTGCTGTTGGCTTTCAGCTGGCTGCTCATTCGCGAGAACTACCGGGTCAGCGGCTATCTGTTGCGCGAACACGACATCACCTTCCGGCGGGGGGTGCTGTGGCGCAGCGACACCACCGTCCCGTTCAACCGGCTGCAACATTGCGAAATCACCCAGGGGCCCATCGAGAAATGGTTCGGCCTGGCCACGCTCAAACTCTACACGGCAGGGGGCAGCAGCAGCGATTTGTCCATACCGGGCCTGCCCATGCAGGACGCCCAGCGCATCCGGGAGTTCGTTTCAGGAAAAATCCAGGCGGATGAGCCCCACGAATAGCACGTTTCTGGAGGTGCCCACGCGGCAATCTTCGGTTGCCATTCTTCTCATCCTGCTGAAGTTCGTTCGGCGGCTCATCCGCCAGTTGTGGCCGCTGGCGCTCATCGTAATTTTCAACCCCAAAAAGCAAACCGACACCTTTTTCCTGAGCCTCTTCATCGGGGCGGCGGTCGTGGTGGCCGTGCTGTCCATCATCGCCTACTTCAAGTTCTACTTCTACGTGCAGGGCGACGAGCTGGTCATCGAAAAGGGCATCCTGCAAAAGACCCGCCTCACCCTGCCCATCGACCGCATCCAGACGGTCAACTTCCGCCAAACCCTCCTGCATCAACTCTTCGATGTGGTCAGCGTGGAAATCGACACGGCGGGCTCGACGGGGATGGAGTTCTCCATCAGCGCCCTGGACCGCCCCCAGGCCGAAGCCATCCGGCGCTTCATCGAGCACCAGAAAGTCCAGCTCGCCGCCGAGGAACCCCTCGCCCCCGCCC
>CAZBYX010000287.1:0-2337 GCA_964496055.1 uncultured Saprospiraceae bacterium
TGACGCAGAAGGCCGCAGTAAGCAGTGGGCAGTAAGCAGTGGGCAGTGAGCAGTGGGCGGTAGGCAGTGGGCAGTAGGCAGTGGGCAGTGGGCAGTGGGGTTTGGGTTTGGGGGCATCCTGCCTGCCCGAAAGGGATAATCCTGGAAATCCAGGGAATCCTGGAAATCCAGATTCTGACTACTCACAAACCCAAACCTCAAAACCCCTCCCCTTCCCGGGTTCGGGCAACTTCCCGGGTCGAAGGACGTTTTCAAAACATAATTTCAGCCCTTAGCTTATGGATGCCACCATTGCGCTCGGAGCCGACCACGCCGGTTTTCACTACAAGCAAGCCATCCGCCGGTGGCTGGAAGAGCAGGGCTACGCCGTTCTGGATTTCGGGACGGACAGCCCCGCATCGGCGGACTACCCCGATTTCGTGCATCCCGCCGCGCAGGCCGTGGAGGAAGGCCGCGCGAGATTCGGCATCGTCGTTTGCGGCAGCGGCAACGGCGTGGCCATGACCGCCAACAAGCACGCGGGCATCCGCTGCGCCCTGTGCTGGATGGACACCCTCGCCGCCCTGGCCCGCCAACACAACGACGCCAACATGCTGGCCATCCCCGCCCGCATCGTCGCGCTGGAGTTGGCCCTCAGCATGGTGGAGGTCTTTCTGAAAACGCCTTTCGAAGGGGGGCGCCACGCCCGCCGGGTGAATAAAATCGCCTGCACTTGAGCCCAGCCAAATCCCCACCCATGAAAAGAATCGCTTTCCTTTTTGCCTTTTGCTGGCTGCTGAGCACCGCCCCGGCCCAGCACGCCCAACCCGCCTTGCAGCAGGGGGTGGAAGAAACCGACCTGCCGGCCCAACTGGCCGCCACCATCACCGCTTCGGAACTCAAAGCCCACCTCTTCCGCCTGGCTTCCGACGAAATGGAAGGCCGCGAAACGGGCACCGAGGGCCAGCGCCGCGCCGCCAAATACCTGGCCCAACAATTCGCCGCCCTCGGCCTGCCCCCCATCGGTGCCGACAGCTCCTACTTCCAGCCCATCGTCTTCTCCGCCCAACGCTGGAACCCCAACGGCATCGCCATCAAGGTCAACGGCAAATCCTTCAAGCACCTGTGGGACTTCTACGCCTTCCCGGCCGACAACCCGGACCGCCCCCGCATCCAGACCCGCCAGGTCCTCTTCCTCGGCTACGGCATCGACGATGAAAAGTACAGCGACTACACCGGCCTGAAAACCGAAGGGGCGGTGGGACTCATCTACGCCGGCGAACCCACCCGCCCCGACGGGCGCTCCCACCTCACCGGCACCGAAGAACGCTCCGACTGGTCCACCGACCTGAACAAGAAGCTGGCCGCGGCCCGCGCCCACGGCCTCCAGGCCCTGCTCATCCTGGACGGAGACATCCGCCGCAGCATCAACCGCAACCGCAGCCGCCTCCTGGGGCGCGGCCTCCAAATCGGCGCCCCGAAACCCGACAGCACGGCCCTGGCGCATGCCTTCGTCTCCACCGATGTCTTCAAAGCCATTGCCGGGAAAAAGCTCCAGAAACTCATCGAAAACCGCGACCGCATCAATGCCTCCGGCCGCCCCGCCCCCCTCAAACTCAAAACCCGCCTGACCCTCCAATTCGACAAGGAGGTCAACCAATTGCTCGGGGCCAACGTCCTGGGGTTCGTGGAAGGGTTGGATGCCGATTTGAAAGACGAAGTCGTCGTCGTGAGCGCTCATTACGACCACCTCGGCAAGAAGGGCAAGTCCATCTACTACGGCGCCGACGACAACGGCACCGGCACCAGCGCCGTGCTCGAAATCGCCGAAGCCTTCGCCGAGGCCCGCCGTCAGGGCCTCGGACCCCGCCGCAGCGTCCTTTTCCTGCTCGTCTCGGGCGAAGAAAAGGGCCTGCTCGGCTCGGAGTACTACGCCGCCCACCCCCTCTTCCCCCTCGAAAACACCATCGCCAACGTCAACGTGGACATGATCGGCCGCACCGACAAACACCACCAGGGCAACCCCGACTACATCTACGTCATCGGCTCCGACCGCCTCAGCACCGACCTGCACCGCATCAACGAAGAAGCCAACGCCCGCTACACCCACCTCCTGCTCGATTACACCTACAACGCCCCCGACGACCCCAACCGCTTCTATTACCGCAGCGACCACTACAACTTCGCCAAAAACGGCATCCCCGCCATCTTCTACTTCTCCGGCGTCCACGAAGACTACCACCAACCCACCGACACCCCCGACAAAATCGAGTACGAACGCATGGAGAAAATCGCCCGACTCATCTTCCACACCACCTGGGAACTGGCCAACCGCCCCGAACGCATCCGCGTGGACAA
>CAZBYX010000287.1:2437-5346 GCA_964496055.1 uncultured Saprospiraceae bacterium
ACGGAGCTCAGCTCAAGCCTCCTCCTTGCGGTACTGAAGCTCGGCGCAATTTTCCGGGCGGAAGATACGCCGGGCCACGGCCTGCAGGTCAGCGGGTTCGACGCGGCGGTAGTTTTCGGCTTCGCGGTTGACGAGGGCGGCGTCGCCGAGGGCTTCGTAGAAGGCCAGGCTGGAGGCTTTGCTCGTCACGCTGGTTTCGGAGAAGACCAGGTTGCTTTCCACCTTGTTTTTCAGCTTTTCCAGTTCGCGGGCGGGGACGGGTTCCTCCTTGAGGCGCTCGATTTCTTCCCACACGGCGCTGCGGGCGGTTTCCAGGGAGGTGCCCTCGCTGATTTGCCCTTCGATGATGAGCAAGCCGGGATCGAAACTGCCGGTGATGTAGCAGTCGATGGACTGGAACAGGCGCCGTTCTTTTTCCAGGCGCCGATAGAGGCGGGAGGAAGGGCCGTTGCACAGCACGTCGGAGAGGAGGTCGGTGGCGTGGAAGTCGGTGTCCAGGCGGCTGCCGGTACGGAAGGCCAGGTAAAGGGCTTCTTCGGGCACTTTGGCGCGCTGGATGCGCCGCTGGAGGGCGGTTTGAGGGGGTTCCTGGGGGAGGGTTCGCGGGGAGAGGTTGGAGGGAGGAATGTTTCCGAACCACTTTTCGGCCAGCTTCAGGGCTTCGGCGGCGTCCACCCCACCGGCGATGACCAGCACGGCGTTGTTGGGCGCGTAGAAGCGGCGGTAGAAGGCGCGCACCTCTTCGAGCCGGACCCCCAGAATGTGGGCGGGCTCTTTCCCGATAGTTGGCCAGCGGTAAGGATGCACCCGGAAGGCGAGCTCCGAGAGGTGGTGCCAGGCATCGCCGTAGGGCTGGTTGAGGCAGACCTCCTTGAATTCTTCCACCACGACCTTCTGCTGCACCCGCAGCTTCTGCTCGTCCACTTTCAGGTTGCGCATGCGGTCGCTCTCGAGCCAGAGGGCCACCTCCAGATTCTGGGCGGGCAGCACCTCGTAAAAGCAGGTGACGTCGGTGTTGGTGTAGGCGTTGTTTTCGCCGCCGGCTTCCTGGATGGGTTGGTCGAAATCGGGCACTTCGGGGGTGCCGCTGAACATGAGGTGCTCGAACAGATGCGCCAGCCCCGTGCGTTCCGGGTCTTCGTCGCGGCTGCCCACCCGGTACAGCAGGTTGCAGGCCACCAGCGGGGTGCTCGGGTCTTCGTGGACCAAGACGACCAGGCCGTTTTTCAGGGTCTGTCGGCGGAATTCAATCACGCTTCCTCCTTCTAATTTTTAAATTGGGGCACAAAGTTATCAATTCGGGCGGGGTCGCCCCCGAATCCCTCAAACCCGGAAGCATGATTCGAATCCTGACCCTTTGCTGGCTGCTCGCCGCCTGGGGGTGTACCACCCCCCAAGACCCCGTGAAGCTATCGGAACGCTTCGCCCCCCCGGACGCCACGCCCCAACCAGTGGGCACGGAAGTGGAGTTGGGTTTGGCGGGCTATGCCAAGGTGCTTTGCTCGGCCGTGTTCGTTTCCGAACGCGAAGCCGGGGAGGCCTTCCGCAACAGCGGCTTTTTCTTTTTGCCGGAAGCGGAACGCCCCTTCGTCCGTTACACCGTGGACGAAACCAATCAGTCGGTCACGCTCATCTGGCGGGACAGCATCCGGCGCAGCGCCCGCTTCATCGGCGACCAGGGCTGCGTCATCGACAACGGGCAGGGAATCTTTTTCGAGCCGGTCAAGGTCTCCACCACCTTGCCCGACCCCCTGACCCTGCCCTGGCCCATGGGCGACCGCATCGACGACCCCTCCCTGCCCCCGGAAGTGGACAGCACCCTGCTGGCCCGCGCCGTGGAGGCGGCCTTCCAGCCCCCGGAAGCCCTCACCGCGGCTTTCCTCGTGGTGTACAAAGGGCAAATCATCGGCGAACGCTATGCCCCGGGCATCGGCAAGAACACCCAGCTCGAAAGCTGGTCCATGGGCAAAAGCCTCACCGCCACCCTCATCGGGCGGCTCATCCAGCAAGGCAAACTCCAACTCGAACAGCCCGCCCCCGTGCCCGAATGGCAAAGCCCCGGTGACCCGCGCGGCGAAATCACCATCCGCCACCTGCTGCAAATGAGCAGCGGCCTGCGCTTCACCGCCCACCGCGACCCCGAAGCCCCCACCTACACCCGCTACCTCGACCACTTCTACATCTACTCCGGCGCCGTGGATGCCTTCCACTATTCCGTCAACCGCCCCCTGCAATTTCCCGTGGGCACCGAAGGCCGCTACCGCAACTGCGACCCCCTCACCCTGGGCTACATCATGCGCCGCCTGCTGGGGCAGGACTACTGGACCTACCCCCAACGCGAACTCTTCGACAAAATCGGCATCCGCCGGCAGGTGCTCGAAACCGACCCCTACGGCAACTTCCTCCTAACCGGCTTCGACTACGGCACGGCCCGCAACTGGGCCCGCCTGGGCCTGCTCTACCTCCAGGACGGCGTCTGGAACGGAGAGCGCCTCCTGCCCGAAGGCTGGTCGGAGTTCGTCTCCACCCCCGCCCCCGCCTGGAAAGAGCCCGTGTACGGGGGGCTCTTCTGGCTCAACCGCAACGGGGAATTCCCGCTGCCCGAAGACGCCTACTTCATGGCCGGCGCCGGGGGGCAGCGCACCATCATCGTGCCCTCCAAAGAGCTCGTCATCGTCCGTATGGGCCACGCCCGCGGCGCCGAGGCCGGCATGGAAGCCCTCAACCGCGCCTGTGCCCTGCTGATGGAGGCGATTTGAAAGATGAAAGGGGAGACGGTGGGAAAACCCTTGAAACAACTGGAAACACATGGAGACAAATGGAAATAAATTGTCCTCCCGCCCGCGACCTTTCTTGTAAAATCGTAAAACTGTAAAACCGTAAAATCGAATGGTTTCGGGGTTTCACGG
>CAZBYX010000288.1:0-5345 GCA_964496055.1 uncultured Saprospiraceae bacterium
TGAGACCCTGGGACCTTTTATTTCAACCTGTCTCCACCTATTTCCACTTGTTTCAACCCCTCCCCAATCTCCCACCCGACCCCCAACCCTTATTTCCATTTGTTTCGATCTCTTGTCCATCGCATACTCAAGTGTCGGCGTGACTCGAAGTCACGCCGACACGCTTATTTCCATTTATTTCCACCTATTTCTCTCCCATCCAAGGCGCCCCTTGTGAGGAAGCCTTTTCCCGGGGTCAGGGGGTCGTGAAGGGGTTCAGAGCTTGGCCATTTTCACCACGAGGGCCTGTCGGCCGTTGGAGGCGATGACGTCGTAGAGGCCGAGGCCGAGCTCGGGCAAATGCAGGCGCAATTCCAGCAGGTCGTCGGATTTCTCTGCATCCACCACTTTGACCACCTGCCCCATGACGTTCACGAAGCGGAATTGCACGGGGCCGCGCCAATCGTTGTTCAGGCGGAAGGTCGCGCTTTGGCGAACGGGATTGGGAGCCAGGGTGAGCAAACCGGTGTTTTCCAGCAACTCCTCGCCCACGGCGGAAGGCTCCTGGAATTCGTAGGCACCGGCGTCCACTTCTCCGACGCGGGGGTTGCCGTCGAGGTCGAATTCGGGGGCGTTTTCCGAAACCCCGGCATCGATGGCGGGGCTGCCGGCTTGCAGGTGGAAGTCGAAGTCGTCGGGGTTGACGAAGAGGGGATCGGTGGCGTTTTGGTCTTTGGCGTGGGTGAAGTAATCCATGGTGCTGAGATCGTCGCTGAGGTTGCCGCCGTTGGAGATGAGCATGGGGCTGCCGGCCTCGATGGCGTAGTTGATCAGGCCGTCGTTGGCCAGGATGGTGTTCTGGATGGTGGTATTGGCGATGGCGTCCACGTCGTTTTCGGTCCATTGGATGAGCCCGGCGCTGAAGCCCCCGATGTTGTTGGCCACCGTACAGTTGATGATGCTGAGGTTGACGGTGCTCGAGTCGGTGACGTTGTTCGAGATGGCGCCCCCTCGCCCTTCGCCGGTGGCGTTGTTGAAGGCGAACAGGCAATTGTAGATGGTGGCGTCGGCGTCGATGAGGTTGACGGCTCCGCCCTGGTCGGCGGCGAGGTTGAACAGGAAGATGCTGTTGCTGAGCATGAGGGAGGCGATGTCGTCGTCGCCGCTTTCATTGATGTGGATGGCCCCTCCGAAGCCCATGGCTTCGTTGCCCTCGAAGACGCACTCGTCCACGAAAAAGTGGTTGCTGCCCGCCCCGCCGAACAGCGCTCCTCCGGAGGAGCTGCTGGTGTTGCTGCTGAACAGGCAGTTGTACACCGTCACGGCGGTGCTGTCATTCTGGATGGACAGAGCCCCTCCGGCACTGCTGGTGGAGACATTGCCCGAGAAGAGGCAGTTGTCGTAGGTGACGTTGGCCACGAAGCCGTTGTTCACGGCTCCGCCGAGCTGGACGGCGGTGTTGTTCAGGTACTCACAGTCCTGGATGTAGAACTGGGCATCGAGGCCGTAGGCGGTGTGGGCGCCGCCCCATCCGCCGGCGTTGCCGTTTTCGAAGGTGCAATTCTTGAAGATGACACTGTCGCCGGCGCAGCTGGCGAAGAGGTGTGCCCCCGAGTTGGAGCTGGAGTTGGCGTCGAACAGGCAGTTGTCCATGGTCATGCTGGCGTCCCACATGTAGAAGCCCCCGCCTCCGAAGCCGGTGGCGGAGTTGCCGACGAAGGTGCTGTTGGTGAGGACGAAATCGAGGGGGTTGGGTTCCAGCTCGCGGCCGTCGTAGTAGAAGCCGGCGGCATTGGCCGCGGAGTTGTTCTCGAACAGGCAGTCGTCCACCTTCACCAGGCGGTTGTTCCAGAAGAAGGCGCCCGCCCCGAAGCCGTCGGCGTTGGCGTTGCCCCGGAAGGTACAGCTCTCGATGAGCACGTCCTGACAGCGCAGCGGATAGAGGCAGCCCCGAGCCGTGACGTTCAGTTCGAAGGTGCAATTGCGCACCTTCAATCCATTGATGCTGTTGGCGAAGATGCCGGCACTCTGGGAGGAGGCGTTGTTGAAGGCAAAGCGGCAATCGTCCACCGCGGAGTCATCGGCGCCGGGACCCAGGTAAATGCTGCCCCCGGAGCGGGCGAAATTGCCCTCGAAATTGCAATTGGAAACGAAGGTGGTGCTGTAGGCGAGGATGCCCCCGCCCCGCCAAAACCACTCGTCCTGGTCGTTGAAGTCGCTGGTGTGCCCCCCCATGATGGTGAAGCCATCGATGACGACGGGCCCCATGGAGGAGAGGAGGCTGTCCACGTACACGACGTGCTGGGTGTTGTCGTCGCGGAACTGGTCGAAGACGAGCTGTTGGTCATCGCCATTGATGTCCCCGCTGAGGATGGTGAGGTTGGTCTGGGGGTCGCGTTCATCGGCGGAGGATTCGGTGCCTGCAAAGCCCCCTAAGAGTTGGAGGGGTTTGGTGATGGAGAAATTGGAGGTGCTGTCGGGGGTGCCGCTGCCGGGTTTGTAGGTGCCCGCCGCCACCCAGATCTGGTCGTTCAGGGAAGCGGCTTGCAGGGCCATGCTGAGGTCGGTGTAGGCATTTTCCCAGGAGCTGCCGTCGTTGGCGCCGGTGGCATCGTGCTTGACGTAAATTTGAGCGCTCAGGGCGAAACTCAGGGAAAGCAACAGGAAAGTGGGTAGGAATTTGCGGTGCATAGGTGTCGGTTTAGATGGTGAGGCAATGGCTTAAAGGTAGGGCGGCCCCTTTGAATGTGGAAACCCTGAGCACCGGCAATGGAACATAGGAGGCGGGTTTTTGTCAGGCGTCTTCCATTTGCAGGGTGCCCCGGAAAATAAATTCCTGTTCCCCGGGGGTGCTCCCTATTTTTGCGAAAAACGCACACGTATGCTCCGATTGATTCCGGCGAGCCTTTTGGCGTTGATCGTCCTGAACCCTTCCCTTCTCGCCCAAGACCTCCAACCCTGCGGCACCCGCACCACCCCCGCCGACCTCGAATGGTTGCGCAGCTACCAGAGCGCCCCGGAGGCCTTTCCCCTGCCCGAAAACGACACCCTCGTCGCTGCTCTGCAGCTCTTCCTTTTGGGCAACGACAACGGTTCGGGCTTCTTTTCCCCCTTGAGCACCCTCAATGCCCTGTGCCAACTGCAACAGGATTTCGCCGAGGCGGGCATCGTCTTCGTCCTCGCCGACGACATCGAATACATAGCCAACACCGCCTGGAACGAACACGACGACTTCGACACGGGCGGCCAAATGATCGAAACCCTCAACCGCCCCAACGTCATCAACGCCTACCTCTCCAGCGGCGCGGCCGGAAACTGCGGCTACTACTGGATGGACGCGGTGGTCGTCGCCAAGGGCTGCGCCGGAAACGGCGACCACACCTTCGCCCACGAAGTGGGGCACTTCCTGTCCCTGCCTCACCCCTTCGTCGGCTGGGAAGGCATCGAATACGACCCGGCCAAGCCCACCAGCCAGTACATCGGCCAGGTGTGGACGGGCATCGAATCGGTGGACGACCCCAACTGCAACCAGGTCGCCGACGGCTTCTGCGATACGGGCCCCGACTACCTTTCCTATCGCTGGGGTTGCAACGGCCAGGCCCTGAGCAACACCGAGCAAACCGACCTGAACGGCCAGAGCTTCCGCTCCGACGGCACCCTCTTCATGTCCTACAGCTTCGACGCCTGTGCCAGCCGCTTCAGTCCCGAGCAAATCCAGGCCATGCGTGCCAACCTGAAGTACGCCCGCCCCGGCATCCTGCGTAACCTCGAGATTCAGCCCATTGACCCTGCCGGCATCGAATTGCTCCAACCCGTGGACACCGCCGTGGTGCCCGCCAATTACGTCCGCCTGGAATGGAAACCCGTGCCCGGCGCCACCCACTACCTGCTGCAGGTGGGCCGCCACCCCTTCCAGTCGGTGATTTTGAAAACCGCCATCCTCGCCGACACCACCTTCGTGTTGGTGGACAACGAGTACATCCAGCCCGGCAAACGCTACTGGTGGCGCATTCGCCCCTTCGGCCCCGGCAATTACTGCACGGACTTCACCGAGCGGCAAATCTTCGAAGGTGGAACCCTCACCTCCACCGCCGAACCCGCCGCCCTCGAAGAAGTGCAGCTCGGCCCTTCACCCCTGCCCATCGGCACGCCGCTGCACATCCAACTGGGTTCCCTCCCTCCTCAAACCGCCGTCACCCTCACCCTGCTCGACCTCCAGGGGCGGGTGCACCGAACACAAACCCTGGGAACGGCCTCTGGCTCCTCCCTGTCGCTGTCCACCGCTGGGCTGCAGCCCGGGCTGTACCTCCTGCAGCTCTCCACGGGAAAGGAGCGCCGCGTTTTCAAGGTGGTGCTCACGCCCTGAGCCCTCCAGAGGGGCTCTTCTTCGAGGATTGCACGCCGTGGCTCCAAAAGTCCGCGCCGCTCGTGGAAGAATGCCTACCTTTCCTCCACATCTCACGGGCATGACCATTCTGCAAACGGAAAATCTCAGCAAGCACTACGGCCGCATCCGCGCCATCGACGGCCTGAATCTGCGCATCGAGCAAGGGCAGGTGTACGGCATCCTGGGACCCAACGGCAGCGGCAAAACCACCCTGCTGGGCACCATCCTGGGCGTGCTGCGCCCCAGCGCCGGTAGCTTCACCTGGTTCGAGGGGCGCTACGGCAAAAACCCCCGCCGGCGCATGGGCGCCCTTCTGGAAACCCCCAACTTCTACCCCTACCTGAATGCCGTGGAAAACCTGCGCATCGTGGCGCACATCAAACGCGTAGCGAATCCTCCCATCGATGACTTGCTCGAGCTGGTCAAGCTCAGCGAGCGGAAGCACTCCAAGTTCAAAACCTATTCGCTGGGCATGAAGCAGCGCCTGGCCATCGCCGCCACCCTCATCGGCGACCCCGAGGTGCTCATCTACGACGAACCCACCAACGGCCTCGACCCCCTCGGCATCGCCGAAGTGCGCAGTACCCTGCAACAAATCGCCGCCGGCGGCAAAACCGTCCTGCTGGCCAGCCACATCCTCGACGAGGTGGAGAAAATCTGCTCGCACGTAGCCATCCTCCAGAGGGGAAAGCTCCTGGCGGCCGGAACGGTGGGCTCCATCCTCAGCGACGAGGTGGAAATCGAAATCGGAGCCCCGGGCGTGGAGAAACTCATCCCCCTGCTCGAAAAGCACCCCGCCGTCAAAGCCCTCGAACGGCGCAACGAACACCTCCTACTCAAAGCCGACCCCCAGCTCGACCCCGCCGAACTCAATCGGCTGGCTTTCCAAAACGGCATCGTCCCGCACCACTTGCTCGCCCGAAAAAAGAGCCTCGAAAAAGAATTCCTCGAAATCACCGGCGATAGGGGGTAGGGTCGC
>CAZBYX010000289.1:0-5333 GCA_964496055.1 uncultured Saprospiraceae bacterium
CCCCCACCCGCTCCCACCATCAAAAAATCAGCGCCCACCCAAAAAACCGGCACCGCAAACATCCCCAATCAACTGGGCAAGGGAGTGGTGACGGGAATGGTCGGTCAGGGATCGCCCTCCCAGCCCATGACCCTCACGGATGCGGACTACATCACCGCCACCTACATCGAGGGAACAGCGGGCTTCATGATCGCTCAACCGAACAAGGCGCAGGCTTACCTCAGGTACCAGCCCAAGGATGCGCAGTGGCATGCCCGTTTGCAGCGCTCGGCTTATCACCGGCCCATCGCCCTCGCATCGAACCCTTGCAACATCAAAACCGGGGACGAATTCATCCTTTCGGAGCAGGACGGCAAACTGGTGTGGACCTTTTTCCGCCAGGGCAAAAAGGTGGCTGCCTTTACCGGCCCGGAGCAAAAATCCACCCCTGCACCCGCCGCCTCCGCTGAAGAAGCCGCCAACGTGCTCAAAGCCGGCGCCTCCATGAAGGAAGGCGACAAAATCTTCACCCCGGACGGCGGGCACTATCTCATCATGCAATCGGACGGCAATGTGGTGGTGTACACCCAGGATGACCACCCCATCTGGGCCACCGACACCTACGGACAGGGCTCGGGTTGTCATTTCGACATGCAAAAGGACGGGCACCTGGTGCTTTACAACCGCTATGGGCAAGCCATCTGGGCATCCGGAACGCATTCTTCCCGCCACCCCAAATTCGCCAAACCGGCTTACAAGCCCGTCAGAATGGCCTTCGAAAACGGGGGGCACCTCGTGCTGTACAGCGCCACCGGCCAAGCCGTTTGGTCAAGTGCAAATAGCAAGGGAGAACGCCTCTACTGAGTCATTCCTGCCACTTTGCCTAACCCCAGGAAACCTATTCCTGACTTTTTTGGGAGACCGGCTGAATTTCAGCCGGCTCCTTTTTTCAAATTTTCTTTTACCCAGAGTCCCTTGGTGGGGATCCAAACCAACGAAAATGAACCACTCACCCACCCCTGGAAAATCGAAGGGCATCCTTTGGGGGGTCCTCCTCGCCATTCTTCCCATTTGGGCCAATGCCCAGGGCAAGCAGGTATGCGAGGAAGGAGACTGCCCCTCACAGGTGCAATCCATCCAACTGAGCGAAACCCTGAAGGCTCCCCCTTCCCCTTCCCGTACCGCGCAATTCGAAGCGGCCTTCCAAGCCCTGCGCGATTTGAAAAACACCGCGGCCCAAACCCCGGGCTGGACGCACAGCTACCGCTCCAATGCCCTGACCGGCCCCAGTTGCCTGCGCCTGAACCAGCTCGAAGGGCACCTGGCCCACGAGTATCTCATCAACCCCGCGTTCCAAAAATTCGTGGACGGGCAGGTGCCCGACCCCAATGCCTTTCTGGAAGCGGGCTTTGAAAGCACCCGCCGCGCCCTGAACCTCAGCCGCCGCATGAGCAACCATTGCCCCCAGGAACTGAAAGCCCTCGAACGCCTTCCCGGCACCCCCCCACTCGACCAATTGCCGCCGGTATTCTCCGCCCTGGGGCAAAAGCTGGGCTACTTCGACGAGCAGGGAAACCTGCTGAAACCCCTCAAGGACCTGCCCCAGGAAGACCCCGCCACCAACGCCCCCCCTCCCCAAAAAATGAAAAAGAAAGACCAGGTGGCTTATCTGAAGGAAAAGGTCCAGGCCCTGCCCGGTGGGGCCCCCATGCAGCAAAAAATCGCCGCCCTCCAACAGGAACTGAACGCCGCCAAACCCGATGTGAGCGCCCTCCAGACAGCCCTGGCGCAAATGGGCGCCGGCATCGGCCAGCTCGTGCCCGGTGCTGAAAAGCTGCTCTCCGGAATCAACGGTGCCAAAGGGCTTTTGGGCAAGCTCCTGAACTTCAAGCCCCGCCTGCCCTTCCCCAAGCTGTTCTCCAAAATCGGAAACCTGTTCAACAAAGGGAAAAACCTGGCGAATCGAGCTCAGAACCTCGTGGACCGCGCCGGCAAACTCAAGGAGCGCTTTGATGGCGTGGTGAAAAAGGCCGACGAGATAGGGAAGAGCCTCCAAGACAAGACCCAGGCCATTCAAAAGTTGCAAGACCAGCTGGCCGCCCTGGACCGAACCAAAACCGATCTGCAAGCCAAGCTCGAAGACAAGCCCAAGAAAATTCTGGAGCAGTTGCATCAGGAGGTGAAGCAGGCCGAGGATGCAGGCAATGCCCTGTCCAAGAACGTGGACTCTAAAAACCAGGAGAAAGAGCGATTGCTCGACGAGCTGGCCAAATTGAAAAAGGAAAAAGGAGCCCTGGAGCAGGAAATGAACGACCTGCAAAAAGAAGCCGATGCCCTCGCCCAGGAGCAGCAGACGTTGGAGACCGAAACCCAGGCCGTGCAACAGGAAGTGGAGGAAATCAAGCGGCAGGACGCCCTGCGCGAATCCCTGGAAAAGGAACTGGCCGACCTGAAGCCGGCCGAGGCGCTGAGATCCGAACTCGACGCCTGCGACAATGCCCTGACCGGGCTGTTGACCCCGCTGAAAGAGGCCGAGCGCTTGCGCGGCAAATTGAAATCCCGCCTGGGAAAGCTGTTCGAAACCCCGGAACGGCTGAACCAGCAACTCAGGCAGGTAAAAAACCTCCACAACGAGCTGACTTCGAAGAAGCCCAGCCTCCCTTCGGCCGGGAACCTCTTCGACAAGGTGACGGAGCTGTCGAACAAAGCCACCGTTCTGGGAGCCTCCCTGGAGATCCTGACCGGCAAGCGGAATCAAATCCAGAAGCTGGCGCAGTCCACCAGTCAGGGTTTGGACCAGGCTCGGGGGCGGCTCGATGAGCAGGTCGAAAAACTGAGTGACTGGAAAAGCACGCTGGCCGCCCTGGTGACGGAAAAAACCGGCTTGAAAGACCAACTGGCTCGGGCCATCCGGGAATTGCCCACCCTGGAAACCCAGGTGAAGGACTTCGTAAATCGCTATCTGGAATTCGACCGGCAAAGTGATTGCCCGACCGATAATTCGCTGAGCAACCTGATCGAAGGCCTCAAAAACGACCTCGAAAACCTCCTGCCCGAAGCCGAAGATTTCGAAAACGAAGCGGCCAAGGCGGAGCAAGATGTACAGGAACTGGAAGGCTCCACCCGAGAGGTGGCGCAAAAAATCGAGGACGATCTCAGAGTCGAAGAGGAGGTCGCCCAGGAAGAACAAACGATTCAGCAAGAATTCGGGCGGGAAGTGGATCTCGAGCCCGTCAAACCCCAGGAGTGGGCCGATGGCTTCGAAGTGAAGCGCCCCTACTGGGACGCCGTGTTCCACCCCGACGACGAGGTGGTGGAAGGGTATCGGGGGCGCTATTTTCAAATCCGCCTCAAGGACGCCGACAAGACCGTCAAGCTGCTGTTCGGCCCCGGCGAGTACTTCATGAGCAAAGCGGATTTCCGCGATCGCTACGGCTCGGTCATCGGTGCCTTCGTCACCGAAGCACTGGCCGCCCTCAAAGCCGATGAACGGCAAGCGCTCAAGCTCTTCCTGAAGGGAAGCGCCGACATCAGCGGCCAGAACACCTTCCGCGGCCGCCTGGACAAGCACTTCCTCTACTCGGAAATTACCGTCCTACCTTATGAGGAGGAAACCGACAGCTACCGCGCCGAACCACAAACCCGAACCATCGACCCCCAGGGATTCACCAACGCGGATTTGCCCAACCTGCGCGGGCAATTCCTCAAGGAGATGGTCAGCGTCTATTCCCGGAATCTGAAACCCATCTTGCTGGAGGGCAGCGTCACCAAAGTCCAAAACACGGAGGATCGAAACGCCGTCATTTTCCTCTTCATCCCAGAAGAATTGGTCGAACACTACGGTGGCCATTGACGCCGAAAAAGCCCTTCGCGCCCTCCCACCCACGCCTCAAACCGCCCTCCCCTCAACAGCAGAAAAAAGCCAAAACCCAAAAAAAATTTACAATCCTTCAAAAATGCCGCAAGAAACCAATACTTTTATTTCATTAAGCAACGATTCGAAAACAAAATTTTGTTTCTCGTATTAAAAATTTTCATGTGATGAATCTCAAACACCCCCTCTTGTTAATCGCCCTCTTCGCAGGCGGCTTCCTGGCAGGATACTTCATCCGGGGAGGCTCGGAGAGTGCCCCCCCGGCCGCCGTGACGGTCAGTGCCGAAACCACGACCGAAGAGGACACCCCCGAAAACCCACAAGCCCCCGAAGCGGGCAATGAACCGGCCGACGAAACCGCCACCGAAGAGGAGACCGCCACCGCACCGCAGACCCCCATCCGCCTGCCTTCCGGGCAAGCCTGCTTTGCCGACGACACCGAACTCAGCCTCCAACTATCTCTGTTCGCTGAAAATATGGAGAAGCAAAAGGTCATGTACAACAACCAAGAACCGGAAAAACTGGCCGACTGCTCGGGCATCTTCCACCGAACGGTGCAATTCGTCTCTTCCACCTGTGACCAATACCTCTACCCCAGCCCGAAGGTGGCCCGCGACAGCCGCTCCCTGGCCAATTGGTTCAACGAACACGGGAACCTCATCTTCATTGAAGATGCGGTGGCGCAACGCAACGTCATCAAGCCCGGGGCCGTGCTCTTTTTCGGCGGCTCGGGCAAGAAATACAACAACCCGCCCAAAGAACAGGTCTTGGCCGCCTACCCGGCCGGTATCATCGAACACATCGGGGTGGTTACGGAAGTGCGACGCGACGCTGACGGCAATGTGGAAGGCTACACCATGTTCCACGGGCGGCGCCCCGGCGTTCACGCCCAACGCAGCCATTACCACCAGCTCAAACCCCCGCGCATCGGCTTCCCGCCCCTGGGCAATTGGAACCAACAACTCCTCGCCGTGGCCTACATCATGACCCCCAAAGAAATCTGAGGCCCTCCAACCCACTCCTGACAAGCGAAGGGGAGCCGTGAACGGCTCCCCTTCGTCGTTTCACCCCCTCCTCCCGGCGCCCTCAACCCTCCTGGCGCTTGCCGGAAAGACCCAGCAGCATCTCCACGAATTCGATGCGCCCCCCATCGATGGCGACGATGCCGTGCCGCTGCAGGCGATTGGCCACCAGGGCGCTGCGCCTGTCATCCCCACCGTAGGTGATGACGGGGCGGTCCCAGGCTTTGATGATGGGAATCATGTGCTCGAGCTCTTCCAGGGAAATATTGATTGCCCCCGGAATGTGATACCCGGCGTACTCCTCGTGCGTGCGCACGTCCAAAAGAATGGCTTTGCCTTCCATGATTCTTTTCGCCAATTGAGCTTTGTAACTGGACATGGCCGGGTTTTTTGGTTCTCCTCTCTTTCCTTGGGTTGGACTCATGGGAGTTGAGAGTTGAGAGTTGAGAGTTGAGAGT
>CAZBYX010000290.1:0-5329 GCA_964496055.1 uncultured Saprospiraceae bacterium
GTGCTTCCACGGGGTCGGGCCGCTCGATGACCGTCTCTTCTTCGATACTCTGGTCTTCGAACTCGACCACCTCCTCCTCCTCGATTTCTTCTTCCGGCACTTCTTCAATCACCGGGGGCGGGGGCGGCGGTGGGGGCGGCGGAGGTTCCTTGGTGCGCGGGGGCTCCACCTCGATTTCTTCTTCCAGGGTTTCCAGGTATTGGGAGATGTCGATATCCTGGTCGTATTGCGTCCAGCTGAAAGCGAGGATCATCAATGCGAGCGAAGCCGCCAGCCCGAAGTTGAAAAACGTGCCGCTGAGGCTGAACACATCCACTTCGGGGTATTTGTTGCGGCTTTCGAGCACCGACTCATCTCCCTTGTGTTTTTCGGACAGGTTGCTCTCGCTCCGCTTTTCGAACACGCGCTTCATGATGAAGATCAGCGCCACCACGAAGATCACGAACCCGATGACGGACAGAGCCAACGCTGTACCGGTAACGGAGAGATCGAAATTCATACCTTCAAGTTTTTATTCGAAAATGAAAAAATCAGCCATCCCAAGAAACAGCCGGTAATATTAGCCACAATATCCAGCACCTCAAAATAGCGCCCCGGAAAAAAGCCGTATTGCAACAGCTCCATGAGGAATCCATACAGGGCGGAGCCCAGAATGGAACCCCAGATGCGGCGCCCGCCGAGCCGGCCCCGATGCCGAAAGCCCCACAACAGGAGCCACACGAGCAAGCCATAAGCTGCCAGGTGACCCACTTTGTCCGGCGCCACCAGAGGCGTTCGCACCTGGATGCCCGGCCCCGTCGAGAGTATCAAAATGACCCCCGCCCACACGGCGGCGGGTACCAGGCTCCATCTGCGCTTCCAGGCGGGTTCCGAGGCTACCGACATGACGTGCTTTTCAACGAACGACACCCCATAGATGCCCTCTGGCAAGGGTTTGGCGTATCGGTTCCGGAAAATTTCGTGCAAAGAAAACAAAATTTCAGAGCCACCCTCCCCCCCTACCCCACCCCTCACAACACCTGCACCAGCGGGCGATAGGGCAACACCCGCGGGTGGTCGGGCGCGAGCTCCGTCACCAGGTAGTCCACTTCGTTCAGCCCGCAAATCTTCATGGGCTGGGTGCTGTCCAGCTTTTCGGAAATGGTCAGCACTGCGATTTTCGAAGAAATCTGAATCATGGTCTTCTTCAACTGCACCAGGTCCCAATCCGAATCGGTGATGCCCTGGCGGGCGTCGATGCCGTTGGTGCCCATCAGGCAGAGGTCGGGGCGGATTTCGGTCAATTGCTGAATGACCTCCCCGCCGATGCTGATCTTGGTGCTGCGCGAAAGCCGCCCCCCGATGAAGATTACCTCCAGGTTGGGATGCTCGAGCAACTGCAGGGCGGTGGTCAGGCTGGGCGTGAAAAAAGTGGCGGACAGCTCGGGGGGCACCAGGCGCGCCACCTCCAGGTTGGTCGTTCCCCCCTCGATGAGGACCAACATGTCGTCTTTGAGCAATTGGACGGCTTTGCGCGCAATGGCGGTCTTTTCTTCGAAGGCGTAGATGTCGTTTTGCCGAAAGCTGTAAACGTGATACGACTTGGACAAGGCTCCCCCCCGCACTTTGATGATCTTGTCCTGATCGGCCAATTCCTGCAAATCCCGGCGGATGGTGTCTTCCGAAACTTGCAGCTTCTGGCTCAGGTCCGTGATCAAGACCTTGTTGTGGATGTTCACCTCGCGCAGGATGTGCGCCTGCCGTTCCCGTTTCAGCAGGTTCTTCCCGTTGTTCAACGCGTTTTGCATATCGTTCCTACTCATGGGCTGACCGTTCAAATCTTTCAAACGAAGGCCAAAATAACCGAAAAGAGCCGGCTTGTCCAAGGGCGGAAGCGCCGGAAACGGCCCGAAACCAAGGACTTTGTGCAAGATTGTGCAATTTTCTGAGAAAATTATCGCATGAAATTGCAACTTATTGCAGCAAACCACTTAATTTTGTGCCGAAACTTGCATTCAATCACTCAAAAGCGCAACGTCGTATGAACAAATCCCTCCTGCCCAACGAAGCCCACCTGCGCGAGGTGGAGAAGCTGCCCACGGAAATTTACGAGTCCGCCCGGGATGCCTCCCTTGCGGTAGCGCAGGAAATCGCCGGGCTCATCCGGGAAAAGGCCGAGGCCGGGAAGTCCTGTGTTCTGGGGCTCGCCACCGGTTCCACGCCGGTGACGGTTTATCGGGAGCTGGTGCGCATGCACCGGGAAGAAGGCTTGAGTTTTCGCAACGTCATCACCTTCAACCTGGACGAGTACTACCCCATGCCGCCCAACGCCCTGCAGAGCTATCACCGCTTCATGCACGAGCACCTCTTCGACCAGGTGGACATTCCTGCCGAAAACATCCACATTCCCGACGGAACTTTGCCGAGAGATGCGGTAAACGAATACTGCCAGGCCTACGAGCGGAAAATCCAGGAAGTCGGTGGGCTGGACCTGCAAATCCTCGGCATCGGGCGCACCGGCCACATCGGTTTCAACGAACCCGGCTCGGGCATCCACTCCCGCACCCGCCTCGTCACCCTCGACCACATCACCATCGTGGACGCCGCCAGCGACTTCTTCGGCGAGGAGAACGTGCCGCGCAAAGCCATCACCATGGGCGTGGGCACCATCCTCGAGGCCCGGCGCATCATCCTCATGGCCTGGGGTGAAAACAAGGCCGAAATCGTTCGCCAGGCGGTGGAAGGCCCCATTCGCGATTCGGTGCCGGCAACCTACCTCCAGCGTCACCCCAACGTGAGCGTCATCCTGGACCAGGCCTCCAGCGCCGAGCTGACCCGCGTCAAAACGCCCTGGCTGTTGGGCGAGGTAGCCTGGAACGAGGAGCTCATCCGCAAAGCCGTCATCTGGCTGAGCCTGCACCTGAAGAAACCCGTGCTCAAACTCACCAACCGCGACTACAGCGACAACGGCATGGGCGACCTGGTGACCGAATACGACACCGCCTACAACCTCAACCTGCGCGTCTTCAACCACCTGCAACGCACCATCACGGGCTGGCCCGGCGGCAAACCCAACGCCGACGACACCCACCGCCCCGAACGCGCCCAACCCGCCCACAAACGCGTCCTCATCTTCAGCCCCCACCCCGACGACGACGTCATCTCCATGGGCGGCACTTTCATCCGCCTGCACGACCAGGGCCACGACGTCCACGTCGCTTACCAAACCAGCGGCAACATCGCCGTCTTCGACGACGACGTGGTGCGCTTCGCCGACTTCGTCAACGAGTTCAACCAAAGCTTCCTGAGCTGCGAGGACGAGGCCGCCCAGATGTTCCGCCAGGTGCGCCAAACCCTCGCCACCAAAAAGCCCGGCGAGCTGGACAGCCCCGAGGTGCTGAAGATGAAAGCCCTCATCCGGCGCGGCGAAGCCAAAGCCGCCTGCCGCTACGTCGGCATCCCCGACGCCAACGTCCACTTCCTCGACATGCCCTTCTACGAAACCGGGCTGGTGAAAAAGAAAGACCTCTCGGAAGCGGATATCGCCCTCATCGTCGAGCTGTTGCGCCGCATCCAGCCCCACCAAATCTTCGCCGCCGGCGACCTGTCCGACCCCCACGGCACCCACCGCGTCTGCCTCGAAGCCATCTTCCGCGCCCTCGAACGCTGCAAACAGGAAAAAGACGCCTGGATCAACGACTGCTGGCTCTGGCTCTACCGCGGCGCCTGGCAAGAGTGGAGCATCCACGAAATCGACATGGCCGTACCCCTCAGCCCCGACGAACTGATGCGCAAGCGCCGGGCTATCTTCAAGCACCAATCTCAAAAAGACCGCCCCCTCTTCCCGGGCCACGACAGCCGCGAATTCTGGCAACGCGCCGAAGCACGCAACCGCGCCACCGCCCAACTCTACGACCAACTCGGCCTGGCCGAGTACGAAGCCATCGAAGCCTTCAAACGCTGGGAATTTTAGGAGCCGCCCCCAAACCCGGCACCTTCCTGAAGACAGCGAAATGTCGGCGTGACTCCCCGTCACGCCGACACGGTGCCGCCCCTTTCAAGCTCGCACCCCCGCCGAAAAATCGCCCCATCGAGGGGGGGGAAGGGGGTTCGGGTTCGAGGGGGCGCCGGCGTGCCATCCCACCCATCCTGCTTGTCCGTAGGGAGAAATCCCGATTCCGACCACCCCAAACCCGTACGCTCGCTCCCCCACCCCATTCCTCATTTCAGTCCCGGGTATTCGAGGTCCAGTTTTTCCAGCTCATGGACGAGGGTTCGCGCGACGAGGTAATCGCGGTACCAGCGCACATCGACGGGGATGATGTGCCAGGGCAAGGCACTGCCGTTGAGCACGTCTTCGTAGGCGCGCATGTAGTCGTCCCAGCGTTCGCGTTCTTTCCAGTCGTTGGGGTTGTGCTTCCAGTGCTTGTCGGCTTCCTCCATTCGTTGGCGCAGCTCGATTTCCTGCTGCTCGTAGGAGATGTGGAGGTAGAACTTGAGGATGAGGGTGTCGTTGTCGAACTGGAGCAATTGCTCGAAGGCGTTGATGGCGGCCATGCGCTTGCGGACGCGCGCCTCGTCGATCCAGCCATGGACGCGCTGGATGAGCACGTCCTCGTAGTGCGAGCGGTTGAAAATTTTGATTTCCCCGCGGGCGGGGCATTGCTTGTGCACGCGCCAGAGGAAATCGTGGGCGAACTCCTCGTCGGTGGGCTTTTTGAAGCCATAAACGCTCACGCCGTCGTGTGAGCAGTGACGGAAGACGTTGCGCACCGCCCCGTCCTTGCCGCTGGCATCCATCCCCTGAAAAATGACCAGCACCGCGTGCTTGCGCTGTGCCCGCAAAACGTGCTGCAATTCGCCCAACCGACGGGTAAGCGCCCGCGTTTGCTTGCGACACTCCTTTTTCTTCACATCCGCCGGCGGGCGCGTGGGGATTTCCGATAGCTTGATCATGGTGGGTTGGTTTGTCGTTTTTTCAAGGGCCGCTGACAAAAATTTGCCTGCGAACACCCCATCCCGGAAGGGATCTCCTTCGACAAAGAAAAAAATTCGCGCCGAATTGCCCGCATGCACCTGGAGGAGAGGGCTCAATGCGTATCCCCCTTGATGGAGCGATTCATCTTCCGGAAATAAGCTTTCAGTTCGGGCAGGTAGAGATGCAGGTTGAGGGAATAATCGCCGGGGTGTTCGAGGGCTTCCTTTTCCACATTCCACTGGTGGGCGATCCACTGGGCGGCTTCGGTATAGGGGTCGGCGCCGGGTTCCAGGCAGTTGGCGGGGAGGTCGGGGCAGTGGCAGCGGTCGGCGGGGAAGGGGCAACGCCTCGGATTGCAGCCGCAGGGTTCGA
>CAZBYX010000291.1:0-5326 GCA_964496055.1 uncultured Saprospiraceae bacterium
CCCCACCCCCTTGCGGGTGGAGGGAGGAGCGGGGAGGGGGAGACGCGCGCCCATCCCCTCCCTTTTCCCGGCGTCGGTCAGCGGCTGTGCAAGGCAGCAGCACCGCTCAGGCCGGGTACTCGACGTAATTTCGGGGGGTTTCGTACAGGCGCACGCGCAGCTCGAAGCGCTCGGGGAGCTGTTTGCGCAGGATGCTCCAGATGACGAAGCAGATGTTCTCGGCGGTGGGGATGCGGTCGCGGAATTCCTCGGTGTCCAGGTTGAGGTTCTTGTGGTCGAAGCGCTTTTCGATGTGTTCGTGGATGAGCTCTTTGAGTTCTTTGAGGTCGATGAGGTAGCCCGTTTCGGGGTCCACCTCGCCGGCCAGGCGCACTTCGAGCTCGTAGTTGTGGCCGTGGTAGTTGGGGTTGGCGCACAGGCCGAAGACCTGGCGGTTTTTCTCCTCCGACCAGTTGGGGTTGTAGAGCCGGTGGGCGGCATTGAAGTGGGCACGACGGAAAACGGCGATGCGCATAGGCGGCAGCTTTTGAGGGTGAGACGCGGGGGCGTCGCAGCAAAGATGCCAAGAAAGCATCGAGCCCGCCGAAGACCAAAGCGGGATTTGCCAAAATTCGCCCTACCTTTGCCTACATATTTCAACTTGCGCAATCCCAAAGCTGAGATGAACAGCCCCGCCACCATTCATGGTTTCCGTGTGGAAGGGATTGACGGAGGAGTCATCGATTTTGCTGATTTTCAGGGTAAAAAAATTCTGGTGGTCAACGTCGCGAGTGCGTGCGGCTTCACCCCACAATATCAGCAACTGCAAGAGCTTTACGAGGCGTTTCCGGATAAAGTGACAGTCGTGGGCTTCCCGACCAACGCTTTCGGCGGTCAGGAACCCGGCAGCAACGCGGAAATCCGTGCTTTTTGCACCCAGCGCTACGGCGTGACCTTCCCGCTTGCCGCCAAGATTGACATACGAACCCACCCGCTCTTCCGCTGGCTTTGCCAACGGGAGCTCAACGGCGTCCTGGATTGCACGCCGAGCTGGAACTTCTGCAAGTTTGTGCTCGACGAAGGCGGCCGGCTGACGCATTTCTTCCCCCCGGAAGTGAGCCCCCTGGACGAAGCCCTGCTGGAAGCCCTGGGCATCTCCCTCGCCTGACTCCCTCCTCCTCGGCTTTGCGATTCGGCGCAGCGAACCGAGCCCATGTTGTTGCAAGACATCGTCGGTCAGGACTCCGCCAAAGCCTGGGTGCGCAGCACCCTCGAGGCCGGACGATTGCCCCATGCCTTGCTGGTGGTGGGCCCCGAAGGCTGCGGCAAACTCCCCTTCGCCCTGGCCCTGGCGCAGCTCCTGCTCTGTTCCCAACCCCAGGATGGGGACGCCTGCGGGCAGTGCCCCGCCTGCCAGAAAGCCGCCAAATTCATCCACCCCGACCTGCACTTCAGCTTCCCGACCGTCGGCTCCAAAGCCACCAGCGAGCAGTTCCTCCCCCAATGGCGCCAGGCCCTGCAGGAACAACCCCTGCTGACCGACTTCGAGTGGTTCGCCCGCCTCGGCGCCGAAAACAAGCAGGGCAACATCCCCCGCGACGAGTGTGTGCGCATCGTGCAACGCCTCAGCCTCAAGGCCTTCCAGAGCCCCCGGAAAGTGCTCCTGCTCTGGCTGCCCGAATACCTGGGCAAAGAGGGCAACCGCCTGCTGAAACTGCTCGAAGAGCCCCCCGAAGGCACCCACTTCCTGCTGGTCAGCGAACGCCCCGACCTGCTGCTCAACACCATCCGCTCGCGCTGCCAGTTGCTGCAGCTCAAGCCCCTCTCCGACGAGGAAGTAGCCGACTACCTCACCCGACACGCGGCGCTCCCTCCCGAACGAGCCCTGCCCGTCGCGCGCCTGGCCAACGGCAACCTGCGCGAAGCCCTCCAGACGGCCGCCACCGAAACCAACGACCACGCCGCTTTGTTTCAGGACTGGCTGCGCAAAGCCTACGTCGGGCACGGCGTGCAGCTCATGGAATGGGTGGAGCGCTTCGCCGCCCTGGGGCGCGAAAGCCAAAAGCAATTCCACCGCTACGCCCTGCGCTTCTGCGACGAATACCTCCACCTGCTGACCTGCGGCCAAACCCGCAGTGGTTTCTTCGGAAGCGACGAAACCTTCGCCCGCAACCTGAGCAAGGTGCTGAAGCTCCACCACCTGGAAGCCTTCAGCCGCCTGCTGTCCGACAACCTCTACCACATCGAGCGCTACGCCAACCCCAAAATCCTCCTGCTGGATGCCTCCATCCAGTTGCATCACCTGCTGAAAGACAAACCCCCGGTCGCCTCCGCCCCCCGCCGCGACGCGACCTCACTCAAAAACTGAACCCATGGCCTGTGCCGGATGCATCGTCAATACGAAAGAAGGAACGCCGCTGGGCTGCCGCAACAAAGGCTCCTGCCGCACCGGCGGTTGCAATAAACTCAACACCTTCGACTGGCTCGCCATTCGCGAAATCGAAGACATCGAAGAGTTCAGCGTCGTCGAAGTCAGCTTCAAGAACGGCGCCCGCAAGGGCTTCTACCAGAAACTGCCCCACATGCGCCTCAACACCGGCGACATGGTGGCCGTCGAAGCTCAGGTAGGCTACGACATCGGGCGCATCACCCTGTCCGGCGAATTGGTGCGCCTCCAGATGCGCAAGCGCAAAGTGCCCGAAAACGCCGTCCTGCCCAAGGTGTTGCGCCGCGCCAACAAACGCGACCTGGAAAAACTGGCCCACGCCCGCGAACTCGAACCCCACACCATGGTGCGCGCCCGCGCCATCGCCCGCACCCTCGGCCTGGAAATGAAAATCGGCGACGTCGAATACCAGGGCGACTGCCGCAAAGCCACCTTCTACTACACCGCCGACGGCCGGGTGGACTTCCGCGAGCTCATCCGCCACTATGCCAAAGAGTTCCGCGTCAAAATCGAAATGCGCCAAATCGGCGCCCGCCAGGAATCGGCCCGCATCGGCGGCATCGGCTCCTGCGGCCGCGAGCTCTGCTGCTCCACCTGGCTGACCAACTTCCAGTCCGTCTCCACCGCCGCCGCCCGCTACCAGAACCTCGCCATCAACCAGGCCAAACTCTCCGGCATGTGCGGCCGGCTCAAGTGCTGCCTCAACTACGAGCTCGACACCTACATGGAAGCCCTCGAAGCCTTCCCCGCCAAAGCCGAAAAACTCAAAACCGAAAGCGGCACCGCCGTCCTGGTCAAAACCGACATCTTCCAGGGCCTGATGTACTACGCCTACGAAAAGGAAGGCACCCGCGGCAAACTCTACCCCCTGACCCTCGAACGCGTGCGCGAAATCAAAGCCCTCAACGACGAAGGACGCTATCCCCCGGATTTGATAGATTTGCGCGCCCTGGCCGAGCAGGAAAGCGAAGAGGAAAGCCTCGACTTCGCCGAAGACCTCACCGGGGTCATCGAGTTGCCCCCCGAAGAAAAAAAGAAACGCCGCCGCAAAAAACGCCGCAACCGCAACCGCTCCGGTGCCAAAAACTCCGGCGACAAGAACCAGAGGGAAGAGCCCAACCAAACCAAAAACTCCGGAAACGACAGCCGCCGACGCCGCTCCAACCGGGGGCGCAACGCCGGCAAAAACAGAAACCGACCCCCGAAATCATAGCCACCCCGAATTGAGGGGGGCGGTTGCGGGTGGGGGTGCTCCCTCCCGCAACCCACACCCCGCCTATCTGAGCCTTCGAGGGCGGCACCCCCAAAACGAATAAAACCACCGCATTCATGGCATTCGACGTCACCATCATCGGTTCCGGCCCCGGCGGCTACGTGGCCGCCATCCGCTGCGCCCAACTCGGCTTCAAGACCGCCCTCATCGAAAAATACGACACTCTCGGCGGCACCTGCCTCAACGTCGGGTGCATCCCCTCCAAAGCCCTGCTCGACTCCTCCGAGCACTTCCACAACGCCCGCGAAAAGTTCAGCCTGCACGGCATCCAGCTCGAAGGGCTGCGCGTGGACCTGCCCGCCATGATCGCCCGCAAGGACGAGGTCGTCGCCCAAACCGTCAAGGGGGTGGATTTCCTCATGAAGAAGAACAAAATCGAGGTGTTTCACGGCCTGGGCTCCTTCGTGGACAAGAACACCCTCAAAATCACCTCCAAAGACGGCAAGGAGCAAACCATCCGCACCGACAAAGTCATCATCGCCACCGGCTCCAAACCCATCACCCCCCCTTCCTTCAACTACGACAAGAAGCGCGTCATCACCTCCACCGAAGCCCTGAACCTCCAGGAGGTGCCCAAACGCTTGCTCGTCATCGGAGGAGGCATCATCGGGTTGGAGCTGGGGAGTGTGTTTGCCCGTTTGGGCGCCGAGGTCGAGGTGGTGGAATTCCTCGACCGCATCATCGCCAACATGGACGGCGACTGCAGCAAGGAGCTCATGCGTGCCCTGAAAAAGCTCGGTTTCACCTTCCACCTCAAGCACGCCGTCCAGGAAGTGAAAGCCACTCGCAAGGGCATCAAAGCCACCATCCAGAAGCGCGACAGCGAAGAGGCCTTCACCCTCGAAGCCGACTACTGCCTCGTCGCCATCGGCCGCCGCCCCTACACCGAAGGCCTGGGCCTGGAAAACATCGGCCTCCAAACCGACGACAAGGGCCGCATCCCCGTGGACGAACACCTCCAAACCGCCGTGCCGGGCGTCTATGCCATCGGCGACGTCATCCACGGCCCCATGCTGGCCCACAAAGCCGAAGAGGACGGCATCTTCGTCGCCGAAACCCTCGCCGGCCAAAAACCCCACCTGGACTACAACCTCGTGCCCTCCGTGGTGTACACCTGGCCCGAAGTGGCCGCCGTGGGCAAAACCGAAGAACAGCTCAAAGCCGAAGGCATTCCCTACAAGGTGGGCAAGTTCCCCTTCAAAGCCCTGGGACGCGCCCGCGCCAGCACCGACCTGGAAGGCATGGCCAAAATCCTGGCTCACAAAGAAACCGACGAAATCCTCGGCGTGCACATCGTCGGCGCCCGCGCCGCCGACATCATCGCCGAAGCCGTCACCGCCATGGAGTTCCGCGCCGCCGCCGAAGACCTCGCCCGCATCTCCCACGCCCACCCCTCCTTCACCGAAGCCGTCAAAGAAGCCGCCCTGGCCGCCACCGCCGACCGAGCCCTGCATATTTGAGGGCGGATTTCCTTTCCAGAATTTCGAGGGTTAACACAGCCCGTCCACTGCGCCCTCGTAGCGCAGCGGATGGGAGGCGGCTTGCTTTTGCGGCGGGGATTCAGTTTTCCTGGTCCAACTTCTTCACCATCGTCAGGATGGTGGCCAGGGCGACGGTTTCGCCGGTTT
>CAZBYX010000292.1:0-1415 GCA_964496055.1 uncultured Saprospiraceae bacterium
CACCCAACGAACAACGAACAACGAACAACGAATAACGAACCCCCCCGTCACGCGTCACGACGTCACGACCTCACGATTTTACGATTTTACGATTTTACAATTTTACAAGAAGCCCTCTCCTATTTCTCCTGCTTATTGAAGGCGAGCCAGGCCAGGGCGCCGAGTCCGAGCAGCGCGAGCCCCGCCCAGGCCTGCTGCGGGCGTTGGACCAGCATGTTGATCACGAAGGCGGCGGAGATGCCCACGAAAATCAGGGGCACGAAGGGGTAGCCCCAGACGCGGAAGGGCCGCGGATGCTCGGGCCGGGTGCGACGCAAGACGAACAGGCCCGCCCCGGCCAGTGCCATGAAGGCGATGTCCATGAAGGTGACGTAGGCGATGAGGTTGTGAAAGGTTTCCCAGAAAAGCAGCAAAACGGAAGCCCAGACGACCTGGATCAGCATCGCGTTGAAGGGGGTGCGGAAGCGGGGGTGCACTTTTGCCAGCCCCTGGAAAAACACCCCGTCGCGGGCCATGGCGAAGTAGATGCGCGGCGCCGTCATGGTGTACACCCCGATGGTGCCGAAGATGGACACGGCGATGATGAGGGCGGCGATTTTGCCTCCTGTGGGGGTGAATTTCAGCAGGGCATCGCCCGCTACGGCGGTGGAGGCTTGCAGCTCGGACAGCGGCAGCATGAGCATGTAGCCCAGGTTGGCCAGCACGTACACCAGCGTGACGATGAGAGCCGCCAGCACCATGGCGCGGGGCACCGTCCTTCGGGGCTCTACGGCCTCGCCCGCCACATAGGAAGCGTGGTGCCAGCCCCCGATGCTGAACAACACCCCGATGAGCCCCGCCAGCAGGGCGGAGCCCAGGTTTTCGGGGGCTTCCCGCGTCAGGTCCAGGTTCAGGGTGGGCAGTTGTTCGCCGAAGAAAAACAGCCCCACGAAGACGATTCCGCCCAGGGCCAGCAGCTTCAGCCCCGTGAACAGGTTGGCGAATAGCTGGCTGATCTGCACCCCCAGGATGTTCATGCCCGTCAGCCCGAAGATGGTGCCAACGGCCAGCCAGACCTTGCCTTTTTCCCCCAGCCCCGGAAGAAAGAACTGCATGTAGTCGGCGAAGATGAGGCTGAGCGCCGCCAGGGCGCCCGCATTGATGACCAGCAGCATGACCCAGCCGTAAAGGAAGCCCGCCAGCCGGCCGTAGGCCTCCTTCAGGAACACGTACACCCCCCCTGCCTGCGGATACATGCCCCCCAACTCCGCCATCGTCAGCGCCCCCGTCAGGGCGATGATGCCCCCCAGCACCCAGGCCGCCAAAGCCCACCCGTGATGCGGCACATCCTGAACCACGACGTTCGGGGTGGCGAATATCCCGGCTCCGATGCAGGAGCCCACGGCAATCATAACCAGCCCGTACAGGGTGAGCCG
>CAZBYX010000292.1:1515-5320 GCA_964496055.1 uncultured Saprospiraceae bacterium
CCCTCACCCCACCTGCACCTTTCCGTACTTTTCGATGATTTTGTCGCAGGCCTGGTCGAGCAGGTGGAAGACGGCGTCGAAGCCGTCGTCGTTCCAGTAGGGGTCGGGGACGGAGCGGTCTTCGCCGGGGAAGACTTCCTCGAGGATGAGGCGCACTTTGTTGCGATGGGCGGGGCCTTCGGCGAGGCTGAGCACGTCGCGCAGGTTGGCGGCGTCCATGACGAAGATGAGGTCGAAGGCGTCGAAGTCGCGTTGGGTGAAGCGTCGGGCTCGCTGCTGGGAAATGTCGATGCCGTAGCGGCGGGCGGTGGCGATGGAGCGGGGGTCGGGGGGTTCGCCGACGTGCCAGCTGCCCGTGCCGGCGCTGTCCACGATCCAGGGCAGGCCGCGGCGCCGGGCTTTGCTTTGCAGGATGCCCTCGGCCAGGGGCGAGCGGCAAATGTTGCCCAGACAGACCATCAAGATGCGCAAGGGCTCGTTGTCTTTGTTCCTCAATATCTTGTCTGCGTTCATGGGTTGAATTTTTCCCCCGATTGAAGATAAGTTCGGATATTTGCGCACTTTTTTCCCGGGAGCGTGAATCAAGGTGCAACTCCTCAGACAGCGTGCGATTACTGGGATAACGTGAAACGGGAGGCGGGGGTTGCGTCAGAATGCCCCTATCGGCAAAGGCCTCGTGCCGCCCAGGGGTCAAATCGCCCAAAAATGAATATCGTCATCGCCGGAGCCGGGGACATGGGCTTCCACCTGGCGGAGCTGCTCGTTTCGGAGAATCAGGCCATCACCCTGATCGACAACAACCCCGATGTTCTGGACTACGCCGCCGCCCATCTCGATGTGCTCACCCTGCAGGGCGACGCCAGCTCCATCCACATCCTCGAAAAGGCCGAAGTGGGCAAGGCTCAGCTCTTCCTCGCCGTCACCACTTTCGAAACCACCAACCTGGTGGCCAGCATCCTGGCCAAAAAGATGGGCGCCCGCCAGACCGTGGCCCGGGTGAGCAACACCGAATTCCTGGAGGAGAGCCAGCGCCAGACCTTCCGCGAATTGGGGGTGGACTCCCTCATCTCTCCCCGCATGCTCGCCGCCCGCGAAATCGTGCGCCTGGTCAAACAGGGCACCTTCACCGACGTCTTCGAGTTCGAGAAGGGCAAGGTCACCCTCGTGGGCGTCACCCTGCCCGACTATTCGCCCCTGGTGAACAAGAAAGTCCAGGACCTGAACGGCCCCTTCCTGCAAAACGACATTCTGCCCATCGCCGTGTTGCGGGGGGTGCGCACCCATATCGTCAAGGGGGACTTCGTCTTCCGCCCCAAAGACCACGTCTATTTCCTCAGCAAAAACGAATTCCTGCCCCGCATCGAAGCGCACATCGGCGCCCACAAGGTCCAGATCGAGAACATCATGATCATCGGCGGCACGGGCATGGCCTACGAAACCGCCCGGATGCTGGAGCAGGACTACCACGTCACCCTCATCGAACGCGACAAAGACCGCTGCAAACTGCTGGCCGAACACCTCGACCGCACCCTCGTCATTCACGGACCCACCGACAGCGTGGACCTGATGCGCGAGGAAGGGCTCGAACACATGCAAGCCTTCATCGCCCTGACCCCCAACTCCGAAACCAACATCATCGCCTGCCTGACGGCCAAAAACTACGGGGTGTACAAAACCATCGCCCAGGTGGAGAACAAGGAGTACACCCACATCAGCCAGAACATCGGGGTGGACACCCTGATCAACAAGAAGCTCATCGCCGCCAACAACGTCTTCCGCTTCGTGCGCAAGGGCAAGATCGAAGCCATCACCAGCCTGCACGGGGTGGATGCCGAAATCATCGAGTTTCTCGTCCACAAGAACAACCAGCTGACCCGCAAGCCCCTCAAACACCTGCCCTTCCCCGAACAGGCCGTCGTGGCGGGCATCATTCGGGGGGAGGAGAGTATCATTCCGGACGGGGAATTTCAACTGCAGGTGGGCGACAAGGTCATCGTTTTTGCCATGCCTCAGGCCATCGGCAAGCTGGAACAACTGTTCCGGTAGCCCCCGAAACGCCTATTGCCTATGATTCGCTTGCGGCCCGTGCTGAAAGTCATCGGCGTCTTGCTCCTCTTGCTGGGGTTGCTCATGCTGGCCTGCCTGCCCTTCTCCTATCGGTTCGGGGCGATGGATGCGGAGCCTCTGGTTCTGTCGGCCATCGTGTGTCTTTTGGCAGGGTTGACGGTGTGGGTGCCGCAGCGGCGGGTGGCGGTGCGGGTGGGCAAGCGGGAGGGCTACCTCATCGTGGCGGGGGGGTGGATGGCCATGGTCTCATTCGGCATGCTGCCCTACCTGTTCAGCGGGTTGATACCCACCGTTCCCGAAGCCTTCTTCGAAACCATGTCGGGCATGACCACCACGGGCGCCACCGTGCTGACCGACATCGAGGCCGCGCCCAGGGGCCTGCTGTTTTGGCGCAGCCTCACCCAGTGGATCGGGGGCATGGGCATCATCGTGCTGACGGTGGCCATTTTCCCCCTGCTGGGCATTGCCGGCATCGAGCTGTTCACCGCCGAAGCGCCCGGCCCCAGTGCCGACAAGATCCACCCCCGCATCCAGGAAACGGCCAAGCGCCTCTGGCTGCTCTACGTCGGCCTGACGACCCTGCTGGCCCTGCTGCTCAAGCTGGAAGGCATGAGCTTCTACGAAGCCCTGAACCACGCCCTGACCACCATGGCCACCGGCGGCTTCAGCACCCAGAACGAAAGCATCGCTGCCTTCCCCAACCCCCTCATCCAGTACACGCTGGTGGTGTTCATGTTCCTGGCGGGCAACAACTACACGGTCACGTACTGGGCCCTGAAGGGGCGCTGGCGAAACGTTTGGGGCAACGACGAGTTCCGCTTCTACCTCATCGTGGTGTTGCTGACGGCCGGCTTCGTGGCGCTCATCGTCGTTCACCGCCTGGAGCTGCCCCTGGAACAAGCCTGGCGCGACAGCCTCTTCCAGGTGGTCAGCCTCATCACCACCACCGGCTACGTCAGCGCCGACTACACGCAGTGGGGCCCGGCTCTGACCATGCTTTGCTTCGTGCTCATGTTCGTAGGGGCTTGCGCGGGCTCCACCAGCGGGGGCATCAAACTGGTGCGCCATCTGGTTTTTCTGCGCAATTCGGTGCTCGAGTTCAAACGCCTGCTCCACCCTCACGCCATCCTTCCCCTCAAGCTGAACAACCAGGCCGTCGCCCCCCGCATCATGACCCACATCATCATCTTCCTGCTGCTCTACCTCATCGTCTTCGTCTTCGGCAGCCTGGCCATGAGCGGGTTGGGCTACGACTTCGAAACCGCCGTCGGCGCCGTGGCCACCTGCCTCGGCAACGTCGGCCCCGGCATCGGCAGCGTCGGCCCCGTGGACAACTTCGCCCACCTCAACGTGCCCGCCAAATGGCTGCTCAGCTTCCTCATGCTCCTCGGCCGCCTCGAACTCTTCACCATCCTCGTCCTCCTGACGCCCTATTTTTGGAAATCGAACTGAGAAACAGAGGACGCCCGCCGCAATGGCTGCCCAGCGAAGAACCGAAGAACCGAAGATTTGAAGAATTGAAGATTTGAAGATTCGATGTGGGGGTTTGGGGAGGGGTGGGTAGGGAAGGGAGCTGCCTCACCCGGCATTCACCCAGTGAAAGACTGAGCCCCACCCACCCAAAACCTACGAATACCCCACCCTTTCAAGTAAAATCGTCAAACTGTAAAATCGTAAAATCGAAGGGAGGGTGTGCGGCGGGAGGGCGGGCAAGCCATAGAAACAAATGGAAATAGGT
>CAZBYX010000293.1:0-1600 GCA_964496055.1 uncultured Saprospiraceae bacterium
ACGATGGGCAAGACGTCGAAACAAATTGAAATAAGAGGTCTCATGGTGTCATGGTTTCATGGTTTCATGGTTTCATGGTTTCATGGTTTCATGGTTTCATGGTTTTAGGGGTGCATCGAAACAAATAGAAATACATGGAAATAAATTGAAATATTTTGTCCCTACCAGCTGCGATTGGCTGCGCAAAAAGCTGCGTGCTCTGTGGTTCAATCCCCGAACCCCCGCTCTCACCCTACTGCCTGCTGACAACTGACAACTGGCACCCCCGCCCAACGAACAACGATCAACGATCAACTGCCCACTGCCCACAGTGTCGGCGTGACTTCGAGTCACGCCGACACTCTATTTTCTTGTTATCGAAACAAATGGAAATACCTGGAGACAAATGGAAATAAATTGTCCCGAACCCACGCCCTTTCCTGTAAAATCGTAAAACTGTAAAACCGTAAAATCGTGACGAACGTGACGCGTGACGCGTGACGGGAAGAGTGTGGGGCGAGAGGGAGGGCAAGGCATAGAAACAAATGGAAATAGGTGGAGACAAGTTGAAATTAATTGTCCCAGCCCGCCCCTCCCAGCCCATCATGTAAATCTTGCCCATCTTGGCAATCCTGATTCTGACGGCTCCCCCAAACCCACGCCCCCCTCCCTACGAGCTACGAGCCACGAGCCATGAGCCACGAGCCATGAGCCACGAACAACTCACAACTGACAACCGACAACAGACAACTCCTTATTTCAGGACATGGGCGCGCCCCCTGCGCGCCGCTTTAACATTTCCCCCCGAACAAAGTCGGTGCTGGGGACATAGCACCATTGACACGGCTCCGGCCGTTCAGCCAAGTTTTCACGGACACCCCGCACCAGGAACACACAACGGATTCCCAAAACCGAGCACCACACCATGAACCGACACCCGGCGCCTGCCTGCGACATTCAAGCTGCTGCCCCGAACGCGCTTTCGGGGGGCGGGTTCGTCGGTTGGGGGGTGCCCACCCGCGCTTCCGTTTCGCTCGCCTGCTTCTACCCCGCTTCCGGAATTTTTTCGAGGGAAAACATTGAAACCGACTCCACCATAGCGCCGCCCGAAGCCATCGAGACGCTCTTCGGGAAGGCCGGTGCCGGGCCGTCAGCCTGCGTGAACACCCTGACCGCCTGGGGAGCCCCTTGCCTGCGGCCGCTCTTCGGTTGCATGGGCTCCCCGCCCGGCACCCCACCTCCTACCCTCGCCCGCCCCGCGCTCCCCGGTTGAGGGAGCCGGAGCTCACCAAAGAACACCCGGAACCCACCGTTCAGCCTCCCGTTCGGGGGGCATCGCCTTGAATCCGCTTCCCGCCCCGGGAGTCCCGCCCGGGCAACACCCTCCATCCTACGGTATCCTTTCTTTCCCCGCCTTCAGTAGGGCCGGGAATCCCGCACGGCACCGAAGCCCGACGCTTTCGCAAACCGACCGAAACGAACAGGCATGAACCGCTTCCGACTCCTTCTGCTGGGCCTGGCCCTGCCGCTGTGGGCTGCCGCCCAACCCACCTTTACGATGCAAAACGCCACCGTCGGCGAGTGCGAAGGCACCTTGCTCGACAGCGAGAACGGCAGCCCC
>CAZBYX010000293.1:1700-5288 GCA_964496055.1 uncultured Saprospiraceae bacterium
CGCCACCGTCGGCGAGTGCGAAGGCACCTTGCTCGACAGCGAGAACGGCAGCCCCCCCGGCAGCTACGACCACGGCGAAGACCTCACCTTCACCGTCTGCGTGCCCGGTGCCACGGCCATCACTGTGAGCTTCCTCAGCTTCTGCACCGACAGCGCCGACCACCTCCGCCTCTTCGACGGCGCAGATACCCTCTCCCCTCTGCTGGGCGACTTCTCGGGCAATGCCCTGCCCCCTGACCAAACGGCCACCTCGGGGTGCCTGACCTTTCACTTCCGCAGCGACGGCAGCGGCAATTGCAGCGGCTGGGAAGCCTTCTGGACCAGCGACCTCGACGTGCCCTCCGCCCCCTCCTTCCTGCCACCCCCCAACCAGAGCTGCGGAACCACCAGCCTCACCCTGAGCTTCGAGGAGCCCATCCCCTGCGCAGCCGTGCTGCCAGGAGCCTTCCAAATCAGCGGGCCGCTCAGCCCCCAGGTCGTGGGAGCCGAAGCGCTGAATTGTGCCAACGGGCAAGCCACCGAAATCCGTCTGGACCTGGCCGCGCCGCTCGACCTCAACGGCAGCTACGAAGTGCAGTTCGTGCAAACCCTGGAGGTCTGCGAGACGAACTACAAGTTCAACACCCACACCGCTTTCTCCGTCGCCGGCTGCCCGATGAACCTGCACCTGGACCTGAACGGGCAGCCCCTTTGCCAGGGGGACAGCATCCTGCTGGAAGCCACGGCGGCAGGCGGCCTGCCCGCTTACTATACCTTCGAGTGGAACCTGCCGGGTGCGGACAGCAACCTGCTCTGGGTGGTGCTCGATTCGGCGCTTTTCGTGGAGGTGACCCTCACGGACGGCTTCAGCACAGCGACCGATTCCCTGCTGCTGGTGCCGCAACCGCCCCCCACCCTGCCTTTCGAGGACACCACCCTCTGCCAAAGCGCCCCGCCGATGGTGCTTTCGGCGCAGCCCCCGGGCGGCACCTGGAGCGGGCCCGGCATCAGCCAGGACAGCCTCTTCGACCCCGGCCAGCTACCCGGCGGCACCGCCACCCTGAGCTACACCGCGCCGGGCGGCTGCCGGGCCACCTGCACCGTGCAGGTGCTCCCCCTCGACCCCGGCCCCGATGAGGGCGTATGCCTGGGGGCGCCCAGTTTCACCGTGCTGGGCGGGGAACCGCCCGGCGGCACCTGGAGCGGGCCTTTCATCAGTCCTTCGGGGGTGTTCACCCCGCCCGACAGCGCCGGGGCATACCAGGTGACTTATACCCACCCCAACGGCTGCTCCGGCTCGAAAACCATCTTCGTGGATGAGCTCCTCCTGCCGGCCGGCGACTCCCTCTGCCAAAACGATGCCCCCATCCTCCTGACGGCACAGCCCCCGGGCGGCACCTGGAGCGGGCCCGGCATCAGCCAGGACAGCCTCTTCGACCCCAGCCAGACGCCCGGCGGAACCCTCACCCTGAGCTACACCCTGCGGGGCTGCAGCGCCGAACTCCAAATGCACGTGAGCACCATCGAAGCGGGGGCGGACCTGACGGTCTGTCCCGACCAGGGCCCCTTCCTCCTGCCCGACGACTGGGCGCCGGTGGGCGGTGTGTGGAGCGGGTTGGGCATCGTGGATGCCAGCACCGGGCTGTACGACCCCGCCCTGGTGCCCAACGGCTACCGCGACACCCTGCGCCTCAGCGCCAACGGCTGCACGGACTTCCGGGTGCTCACCGTGCGCCGCACCGAAATCCAACGAAACGACACCCTCGGCTTCTGCCAGGGCGATACCCCCTTCGCCCTGAGCCCGGAAGCCCTGGGCCTGCGCCCCCCGAACGGCTCCTGGAGCGGCAGCGGCGTCGTGCCCACCGGGGGCGGCTTTGCCTTCGAGCCGGCGGCCGTGCCCACCGGCCTGCACCCCCTGGTGTACGATGCCAACGGCTGCACCGACACCCTGTGGGTGCGCGTCCACCAAGAGCCGCTGCTCACGCCGGCAACCTTCTGCATCCTGGATGACCCGGTGATCCTGCAAACCGACATTCCCGGAGGCACCTGGAGCGGAAACGGCATCGTCGATGCGACGACGGGGCACTTCGACCCCCAACTGGCCGGACCCGGCACCCACTCCGTGCTCTATCACAGCCCCGCCGGCTGCACCGCCCGGACGGAAATCCTCGTCCAACCCAATGCCATGATCAACCTCGATGCCGTGCCGGATGTGTTTTGTTATTCCTCCTCCCCCGTGCCCCTCCCCGTACACCCCCCGGATGCTTTGCTCATCCTCGACGGGGACACTCTCGCGGCGCCCCTTTTCAATCCCGCGGCAGCGGGAACGGGGATGCATCACCTCGAGGTTTTTGCGGGGCAAGGCGCCTGTGCCGACAGCAGCAGCCTTTCCTTTCGGGTGGGGGAGCCCCTCGAAGTTTCCCTGAATTTGGAGAACGATAGCCTCTGCCTCGGCGAAGTGCGCCTGCTGGAAGCGGAAGCCTCGGGCGGAAGCCCCGGCGGCGAGTACACTTTTCAATGGAATCAGGGGCTCGGCCATGGACCGAGCAAGCGGGTGCAGCCGGGGCAGACCACCGCCTACATCGTCACCGTGGAGGATGGATGCTCGGAACCCGCCCGCGACACGGCGCGGCTGTTCGTCCACCCACCCTTTTTCGTCACCACTTCGGTCGGGGAAGCGGCCTGCCCCGAGGACAGCACCTTCGCCGAGGCGCTGGCCTTCCCGGGCGATGCCTACCGCTTCGAGTGGAAGACCGACCCGCCCGTGCAGGGGCGCCGGCTGCTCGCACCCCCGGGCCGCTACGCCCTCATCGTCACCGACACCCTCACGGGCTGCTCGGAAAAAGCAGCGGTGGAGCTGCCCGCCTTGCCCCGACCCACCGCCGCCTTCGGGCTGCTGCCCGAGGAAGGCTGCCTGAGCAACCTGGAACCCTTCGTCACGGTCGTTGATTCCAGCCTCGCCGGCGTGCGCGGATTCTGGGACTTCGGCGACGGCAGCGACCCCATCCCTTACGAGCCCGGCGCCCTCCTCGAACACGCCTTCCCCGACACGGGGCGCTTCCTCATCCGCTTGCACCTGGAAAGCGAAGCCGGATGCATCGCCGAAGATTCCGCCTGGGTCTGCGTCTTGCCCGAAGACCACCTCTTCGCCCCCAACGCTTTCACCCCCAACGGCGACGGCACCAACGACCACTTCCGCCTCGTCGGGCTCGGCATCGAATCCATCACCTGGTGGGTCTTCGACCGCTATGGGCGCCTCCTCTTCGTCGGCCACAGCCTCGAAGACGCCTGGGACGGCACCTTCCAGGGGCAACCCGTACCGCAAGGAGCCTACGTCTTCCACGCCGAATACCTCACCCTGCAAGGCCCCAAAAAGCTCCGGGGCATGGTGGTGGTGTTGTACTGAAGGAAGAAGAGCTGCGATCCTGGAAACACGGGGGACATGGAAATAAGTAGAGATAAGTGGAGACAGGGAAATAGAGTGTCGGCGTGACTGCGAGTCACGCCGACACTGTGGGGGAATGGCCGTTGTTCGTTGTTCGTTGTTCGTTGGGGGTGGGTGTGATAGAGTGGAGAGTTTAGAGTGGAAAGTGTAGAGTTGGGTGGGGG
>CAZBYX010000294.1:0-5244 GCA_964496055.1 uncultured Saprospiraceae bacterium
CTCCCCCACCGCCTTGCCCGCCCCGCCCACCTTTCAGTACGAATTGATTCGGGAGCGCTTCCAAACGCTGGACTGCCTCGTTCGACCGGTTTGGAATGCCGAAATCGAGGGGCTTTTGCGGCAATTCCTGGTTTACGGCCGGCGGGATGCGGAGCTCATGCTGGGGCGCGGGGTGATGTATTTTCCCATCATCGAACACTACCTGAGCCAGTACAATTTGCCGCAAGGGATGAAGTACCTGCCGCTGGTGGAGTCGAGCATGCGCCCCAAGGCCGTTTCGCACGTGGGGGCGACGGGTTTGTGGCAATTCATGCCCGCCACGGCGCGGCAGTTCGGCTTGCGGGTCAACCACTACCTCGACGAGCGGCGCGACCCCTACAAAAGCACCGAGGCGGCGCTGCGCTACCTGGCCTACCTCTACGAAAAATACGAGAGCTGGGAGCTGGCCCTGGCCGCCTACAACGCCGGCAGCGGCACGGTGGACCGGGCCATCCGCCGGGCGGGCAGCACCGACTTTTGGAAAATCCGCTCCTACCTGCCCCGCGAAACCCGCCAGTACGTGCCCAAACTCATCGTGGCCACCTACATCGGCGAATACCACCAGGAGCACGGCCTCCAGCCCCGCTACCCCGACTTCGAGCTGCAGTTCACGCGCACCGTCAAGGTCTATCACTACATCACCTTCCTGGAAATCGCCAAAGCCACGGGCGCCAGCCCCACCACCCTGTACAAACTCAACCCCGGCTACAAAAAGGGCGTCATCCCCTCCAACCCGAAGGGCAATTACCTCATCCTGCCCGAAGCCGTCGTGGAATCTTTCAGGGCATACCTGCGCAAACGCAACATCGAGTACCATCAGGGGGAGTCCCTGCCCGAAGACCTGTACCGCAAGAGCACGTACGTCGTCCTGGTGGGCGACACGCTCGAAGCCCTGGCCCGCATGTTCGATTGCTCCGAAGAAGACATCATGCGCTGGAACGGGCTGAAAAGCCGTGAGCTTTACTACCGGCAGGAGCTCATCATCTACCACCCCCGAAAAACACCCCTGAAAGAGCGCGCCTGAGTAACTTGCGGCTCAAAAGCCCATGACGAGCGCCACCATCGAACGCGAAGGGAAAACCTACCGCTTCGCCCTGAACCACCCCATCGACCTTTCGACCGGCATCGAGGCCGGGCCCCGCTCGGTGCGCTGCTTTTTCGCCCCGCCGGTGGAATTTCAGCCCGTCGTGCAGGGTTCCTTCATCGGAGACACCACCCGCGGCGGGGCGGTGAACTTCAAGAACATCCGCCTCAACCCCCACGGCAACGGCACCCACACCGAATGCCTGGGGCACATCAGCCGGGAGCCCCACAGCATCAACCAGTGCTTGAAACAGTACTGGTTTTTTGCTACTTTGCTCAGTGCTTACCCCACCAAAACCGAAGACGGCGACCGCGTCGTCTTCCGCCAGAGCCTCGAAGGCGGGTTGTCCGAAGGCCTTTTCTGCGAGGCCGTCGTGTTGCGCACCCTGCCCAATCCCCCCGAAAAAAAATACCTGGACCACTCGGGCACCAACCCGCCCTATTTGCACTGGGAGGCCGTCTCCTGGCTCGTCGAGCGCGGGTGCCAACATCTGCTGGTGGATTTGCCCTCCCTGGACCGCGAAGAAGACGGGGGCAAACTGCAAGCCCACAAAGCTTTCTGGCAATACCCCGACAACCCGCGGCTGTCGGCTACCGTCACCGAGCTGATTTACGTGCCGCCGGCCATCCCCGACGGCTTATATTTGTTGAATCTGCAGGTGGCCCCGCTGGAACTGGATGCCAGCCCGAGCCGCCCCGTCCTGTACCCTATGCTGCAGCCCTGAGCGTCCGCCGGCCATGCCCTACCGCAACAGCACATATCGCTCCCCGCTGTTTCGCCGCTATCGGGAAATCCCCCCGAAGGCTTACCAGTCCCTGCTGCGCTTCTTTCGGGAGCACGAACAGGAGATAGCCTGCCTGGAGCTGGAGGAGCGTTTCGAGCTGCTGTTCGCCTATGCCGAGGCGCTGTTCGGGGTGGGCGCCTATGGCGAGCACCTCGAGCGGGTGGAAGAAATCATCGAGCTGGCCTTCCGCCACAACATCGAGGAGCATCAGGGGCGCGACGTGCTGCAGCATTGCCTGTTGCGCAAAGCCGCCTCCTGTTTCCACCTGCATCAGCTGGAGCGTTCGGAATACGTCTTGCGGGAGCTGCTGCGCATCAACCCCCACCACCCCACCGCCCCCTACCTTTTGGAGCGCTGCCTGCGCCGGCGGCGGGCACGCCGCCTGCTGGGACTGAAGGCCTACGCCCTGGCCTTTTTCTTCCTTTCGGGGGTGGCATCCCTGCTGTTGGTCTTGCCCGCTCTTCGGCATCATCCTCAGTGGTGGCTGCGGGTCGAGCAAGCCCGCAACGCCTTCTTCCTGTTGGCATCCACCTTGTTGGCCGGAGGCTGGCTGCACCTGCGCTGGCGCACCCGCCGGGAGGTGAAATCCTTCCTCGATACCGCCCGACGGCGCAAGGCGCGCGAGGAGGAAGGGCAAAAGGTTTAACCCGGTCTGAAAAGTGCCCTCCCCCTCTCACCCGAAACCGAAGAACCCCCTCCAACCCGAAGGGTTCGGGGTGTGGGTGGGCGGTTGGTGGGGGCAAGGCAGCCCTTTCCGCTGGGAAAAGAGCGGACATTTCCGTTTCTTGTGCTCTGAACGAGCCTGGCCCGCCCACTACGAACCGAGTTGCGCCCCCAATCACTTGTTCCCGTCCCTTATGGAATACTTCCAGTCGGTTCGGTTTCGCATCAAATTTCAGCGGGTGCTGCGCATCGGCCTGCTGTGGATGGTAGCCGGTGCCCTGGATGCCTGGTTCACCGACCTGCTGGCCCATAGCTATTACCTGCACCCCACCGAGCGCTACCACTTCCCCTCCTTTTTCCTGGGCAACCTGATCGGTTTCTGGGCCGTGGGCATGATTTCGGGCTACTTTCTCATCTTCCATTTGCGCGACCGCTTCCGGCAACACCCCTTCCTGGTCAGCCTCCTGCTCCAGAGCGTTTTCATCGTGTTCATGACGGTGATGCTCTCTCTGGCCGCCTATCTCATCTTTTACTCCATCCTCGACGAAGACTACCCCTGGAGCCAGGTGGTGTGGAATTCCACCACCGAGCTTTTCTTCAGCCCCTATCACGTGAAGAACGAAGGCATGGCCCTTTTGCTGACCATGTTCACCATTCTGTTCCTGCGCATCAGCGACAAGTACGGGCCCAACCGCCTGATGGACAGCCTCATCGGCAAGTTCCACCACCCCCGCCAGGAGGAGCGCATCTTCATGTTCGCCGACATCCGCTCCAGCACCTCCATCGCCGAACGCATCGGCCACATCCGCTTCCACCAGTTGCTAGACGACTTCTTCCGCGACATCACCGACGCCGTCCTCTATTCCTCCGGGGAAATCTACCAGTACGTCGGAGACGAGGTCGTCATCACCTGGACAATGGAAAACGGCCTGCGCCATGGCAACTGCATCCGCTGTTTTTTCGCCATGCAGGAGGCCCTTTCGAAAAAAGCAGCCCAATACCGACGCAAGTACGGGTTGGCACCCGAGTTCAAAGCCGGCCTGCACTGCGGCCCCGTCACCACCGGCGAAATCGGAATCATCAAGCGCGACATCGTCCACAGCGGGGACGTGCTCAACACCACCGCACGCATCCAGTCCATCTGCAACGACTACGGGGTGAAAATCCTCCTCTCCCGCCGCCTGCTGGAAAAGCTCAACCTCCCACCCGACTCCTACATCCCCCGCAAAATCGGCGACATCGACCTGAAGGGCAAGCGCAAAAAGGTCATCCTCTACACCCTGGCCGAACCCAACACCCTCGCTCCCCCGGATGCCCTCCCTCCCCGCTCCCACCCCCGAAAAGTGGAAAGCTGAAGCCCTGAGCAATCCCGCCTCTGTTTGGGGGCGCCTTCGTCGGCTCGGGGACATTCCGAACCCTTGAAATTCATGGATTTCGTACCTTGATGCTCCACACGCTCCTCCTCTTCCACACAGGACACCTTCTCCGCGGAAAAACCCTCCGCCCTTCGGAACCGACCCGAGTTTGAGGGGGGAGAAGACTGTCAACCATCCCACGGACTGCATCCTGCGCCCTGGGCGCCGCCTTGGAAAACAAATCCAATCACTCACCCATCTCCCGGAAACGACTTCCCGGGAGGAATAAAAATCAAAGCGATGAAACGACTCAGCCTTCTTCTGGGGGCGGTTCTGACGCTCGGCTGGCAAATCGCCGCCCAGAACCCCCAGCAAGTGACCATCACCCCGGTCAAGCTCACCGACAACATCTACATGCTCATGGGGCAGGGCGGCAACATCGGCGTCTGCTTCGGCGAAGACGGCACCTTCCTCATCGACGACCAATTCGCCCCCCTGACGGAGAAAATCCTCGCCGCCATCGGCGAATTGACCGACCAGCCCGTCCGTTTCGTCATCAACACGCACTGGCACGGCGACCACACCGGCGGCAACGAAAACCTCGGCAAGGCCGGCGCCATCATCGTGGCTCACGAAAACGTCCGCAAGCGGCTCAGCACCGACCAGTTCATGAAAGCCTTCAACCGGGAAGTGCCCGCCGCCCCCAAGGCCGCCCTGCCCGTCATCACCTTCAGCTCCGACCTCAAGTTCCACCTCAACGGCGAGGAAATCCAGGTCTTCCACCTGCCCCACGCCCACACCGACGGCGACGCCGCCATCTACTTCGCCAACAGCAACGTCTTGCACACCGGCGACCTGTTCTTCAACGGCCGCTACCCCTTCATCGACACGGGCTCCGGCGGCAACGCCAACGGCATGATCGCCGCCGTGGAAAAACTCCTCGCCCGAATCGACGACCAAACCCAAATCATCCCCGGCCACGGCCCCAAAGGCTCCAAAGCCGACCTCGAAAAATACCTCTCCGTGCTCAAAACCATGCGCGACCGCGTAGCCGAATTGGTCCAGGCCGGCAAGTCCCTCGAAGAAATCATCGCCGCCAAACCCGGCGCCGACTACGACGACACCTGGGGCAGCGGCTTCGTCAGTGCGGATTTTTTCCTCACCCTGCTCTACGAAAGCCTGCAGGAAAAATGACCCGCCCGGCGGGCGGGGAATCGTCAGGTGTGGCGAGGGGGTTGTTCGTTGTTCGTTGCTCGTTGCTCGTTGTTCGTTGTTCGTTGGGTGGGGGGTGATAGAGTGGAGAGTTTAGAGTGGAAAGT
>CAZBYX010000295.1:0-5216 GCA_964496055.1 uncultured Saprospiraceae bacterium
TCGTTCGGGGAATCAGCCGGTCGGGCTGCCGATTCCAGTCTTCGGGCCCTATCTTGCGCCTCGTTTTTCAACCACCGCTCCTTCACATCGAAATCGAAAAGCACCATGACACCCATTCGCATCCTTCAGGTGGGGTTGGGGCCCCTTGGTCAGAAAATCGCCCGCTTCATCGCCGAGCGCCCCAACCTGCAGACGGTCGCCGCCGTGGACAAGAATCCGGAGCTCATCGGTCAGCGCCTCGAATCGCTCTGCGGCATCGAGGGCAGCCCGGTGCGCATCGTGGGCAGTGTGGAAGAAGCCCTGAAAGACGGGCGCCCCGACGTGGCGCTGCTCACCACCGTGTCGGACATGGAGCGCATCACCCCCCAGATTGAAGCCCTGGTGAAAAAGGGGCTGCCGGTGGTTTCCACCTGCGAGGAGCTGAGCTACCCCTGGGTGCAGGCTCCCGCCCTCTCGAAGCGCCTGGACGAAGCCGCCCGCGCGGCAGGTGTGGCGGTTTTGGGCACGGGGGTGAACCCCGGCTTCCTGATGGATGCCCTGCCGACCTTCCTGACCGCCGTTTGCCGGCGGGTGGAGCGCATCTTCGTCAAGCGCTACCAGGACGCCCAGTTTCGGCGCCTGCCCTTCCAGCAGAAAATCGGAGCGGGCCTCAGCCCCGAGCAGTTCGAAGCCAAAAAGCAAAGCGGCACCCTGCGCCACGTGGGCCTGACCGAAAGCATCCAGATGATTGCCGCGCGCATGGGCTGGCAACTGAGCAAAACCGAAGACCTGCTCAGCCCCGTCATCGCGTGGAAAGAGGTGCGCACCCCCGACCTGACCATCCCCGCCGGCAACGCCCTCGGGGTGCGGCAGGTGGGCAAGGGCTGGGTCGGTGAGGAACTCAAAATCGAGCTCGACTTCCAGGCCGCCGTGGCGCTGGAGCACAGCTTCGACGAGGTGCGCATTGAAGGAGACCCCGCCTTCAGCTCCCGCATCGAGGGCGGCATCCACGGCGACACCGCCACCTGCGCCATCGTGCTCAACGCCATCCCCCAGGTGCTGCGTGCCACCCCCGGCCTGAAAACCATGCTCGACATCGCGCCCGTGTCTTTCTTCGGCTGAGGCGCCCCGCCCTATCTTTGCCCCAAAATCGCAGCGATGATCGGCATCCTCCTTTACCTGGTCATGGGGTTGTTCGCAGCCATGGTCTTCCTCAACTTCTACTTCCGCGTCAAAGTCCTCAAAACCTACCGCAAGCTGGTGGACAACCGCGTGGAGTTCGGCGCCCGCCACCTCTTCAACGAACAAAAGATGGCCGAAGAAATCTACCCCCGATACCCTCACATGCGCGAAGACATCGCCACCTTCTGCCGCCACATGCGCTACTCCATCCGCATGGCCACGGTCCTCATTGCCCTCATCACCCTCTTCGGGGCCATCCTGATGTACTTCCGATAAGGATGACGCGGGGGAGACGGTGGGCAAGACATAGAAATAAATGGAAATAGGTGGAGACAGATGGAAATAGTGTCGGCGTGACTTGAAGTCACGCCGACACTTGGTGGAACCCTTTCCTGTAAAATCGTCAAACTGTAAAATCGTAAAACTGTAAAACCGTAAAACTGTGGTCTGGGCATGGGAGAGAGGAGGGGCTTGAGGGTGGGAAAACTGTTTACTCTGTGAGATTTTCTGCTACCTCTGTGGTTCCTTCAAACCCAAACCCAAACCCAACTGCGTTCAACCGCGAAAAAAGCTGCGAAGCACTGCGGTTCAAACAAATCCGAACCCCCACCCCCACCCAACTCTAAACTTTCCACTCTAAACTCTCCACTTCACCAAGAGCGGTTTCAAGGTGTCATGGTTTCGAGGTACCAAGGGGGGGTAGGGTTTGGGGGCGATTGATTACACGGAGACCCCCGGAGAAGGCACGGAGAGTCCACGAGGGCTGCCCCTCCGGGGCTTTTGGGTCGCCTCCCCAAACCCTTCCTCCCTCCGGCCACCAGCCAAGAGCTAAAAGTGAGCTTGGCCGAAGGGCAAGTGAACGAGCCAAGAGCGCCCTTGTCCGTACGGACGAGCGAGCGACCTAAAAGTGCGCGAGCCCAAAGGGCGAGTGCACGACCCAACGGCGAGGCGCCCCAAAAAAAAGTTAAACCCCCGCCCTGTACCTATCGGCTCGCGGGATTTTCCCGTTTTTGCACACGGAAAAACGCCGTACGACCATGAACAGAATCTTTCTTTTCCTCCTGATGGGTGCCCCCCTCCTGCTCAGTGGCTGCTTCGAAGTGCGCGAAGAGCTGGACATCCGCGACGACGGCTCCGGCCACCTCGACCTCGTGGTGGACCTCAGCCAGAGCCAGGACCAGGTGCGCAAATACCTCCAACTGGAAGAAAGCAACGGCGGCTCGCTGAGCGACAAAAACGTGGAAGCCATCCTCCACCACGTGCGCGCCTCCCTGGCCAACGTCAAAGGCCTGAGCAACATCGAGACCGAAACCGACTGGAACCGCTACGTCCTCACCCTGCGCTGCGACTTCGACCACCCCGAAACCCTCAACCGCGCCATCACCTACCTCACCCGGCAGCTCGCCTACCTCTACGTGCCCCCCATCGAGGGCAAGAGCTTCGTCTGGACGGGCCGCGAGTTCCGCCGCCTCTTCGACTACCCCATCGACCCCAAAGAGTACGAAAGCCTCCCCAGCATGCAGCGCTACCTGCTCGAAACCGCCCGCTGGACCAGCATCTACCGCTTCCCCAAACCCGTGCGCCGCGTCAGCAACGAAAAGGCGGAAATCTCCCCCAGCCGCCGCGCCGTCAAGCTCGAAACCTCCATCGCCGACCTGGCCCGCGGCACCGGCACCCTGGAAAACACCATCGATTTTTGAATGGAAGGCGGGGCATTTCGTCCCCTACCCTTCCTCCCCCCCCTCCCTTCTCCTCGAACAGAGCGGTCGCAGGGGCGCACAACCTGCAGGAATGCCTATCTTCGGCGCCTCTGAGGAACGAAAAAAACGACCGCTATGGACTACCGCAATTTGCTCATCGAGGAGGAGGACGGCATCGTGCTGCTGACCGTCAACCGGGAAAAGGCGCTCAACGCCCTGAACACGGAAACCATGCTGGAGATAGGGCGCTTCTTCGGCGAAGATGCCCCCCAGCGCGCGGGTTTGAAGGGGGTCATCATCACGGGGGCGGGGGAGCGCGCCTTCGTCGCCGGCGCCGACATCAAGGAGTTTCTGGAAGTGGACGCCAAGAAGGGGCGCGCCATGGCGCAGCGCGGGCACGACATCTTTTTCCGCATCGAGCGCTTCCACCGGCCGGTGGTGGCGGCCGTCAACGGCTTCGCTCTCGGCGGGGGCTGTGAGCTGGCCATGGCCTGCCACCTGCGCATCGCCGGGGAGCGGGCGCGCTTCGGGCAGCCCGAAGTCAATCTCGGCATCATTCCCGGCTATGGCGGCACCCAGCGCCTCATTCAGTACATCGGCAAGGGGAAAGCCATGGAGCTGCTCCTCACCGGCGACATGATCGACGCCCACGAAGCCCATCGCCTCGGTCTGGTCAACCACGTGGTGCCCGCCGGACAGGAAGTGGCCAAGGCTCGCGAAATCCTGCAGAAGATCGCCGCCAAGGGCCCCATCGCCGTACAGAAAATCATCGAAACGGTGAACGCCTACTTCGACCCCCGCCAGGATGGCTTCGCCCGCGAAGTGGAGGAATTCGGCGCCACCACGGGCACGGAAGACTTCCGCGAGGGCGCTGCCGCTTTCATCGAAAAGCGCGCGCCCAAATTCCAGGGCCGCTGACCCCCTCCCTCCCCCACCACAAACCCGGGAAGGGCCGTACCTTGGCCACCGGAATGGCAAGCCGTCCATCGGACTTTTCCCGCTCTCGTTTCGGGGGTGAGCCCCCGTTCGTTGCGCATCCACTGCCCCGCCTATGCCCGCCAAACAAAACCGGGATTTTTCATGAAAAACACAGGCAAACCCGTGCAGGACTATGAGAAGCTGAAGGAGCTCATACGCAGTGCCGACCAGGGCCCCCTTCCCGAAGACTTCTCCCTGGATTTTTCCAACACCGAAATCGCCTTTGCCGACAAATCGGACGAAGAGCTGCGCCGCACCTATCGCCTCTTCCGCCTCATGAATCAGCCCTGGCTGGTGCGCCTGGGGGCGCCGCTGGCCCTGTGGGCGGTGCGCCTGCGCCTGCCTTTCGCCGAGAAAATCATCCGACAGACCGTCTTCCGGCAGTTTTGCGGGGGCACCACCCTGCTGGAATGCCAGCAGGTCATCGACCGCCTGGCTCAACACCGCGTGCTCAGCATTCTCGATTACGGCGCCGAAGCCAAGGAATCGGAGGAGGACTTCAACATCGTGATGAACGAAAACATCCGCGCCATCGAGTTCGCCGCGCACAACCCCACCGTCCCGGTGGTGAGCACCAAACTGACCGGGCTCATCCGATTCGGGCTGCTGGAAAAGATTTCCGCCGGCAAGGAGCTCAACCCCGATGAAAAGCAGGAGCACCGCGCCGCCCTGAAGCGCGTGGACGCCATCTGCTCGGCAGCGGCCCGCAACGAGGTGCGGGTCTTCATCGATGCCGAGGAAAGCTGGATTCAGGACGCCATCGACGCCATCGTCAACCGCATGATGCGTCGCTACAACCAGGAGCAAGTCATCGTGTACAACACCTTCCAGCTCTACCGCACCGACCGCCTCCAGTACCTCATCGACAGCTACGAAACCGCCCGCAAGGAAGGCTTCCGCCTCGGCGCCAAGCTCGTGCGCGGCGCCTACATGGAAAAAGAACGCGAGCGCGCCCGCGAAAAAGGCTACCCCGACCCCATCCACCCCGACAAGAAGTCCACCGACGCGGCCTACAACGCCGCCATCCACTTCTGCGTAGAGCACTACGAAGACCTCGCCTCCTGCAACGCCTCCCACAACGCCGAAAGCTGCATGCTGCAAGCCGAGCTCATCGCCCGCAAAGGCCTGCCCCGCAACCACCCCCACCTGAACTTCAGCCAACTGCTCGGCATGAGCGACAACCTCACCTTCAACCTCGCCGATTCGGGCTACAACGTCGCCAAGTACGTGCCCTACGGCCCCGTGCGCGAGGTCATTCCTTACCTCATCCGCCGGGCCGAAGAAAACACTTCCGTCACCGGAGACATGAGCCGCGAGCTGAGCCTCGTCGCCCGCGAAATGAAGCGGCGGGGGCTGGTGAGCTGATGGCTGGTGGCT
>CAZBYX010000296.1:0-5197 GCA_964496055.1 uncultured Saprospiraceae bacterium
CTGCCCCCGCCCCCCCTCCACGAAACCCTCCCCCGCTTCCACGACGGGTTGCACCGGCTGCAGCAATTGCAAGCCGCCCAAAAATCCGCTCCTCCGGAGCGCCTCCGTGCAGCGAGGGATACCCTCCGCTCCATAGCGGAACATGCCGCGCTTTTCCAAACCATCGCCGACCTCGGGCTCCCCCCCCGAATCGCCCACCACGATGCCAAGCTGAACAACATCCTCTGGAAAAACGACCCTCCCGAACCCGCCGGCGTAGTGGACTGGGACACCACCATGCCCGGCACCCTGCTTTCCGACTTCGGCGACCTGGTGCGCACCCTCGCCACCTCCGCCGACGAAGAAGCAGCCCCCGAATCCGTCCACTTCCTGCCCGCCGTCTTTCGAGCCTTGGAAGATGGCTACCTCGAGGCCTGGAAAGGGGCCCTCACCCCCACCGAACGCGCCCACCTGCTGCCCGGTGCCCGCTGGATCGTGCTGATGCAGGCCGTGCGCTTCCTCACCGATTTCCTCCTCGGGGATCGCTACTACCCCGTCCGCCATGAGCTGCACAACCTGCAACGCACCCGCAACCAGCTGGCTTTGTTCCATGCCCTGGTCGGTCAATGAAGTGTGCGGTGGAAGCTGTTTGGACGGGGATGGGGTAGGAGATCTGGCGAAAAGCCAAAGAGGATCGGAGTCAGCGTCGCAACGCTGCCATGGAAAAGGGGCGAGCCCGAAAAAAGTCCAATTCCGCCGAGGAACCGAAGATTTGAGGAATCGAGGATTTGGATAAATCATTGATAACCAAAGAAATAAACTTTAAACTTCAGACCCACAACCCTTTTTGCAGTGGACTCAATCCTCGGTTCCTCGATTCCTCAAATCCTCCTTCTCTATCATTCATCCTCATTCATCTGCGCTATTTTTTGAAATGGCGGCCTCCACCTCTTGCGTGTCGGCGAACTGTTGGAACCCGATTACTTTGGAGTCTTTCAGCGTCCACAGGTGGGCGGCCTGGGCATTCAGCACAGCCCCATTCTTTTTGTACTTGCCCTGGTAGCGCAAAGTGGCCAGGACTCGGTCGTTTGACATCTCGTGCAGCTGGATGTCGGTCAAGTTCCAGTATTCCCATTCATCGCCGATGCGGGAGAAAACGCCGTTCAAAACGGCTTGCGGGCCGATGTAGGGGTTGCCGTCGGCATAGGGGAAATTTTCCGCTTCGTTCCACACGATGGCGGGGTCCATGGCCGCGAGGACGGCCGGAATGTCGCCTTTCGCAAAATTTTGGTACATCCCTTCGATGACGGCCAGATTGCCCGGGGAAGAGAGGACACCCAGTTGCTGCATGAAGGAAAGGTTGTCCATGAAATCCCGTTCTCCGGCAATTTTTCCATCGGAGAAGTAGGCGATCGTGGACCCGCTCAGCACGATCCGGCGGCCCGTCGGCGGTATGCCGAAAAACGCGCCCGAGTGGGTGCCTTCAAAGGTCCAGTATTTGACCAGCTTGTTTCCCTGACCGAAAATTTCGTTGACCGTGAATTGAATGTCGGAAAAGCCCTGCAGGAACTGGGCGTAATAGGCCCTGGCGGCCTCCAGGCCCACGATGTGCTGCGGCTCGGTGTACAGGACGAGGTCTTTGCTGAAATTGGATTCGTTGACCAGGTCCAGGCGGCCTTCATTCAGGATGGCATGCCACAGCTCGGTGTACATTTTGACCTTGGCAGCCACCTCGTCTTCCAGGGGACTCAAAATGGTTTTGGCGATTTTCCATTTCCCGTCTTTTTGAATCATGGTGTTGGTGTAGCGGCCGGCAATCTGGATTGGATGGTTGTCCGCCAGGGCGTTGCCGTAAACCTCGTAGGTTCCGCTTGCCAGAAAAGCATGTTGAAAATCCGACCAGGAAAGGTCGGTCTGCTTGATCAGGAGGGTCAAATCGTTTTGGCGAAACTGCTCGGCGAAGAACGCGGCGATGCGCTCGGCGCCGTTGATTTCATTTCCCTCGACGTCCACCCGGACGGCGTCGTCCAAGTACATTTTGCGGATGGCTGCAGGATTTTCCTGGTTGTAAGCAACCATGAATTCCCTGGCGAATTGCTCCATAGCGGCTTCATCCGAACCCGGTTGGGCAGGAAGACTCAGGAAGGAGAATGCACAGAAAAGTGCAGGAAGGAGAATTTTGGTTTTCATGTTGGCAATGGTTTTTTGAAAAATGAGAAATGGCCGACCGCGTGCTCGGTGCAGGCCCTCGGCAAAGGCATTTCCTGCGCCCGTCCACGACCAGCTTGCCTGGAAATCTCGACTGCTACCAAATGACCGTACGGATGCCTCGAGGCGGGAAAGTGGGTGTCGGAAGGCTGAAAAAGGAAAGGATTATCAATTTGGCTCGAGGAAAACGGGTATGGATTTTTCCAAAGTTGAACCACCCGCCGGCAGGAAAGGTAGGTAAAATAATCCGCAAGGGCAGATGGAGCCGGTTTTGGCCGGAACCGAAAAGCCTGGCGAGGTGGAGCGGGGCAAGGGCAAGGGTCAGGGGGTTCCCGGGAAGCAGGGGACGGACCCTGCGCCGGCTGAAGTGAACAAGGGATTGACTCGGAGGCAATTAGGAGAAACGACGCCAGGGGGATACCTTTGAGGGAGTCCCCATCCATCGGGAGGAGCTGGCAGCCGTGCCTGGCAGGTTCGAAAGCATGGCTCTCCACCGCCGAAAGAGTGCCACCCTACGGATGCGTTACGAAATCAATCGCTCATGCACCCAAGAACCCTTTCCCGCATCGCCGGTGGCAGCTACCTGGTCATCTTTTTTGCAGCCGTTTTCGCCAACTTTTTCGTCCTCGAAGCACTCGAGGAAGCCCCGCTGCTCACGGTGCGGGAGGCGCCTACCCTCGTTCGAGGGGGCATCGTGGCTTTTTTGATCACCGTCGTTTTCGACGTGGTCGTAGCCTGGGCGCTCTACGAACTGTTTCCGCGACACCCGCTCTCGAAACCGAGCACCCTGTTTCGCCTGATGCATGCGGTCATCATGGGGGTGGCCCTGTACACCCTCCCGATGACCCTGCGCGCTGCCACCGCCGAGGAGGTGCTCCTTCGGGTAGCCGATTTCAACACCATCTGGTTGATCGGGCTCTTTTTTTTCGGCATCCACCTGATTCTTCTGAGCATCATCCTCCGCAAGCCTCGAATCATCGCCTGGTTCCTGGCCCTGGCGGGAGCCATGTACATGATCGACACCCTGGCGCATTTCCTGCTGCCGAGCTACGAGGCCTATGCCGCAGTCTTCCTCGCGCTGGTCGCCGTACCCAGCATCCTGGGGGAGATGGCCCTGGCTCTTTGGCTCCTTTTCGAGGGCGGCGCCCCCACCCTAAAGCCTCAGCGCACATGATGCGATTCTTCAAAAAAATCCGTCGCAGGTTAATGGGCGGGAGCCGATTCCACCAATACCTGCCCTATGCCCTCGGGGAAATTCTCCTCATCGTGGTCGGCATCCTGTTGGCTCTGTCCATCAACAACCTGCAAGAGGAATGGGAATCCCGGGAAAAAGAACGCGCCTATTTGTCAGGGCTGCAAAAGGAGTTTGAAAGAAACCGAGCCAAACTGAACGAACTGAGCCGGGTCAATCGGAGCAATTATGAAAGTGCCCTCCGCCTTCTGGCAATGACCTACGACGATCGGGCAAATCCCTCGGAAGAGGAACTGTCCACGCTGCTCTACGAAGCATTCGCCTACGACATTTCCTACAGCCCCAACAACGCCTTGCTCAACGAAATCCTTTATTCGGGGAGCCTCCGCGTGCTTTCCAATGACGAGCTGCGCCTCCAACTGACCAACTGGAGCGCCGTCCTGGCGGACATCCGCAGGCAGGAAGCCGAATTGCGCCTGCAGCGAGACAAGGTGGTGGACCTGATCCGAAACCCTAAATACAGCCTGCGCACCATCCTCGAAGGCTCTGGCATTCGGGAAGCGCTCGACCTCCCGCAAGGGAAAATCACCACGAGCAATCGAATGCTCCTGCGTTCGGGCGAATTCGAGAACAACCTCCTGCTTTTCATCCTCTCGGCTCAGGCCACCGAGCGGGAGCACTATGCCCATCTCCGGAAGGTAATCGAGTCCATCCTGCGTTCGATTGAAAAGGAACTCGCCCGATGAGGGGAATGCCCCCTCCAGCCAAGGAGGCAGAACGCCCATCGCCTTGGCCCGGAAAACCGACCTCTTCCCCTCCAACCCAAGACCCCGATGCTCTGCCCGCCTTCTTGGCATTTTCTCCATTTCCCCCAATACTTTAGCTTTGATGGACCCTTGTGAATGGGGTTTTTTCAACTAACCAAACCCAAGGTTCATGAGAACACAGATCGCTGCATTCGCACTGATGTTGACCCTCCCAATTTGGGGGCAGGAAGTACAAATCACGAGAGGCTCCGAAGTCAGAACCCTGCGCCCCGAAAATGTGCTGACCCTCCACTTGTTAATGGCTGACCGCCCCGACACGGGAGATTGCCTGACCCCCACAATCGAAGGACAGCTCGAAGGCGCCAGTGCCGACAGCCTCTACATCCGCTGGCATTTTATCAGCGCTTACGGATGCGGAGAGGCCGAGCACCCTCCCGTGCTGGATTGGGGGGGCATGAATTCGGTCATTCCCATTGCCAAGCGAGACATTTACAGCCTCTCCATCCTCAAGTCGGAAAAGCATTCGCGCCGTCAAGCAAAACTGGGCTTTCTCGGGGGCGTTTTAACCATCTCCGGGTTGGGGACGGCCCTGAATTCCCTGCTCGTTTCCGACCATAGCGACAGCAGAGCCCTGTTAGTGTCCGGAGGCATTCAATTCGGCACGGGCCTGTTGGTGGTGGCCCTGGCAGTGGGAAAATCCAGGCAATACCAATTCCAGGACTCCCCCAAACCCTGGCACTGGAAGTGAGGGAGGGATCATGGTGTTAAGGTGGGTTTACAATGGGTGTACGATGGGTTTGCAGTGGGTGTACGGTTGGTGGTGTGGGTTTGTGTTTGAGGTGGGGGCGAAGGGGGTTGAAATACCTGGAAATACGTGGAGACAAATGGAAATAAATTGTTCCCAGCCCGCGCCAACCACCCTTTCCTGTAAAATCGGAATTTGTAAAACCGCACAATCGAAGGGAGGGTGTGCGGCGGGAGGGCGGGCAAGACATCGAAACAAATTGAAACAGGTGGAGACAAATGGAAATAAATTGTCTCCAAACCCTCG
>CAZBYX010000297.1:0-5190 GCA_964496055.1 uncultured Saprospiraceae bacterium
GTGCGTCGGGTGCCCACGTCCACCTTGAGGTAAAGGCCGACGGGGTGGCTCAGTTCCCTTTCAAGGAAGGCCACCGTTTCGGGATGCACCACCAGCAGGTTCAGGCTGACGCGCCCGGCCAGTTCATCGGCCAAGGCGATTTCCCTGGAGTTGAAGGGGAAAGCCACGGTGAGGTCCGTCCAGCCGTGGTCGGTGAAGTACTTCGCCATGCTCAGGGAAGAGACGGTCGCGGCCGTCACCCCTGCTTCCCGAAACCAGGCCCCCACCCGGGCGCTCTGGTGGGTCTTGAAATGCGGGCGCAGCCGCACGCCCGAAGGCCGCGCCTTCTGCGCCATCCGGCGGATGTTCGCACGGCATTTCCGCTCGTCGAGCAGGAGGGTAGGGCGTTCGATGTCGGGAAAAAGCATGGGGTACGATGGGTGGACGGTTGGTTTACAATGGGTGTACGATAGGTGTACAGTTGGTATCCGGTTGGCTTTCGGTTGGTTTAACCCATTGTACACCCATTGCATACCAATTGTATACCCACCGTAACCTATCGTACACCCATTGTGCTCATTCTTCGACGGTCTGGCTCATGAGGTAGGCTTTGAGGAAGCCGTCGATGTCGCCGTCGAGGACGGCTTCGGTCTGGCTGGTCTGGTAGCCGGTGCGGTGGTCTTTGACGCGGCGGTCGTCGAGGACGTAGCTGCGAATCTGGGAGCCCCACTCGTTTTTCATTTTCTGGGCTTCGACCTTGTCGCGTTCGGCCAGTTTTTTCTGGAGCTCGAGCTCGTAGAGCCGCGATTTGAGCATTTGCAGGGCTTTTTCGCGGTTCATGTGCTGGGAGCGCTCCTGCTGGCACTCGACGACGATGCCGGAGGGCAGGTGCCGCACGCGGACGGCGGACTCGGTCTTGTTGACATGCTGCCCGCCGGCGCCGCTGGAGCGGAAGGTGTCCCATTCCAGGTCGGCGGGGTTGATTTCCACCTCGATGCGTTCGTCCACCCGGGGGTGTACGAAGACGGAGGCGAAGCTGGTCATGCGCTTGCCCTGGGCGTTGAAGGGGCTGATGCGCACCAGGCGGTGCACGCCGTTCTCGCCCTTGAGCAGGCCGTAGGCGAAGTCGCCGTCGATTTCGATTTCCGCCGACTTGATGCCGGCCACGTCGCCGGGCTGGATGTTCAGGGTGGAGACTTTGAAGCCCTTCCTCTCCGCCCACATGGTGTACATGCGCAGCAGCATCTGCGACCAGTCGCAGCTTTCGGTGCCGCCCGCCCCGGCGTTGATTTCGAGGATGGCGCCGAGCTCGTCTTCGGGTTTGTTCAGGGTGGAATGGAACTCCAGGTCTTCGATGGCGGCCAAGGCCTCCTGGTATTTGGCTTCCACCTCTTCCTCGGTGCCCTCCCCCTCCTTGAAGAACTCGAAGAGCACTTCGAGGTCTTCCACCTTGGAGGCGACCTTTTCGTAGGTGGCCACCCATTTTTGGTGGCTCTTCAGGCTTTTGAGCACCCCTTCGGCCTGCTGGGGGTCGTCCCAGAAGTTGGGGTTCAGGCTGAGCTGTTCTTTTTCTTCTATCTGACGAAGGCGTTCATCGATGTCAAAGATACCTCCGTAGCAAGTCCAGCCGCGATTTCAGTTCGTTCAGTTGTTCAGCAGTCATCGTTCGATGCTTTGAAGGGACCCCCCGTCGGAAGGAGAGTGGGACTGACGGACGCTTTGGCTCTCCATCGCGCGGGAAATCCCGGTTTGGGAAAAGATGGCTTTCGGGGGCTCACTGTCTTTCGGGTGGGCCGGCTCCGATGCCGCCCGGGGTTTGGGGGACTCCGTTGGGGTCCACCTCGACGAGGACGATTTCGTAAATCATGGTGTCCACCCCTTCGAGGTCTCGGGCCTTGACGATGTTGGTCATGGGGAAGAAGAGGGTGATGCTGTCGCCGGGCGCCATGACGGACAACCCTTCGATGAGGGGTTGCGGCCCCATGCGTTCGAGTTGTTCTTTGTCGGGGAAGCTCATTTCCAGGTTGCCGCCGGTGTTGCGGCTGTCGTACACGACGCGCTCGCCGGTGTGCATCACGTAGCGGAAGCGGACCAGGTCCCCGCTTTTGGGGTGGGGCCCCTCGTTTTTGATGTGGTGGTAGTATTTGAACCGGGCGTTCGGGGTGAAGGCGGGCTCCACGGCGGGTTGGGCGGCTTGGGAGGTGCCGCCGTCCCCGGATTGGCATCCCAGCCCTGAAAGGAGCAGCAAAGAGAACAAGAAGATTCGATTCATGGTTGATGCATTCTTGACCCCCTCCGGAAGTTGGGGCTTCGGGAGGGGGTGTGGGTTTCACATTCGGGTCATTGGCTGACGTTCAGCAGCTCCACGTAGAACAACAGCTCCGTGTCGCCGGGGATTTTGGGGGGGTAGCCGGCTTTGCCGTAGCCCAGCTCGGGGGGGATGAAGAACAGGGCTTTGGCCCCCTGGTTGAGCAGCAGGAAGCCTTCGTCCCAGCCTTTGATGACGCGGCCCTGCCCCAGCACGAAGCCGAAGGGCACCCCTTTGGTGTAGGAGTTGTCGAACATCTCCCCGTTGAGGAAGGCCCCGTAGTAATGCACGCTGACGCGGCTGCCGTTGACGGGGCGCGGGCCGGAGCCGGGCTCGAGGATGAGGTAGCGCAGCCCCGAATCGGTGACGCTGAGGCTGTCTTTGAGATTGCCGAAGTTGTACTCGTGCAGGTAGCGGTCGATGACGGCTTTGGCGGCGTCGGCCTGGCGCTGGTATTCTTGCTGCAGGGCCTCGTACTCCATGCGGTACTGTTCGGCGGTTTTGATGTCCGTCAGGCGCACGTGGTAGGAGATGCGGCTGGCGGGGTTGTTGGGCTGCAGGTCGTGGAAGACGGTGAAGCTGTCCTGCACGCTCATCAGGGGCAGCACGTCCACGATGGGGGAGGGGTTGGCTTCGCTGGAGGCGGGGTTGTCCGGGATGGCCACCTTCATGACGCGCTGTTCGGCGAAGCTGTTGAAGGTGATGCGGTCGCCCTGCCGGATGACGAGGTGAAAGTAGGCGTATTCCCCGGGCTGGGGTTTGGGGCCTTCGTTGTAGGTGTGCTGCAGGTACCGGTAGCCGTGCGGGGTGGTTCCCTCGATGGGCAACTCGGGGCCTTTTTCGCCACAGGCGAAGAACAGCACCCCGAAGAGAACCAGCAGGGCCGAAGGAAGAAAAGGTATCGTCTTCATGGTGTTTTCGATTGTTTTCGCGCCCAAAAGTAAGCCCCTTTTTCGCAAAGCCCTTGGGCGCTGCCGGCAGCGTGACGCCGGGGGCTTGCCGGGCTGGTGAAAGGAGTTCCTCCAAAATCTTGCCCGTCCCCTCCCACCTCGAACCCCGGAAGGGTGGCAGCAGGGGGGATTCCTCCCTTTCCGGGGCAGCCCCTCGAATTTTCGGGAGGGGGGTTGGGGGGACGAGGTTCAGACCTTGCTGTTTTCCAGGGCTTCCTTGTACAGGGGCAGGATGCTCTTGAATTTTTCCACCGTTTTGCGCAGCCCCTTGAAGGAGTAACCGCCGGCGGCGTTGCGGTGGCCGCCGCCCCGAAAGTGGTCGCGGGCGATTTCCTCCACGCTGAAGTCGCCTTTCGAGCGCAAAGATATCTTCGTGATGGTGGGTTGTTCGTGGATGAAGGCCACCATCTTGATGTTTTTCAGCATCAGGGGGTAATTGACCAGCCCTTCGGTGTCTCCGCGCTGGATGTCGAACTCCTCGTAATCGCGTTTGGTCAGGGTGATGATGCCGGTGTGAAATTCTTCGAGGATTTCCATGCGGCGGGAAAGGACGTGGCCCAGCAGGCGCAGCTGCTTTTCCGTCATGCAGTTGAAGACCCGGTCCTGGATGCGGTAGTCGTTGACGCCGAGCTCGAGCAGCTCCGCCACGATGCGGAACAGCTCGGGGTTGGTGGAGAACTTGAACGAGCCGGTGTCCGTGATGATGCCGGTGTAGAGGCACTCGCCGATGGCGGTGTCGAGTTTTCGTTGTTCGCCCAGCAGATGGATGAAGCGATACACGAGCTCGCAGGTGGAGCTGGCATCGGGGTCGGAGAGGAGGAAGTCGGCGAAGCCTTCGGGGTAGAGGTGGTGGTCGATGAGGACGATGGGGGTGTTGAGTTCGGGGATGGGTTCGCCGAGCTTGTCGATGCGGTCCAGGGCGTTGAAGTCGAGGCAGAAGATGAGGTCGGCTCGTTTGACCAGCTCGTGGCTGCGCTCCGGCTCGAGGTCGAAGATGAGGATCTCGGACGCCCCCGGCATCCAGTCGAGGAAGGCGGGAAACTCGCTGGGCACGATGATGCGCACCGTGTGGCCGAACTTGTTGAGGAAGTGGTAGAGCGCCAGACAGGCCCCGATGGCGTCGCCGTCTGGGTTGCGGTGGGAGGTGAGGACGATGTCCTTCGGAATGGCGAGGAGGGCCTTCAGTTCCTGCAGATTTTCCATGGGGCGCGGGTAAACAGGGGGCGAATTTCCACAAAAAAGGGAACTCTACCAAAAGACCCTTTCGCGGGGCTGCTTACCTTTGCGCCCGTTTTTGCGAAACCCCGAGGGGATGCAGGCATCCTCGGGTCGCCCCGAAGAGCCGACCCGCCTGCTTCGCCTTCTTTGAATCACTAAAAACATCACTGCAACCATGGCAGGTAACCGCACTTTCACCATGATCAAGCCCGACGCCGTCCAGGCCGGGCACATCGGCGCCATCCTCGACAAGATTTGCGCCGCCGGCTTCCGCATCGTGGCCCTGAAACTGACCAAACTTTCGCGCGAACGCGCCGAAGAATTCTATGCCGTGCACCGCGGCCGCCCCTTTTTCGAGGAGCTCGTCGAGTTCATGTCTTCGGGGCCCATCGTCGCCGCCGTACTCGAAAAGGAAAACGCCGTCGAAGAGTTCCGCAAGCTCATCGGCGCCACCAACCCCGCTGAGGCCGAACCCGGCACCATCCGCGCCCTCTATGCCAAAAGCATCGGCGAAAACGCCATCCACGGCGCCGACAGCGACGAAAACGCCCACCGCGAAGCCCACTTCCACTTCGCCGAGGTGGAGATGTTTTGAGGGGAGATAAGGGCCTGCCCACAAAAGCCGCGCCCCGGAAAACGTGGAAATAAAGTGGAGACAAATGGAAATTGGGGGCCTGGGCGCGAGGGGGGGGGCGCTTGTCAAATCGTCAAATCGTAAAATCGTCAAATCGTGAT
>CAZBYX010000298.1:0-5173 GCA_964496055.1 uncultured Saprospiraceae bacterium
GATCTGGGGCTGGGGGCGGGTGTTGGGTGTGACGACGAGGGTGGCGCTGAGGCTCGTGTCGGCGCCTTCGGCGTTGCTGACGATGCAGAAGTAGCTGTTGTGATCTTGGGCGAGTTGAACATCCTCGAGCAGGAGAGTGGGCTCGGTGCCCCCGGGCAGGGGCAGGCCGTTTTCGAACCACTGAAATTGCAGGGGCGGGGCGCCGTTGGCGGTGACGCTGAAAGCGGCCGACTCCCCGATGGGAACCAGCACGTCCCTGGGATGCGAGCTGATGAACGGCGCGCCGCTGCCCGTGAAGAAGACCTTCCAGAGCTTGCCGTCGTCGGTACTGGTGTTGTCCACCTGCGAGCCGCCGCCGAGGCCCGCGCGCTCCAGGTAGTACATGTCGCCCTGGGGGGTGAAGAGGATGGCCAGGGGGCGGTTGATGTCGGTGGCGAAGGTGCTCAGGACTTGTCCGGTGGCAGGGTCCAGGGTTTTGATGTAGCCCTGGCAGTAGTCGGCGAAGAAGTAGCGCCCCTCGTATTCGGGGGGAAATTGCAGGGTTTCGGGGTTGTAGAAGGCCGCCCCGATGATGCTGCAGCCTTCGTCGTGGGAGTAGGCGTAGAGGGGGTCTTTGTAGTTGGGGGGCGGGGTTTGACCGCCGAAGAACCCCTCGACGAGGTTCCAGCCGAAGTTGGCGCCGCGCTCGATGGCATTCACCTCCTCGAAGGCATCGCTGCCGACGTCGTTGGCGAAGATGCGCCCCGTGCCGGGCTGGACGGCCATGGTGAAGGGGTTGCGCAAGCCGTAAGCCCAGATGGCGCGGTTCTTTCCCGTGGTTTGGTTGATGAAGGGGTTGTCGAAGGGGATGCTCCCGTCGTCGTTGAGGCGCAGGATTTTGCCCAGCAGGTTGTTCAGGTTCTGGCCGTTGGCGCCCACGGCCCCGTCGCCGACGGCGACGTAGAGCTTGCCGTCGGGCCCGAAGAGCATGGCGCCGCCGTTGTGGATGGTGCCGCCCAGGGGGTCGAGGTCGAGGAGCACCTCCTCGCTGCCGGGCAGGGCGAAGTCTCCGTTGGCCAGCACCCGGATGATGCGGTTGTGGTTCGCGCCGGGCACGGTGTAGTAGAGGTACACCCAATGGTTGAACTCGAAGTCGGGGTGGAAGGCGATGCCGCTCAGGCCGCGCTCGTTGAAGTTGTCCACCTCGAGCTCGATGAAGGGGTCGGGCAGGAGCTGGTCATCCTCCACGATGAGGACGCGGCCGTTCTTTTCGGCGATGAAGATGCGGCCGTCGGGGGCCAGGGCCATGGTCGTGGGGTCCAGCCCGTCGGCGATGAGCATCTGGGCGAAGCCCGGCGGCAACTGGGCACCCTGGCCCCGCAATCCGAGGGGCAGCAAAAGGAAGGGAAGCAGCCACGCGAGGGGAATGGTTTTCATTGGTCGAGTGAATTTACTCCGGTGAAGGACCCCAGGCGGTCAGGTGCCTTCAGCCCTTCAACACCACGATGGAGCCGCCTTTGCGAAAAGCTCCGTTCTCCAGCAGATAAAAATACAACCCGTTGCCGAGGTGCGGCAGCAGGAGGCTTTGCTCGAAGCGCTCGCCCGGTTGCGCCTCGAAGCTGCGGTCGAGCAGGGTGGCGCCCTGCGGGTCGAACAGGCGGATGCGCACGCGCTCGTCGAAGGCTTCCCGGAGGTGGAAGTTGGCGGTTTGGCGCACGGGGTTGGGGAAGACCCGCAGGTCGGGTTCGGGAGGGAAGCTCAGCGTCAGCCAGTTGCTGTACTGGTAGGCGCCGTCGGGGCCCAGCGCCTTCACGCGGTAGATGTTGCTGCCGAGCAGGGGGCTGCGGTCCTCGAAGGCGTAGGTGGAAGGCACCCCCAGCGCCGGGAAGGTGCGCAGGGTTTCGAAGTGCAGGCCGTCGGCGCTGCGTTGCAGCAGGTACTGGCGCACACCGGACTCGTCGGAGCTGCTCCAGCTCAGGCGAAGGTGGTCTTCGAAGGATTCCCCCGTGAGGTTCAGCGCGGTGAAGGCGCCGTCGCAGTTGGGGTAGATGTTCTGCGTGACGGTGGTGGCCAGCCCTTCGGGGTCGGTTACGGTCAGTTCGATGCGGTACCAGTAGGTTTCCTCCTCGCAGCCGAGGGGGGAGATGAAAGCGTAGGCTGCCGGGGTTTCGAGGGGCGGGTCGGGGTGGTAGTGGTCGTTGTGGTGCAGGAAAGCCTGCCAGCGCCAGTGCAACTGCTCGCGGGGGTGTTCGGCGTCCTCCACGTGGGCTTGCAGGGCCAGGACGCTGGGCCCGTCCAGGGGGTAGCGGTCCCCGTCTTCGAAGCTGGTGATGGTCACTTGGGGCGGCGTGTTGTTGAGGGAAACGATGGCGAAGCTGCTGTCGGCGGCGCCGAGGCTGTCCGTCACCGTCAGGGTGACCCGGAAGCTCCGGGGCGCCGTCCCGGAAGTGCTGAAGGTGTGGGTGGGGGCCGGGAGGGTGGAGGTGTTGCCGTCGCCGAAGTCCCAATGGTAGCTCAGGGGCAGCCCGTTGGGGTCATAAGACTTGGAGGCGTCGAACTGGACTTCGAGGGTGCTGCCCCCGAAGTTTTGGGAGTGCTCGATGACGGCCACGGGCGGCGGGTTGCCCCCGTAGCAGATTTTGCGGATTTGGCCGCCCGTCAGGCGGATGTAGTACAGGCAGCCGTCCCTGGGGTTCAGGGCTAAGTGGATGAGGTCTTTGGGGTTCCGGTGGAAGGGCTCGACGGCCACCAGGCGGTGTTGCTCGTCGAAGTGGAAGATTTGAATCCAGCCGCTGAAATCGAAGTGGAAGTACTTGCCGCGGTATTCGGGGGGGAAGCTCTCCGCGGTGTACACCACGCCGCCGAGGCTGGAGAAGCCCTCGAAATTGTCGCCCTCGATGGGGGAGCGGGGGTCGATGATTTCCACGCCGGTGGGGCGGCCGTCGGTTTCTTTGAAGATGGGCACGAAGGCGCGGGCGGGCTTGTTCCAGTTCTTGTTGCTCCAGGTGAGGGCGGGCAGGGTTTCGACCATGGGGCGGAGTTCGGGTGGAATGGGTTGGGCGGGGTCGCAGGGGTTGGTGGCGACGGCGAGCTGGGGGTCGGCGTTGGTGCGGGCCAGCAGGTCGCGGAAAGTCAGGAATTCCTGGGTGCAGTTGGCTCCGTCGTAGAGGGGGTTGGGCGCCTGCGGGTTGGGCGGGGCGGGCTGGTTCCAGAGCGTCCAGTTGGGGAAGATGCCTTCGAAGAGGGGCCAGCCGAAGTTCTGCCCGCCCCGGGTGGCCACATCGAGCTCTTCCCAGGCCCCCGCCCCCACGTCCCCGATGAGCAGCACGCCGGGGCGGCCGTCGGCCGGGTAGTGGCTGCCCGTCCCCGGCAGGAGGGCGAATCGGTAGGGGTTGCGCAGGCCCAGCGCGTAGGTGCGCGACTGTGCCGAGCGCGGGTTTTCGGGGTCGAAGAAGGGGTTCGAGGGCAGGCCGTCGCCCGTTTCGGGGTCGATGCGCAGGATTTTGCCGTTGGGGCTGCCGAGGTACTGGGCGCGGTACGAGCTGATGGCTTCGTCTTCGCCGAGGAGGCCTTGCTGCAGCGCCTGGTAGGTGAGCAGGACGGTGTCGGGCTCGTTGTCGTAGGGCTTGAGGCCGTTGCTGCCTTCGCCGGCGGAGAGCAGCAGGCTGCCGTCCTCCCCGAAAAGCATCGTGCCCAGCCCGTGAAACTCCCACAAAATCGGGATGCCGGTGGAAGGGCTCTCGCCCAGCAACACCTTGCGCGACCCGGGCAGGGTGGTGGTGAAGCCCGTGGCGGGGTCGGCCTGGTAGCGCGTCACCCGCCCGATGCTGGGCGCGTGGGTGATGGTGGAATCGGGGTGGTAGGCCGGGGTGCCGTAGTTGAACAGGTGGTGTGGGTCCACCACGTAGTAGAGGTAGAAGTAGCCGTTTTGGAGGAAGTCGGGGTCCAGGGTGAAGTAGTTGAGGCCGTGGTCTTTCCAGTCGCTCACTTCCTCCGTGATGTCGATGAGGGGTTGGGGCAGGCGTTCGCCGGTGGTGTCCACGATGAAGACCCGTCCCTTCTTCTCCCAGACGTACATGCGCCCCTGCCCGTCGAAAGTCAGACCCAGCGGAAAGTCGAAATCGGAGCGCACGGGCAGGTCGTAGAAATCTTCCGGCAACTGGGCTTGCAGCACGGATAGCAGGGAAAACCAGATGAGGCAAAGAAAGACTATGCGTACCTTCATGGGCGGTTCCGAGTTTTTTTCTGGGCAAGGGCAAGGGTGGACGGACGACAAATGTATCGGTTTGCTTAGGGGTATGCGGCCGATTTTTTGTTCTTTTTTGACCGCCCGGCGGCAACCCTCCGTTTTTCCGTCTGTTCCCCGGAGGGGTGCTCACCCAAAACCCTCTGATCATGAAGCGATTCTTCTTCTTCCTCGCCCTGGTTTTTCTGCTTTCGCTTTCCGCCCGGCCCCTCTCCGGGCAAATCATCGAATCTCTGGAAGAAGCCCTCGACGGTGCCGTCTCCGGCAGCGGCGACCTCGACGCCGGCGATGTGGTCGCCTTCGTGGATTTTTTCATCGACGTGGGTTATTACCCCACCTGGGGCACCCTGGTCGGCTTCCCCGGCGAGCCGGGGGTCTGGGATGCCCTCTACGCCGACTACCCCTACGACGACGGCGACAGCGGCCTGTACCGCCCCTTCGGCGAGGACGGCTCCACCTTCCGGGGGCAATTCCTCGCCCACTACCAGAGCAACGAGGACGCCTTCAACGGCGGCTTCTTCCAGCTCAAAATCGCGCCCACGCCCTTCCTCACCTTCGACCTCAACCAGCTGCGCCTCTACGAAAAGCGCTTCGACACCGGCCAAACCGACCGCCTGACCATCACCAACTTCAATGCGCACTACCAGCGGGTGCGCCACCGCAAGTTCGTCTTCTGGTGGGGGGGCGGGCTCATGCTCCTCGAAGGGGAAGAGCTCTGGGGCAGCCCTTCCGTCACCGGCGGCCTGACCTGGTTCTTCAAGCGCCCCCTGAGCTTCTACGCCGACATCCAGGCCGGCTGGCCCGACGGCGTGCCCAGCCAACTCTATCAGGTGCGCATGCAAGCCCACTGGAACCGCCTGCTCTTCTACGGCGGCTATTCCGGCATCAACATCGGAGGAACCCACGAACCCAGCTGGGCCTTCGGAATGGGGGTCTATTTCTGACGGT
>CAZBYX010000299.1:0-5169 GCA_964496055.1 uncultured Saprospiraceae bacterium
TCCTCAAATCCTCCTTCCCATCATTCGTCTTCATTCACCGGCGCTATATTCACGGGGTGGAACTCCCGCTTGCCAGCGGGAGCCCGGATTTTTCCAGGCGTTGCCCACGGTGCTCGAAGGGTTTTCCGCTCGGCTTAAAGATAGAATTTCGAGCTTCCCGACCAAGAAATTTCGAGCTGCTTTTTGCATTGAAAAGGTGAACTTCCACCGAGCTTCGCTTTGGCGGCCAACCGACCAAGCAGCCGGCCCCGATGGGGCAAACCCTGAAGCAAGTGGATGTTTTTCGTATTTTCGTCGGGCGAAAGCAGGGAAAGAATGCCAGGCATGGATTTGAAGCCCCATAGTCAGCGAGCCGGAAGACGGTGCACCCCTTCCCAATCGGGGTTTCTGCTCGAATGAATGCACCCCCGGATCCCTGCCCCCAAAACAACCTTCCCCACAGCAAGAACGAAAACTCACCACCCGACTTCCCCAACCGGACAAGAGAAAACATCGCATCTGAGGTGTAGCCCTTAATTTTGCCCCGCAACGGGAGGCTCCCCTCCCGCCTCAGGGAGCAACTTCCCTGGACGGCTGTATTTGAATGACAAGAGGCTTTTGCATCAGCGAAAATTCGCTAATTTGGCAGCTTCGCCGTGCAAAGGACTCGTTACAAACAGGACAAATCAGGCAAATGAACCCAATCCACATTCTACGCCCGTGCCTGCCTTTCTTCCTGGCCCTGGCCCTCAGCTCCACCCTTTTCGGGCAATCCAAAGTTCGGGGCAATGTGTACGATGCCCTGACGAAAGACCCCCTGTTCGGGGCGACGGTTTTGGTCGTCGAAAGTTCGGAGGGGACGGTTACCGACTTCGACGGCTTTTTCGAAATCGAGACCAGCACCCCCCCTCCCTACACCTTGCGCATCTCCTACGTCAGCTACCGGGACAAGGAGCTGCAGGTCACTTCCTCCGATGCTGAGCTCGAAATCGAGCTGGAGGAAGACGTGGTGACCATCGAGGCCGGGGTGGAGGTCAAGGGGCAGCGCATTTCCGAAAAGCAAAAGGCCGCCCCCCTGACGGTGGAGAGCCTCGACATCCTCGCCATCAAGGAAACCCCTTCCGACAACTTCTACGACGGGCTGGGCAGCCTCAAGGGGGTGGACCTGACGGCCGCCAGCCTGGGCTTCAAAATCATCAACACCCGCGGCTTCAACAGCACCAGCCCCGTACGCAGCCTGCAGCTCATCGACGGGGTGGACAACCAGAGCCCCGGGCTCAACTTCTCCCTCGGCAACTTCCTGGGCTCCTCCGAACTCGACGTGCTGCGCGTGGACCTCATCCAGGGGGCTTCCAGCGCCTACTACGGCCCCAACGCCTTCAACGGGGTCATCAGCATGACCACCAAAGACCCCTTCCTGCAAAAGGGGCTCTCCGTCCTGCTCAAGGGGGGGGAACGCAACCTCTTCGAGGGCGCCATCCGTTGGGCCGATGCCCTGCAGAATAAAGACGGACTCGACTGGTTCGCCTACAAACTGAACTTCGCCTACCTGCGCGCCGACGACTGGGAAGCCGAAAACTACGACCCCGTCGATGGCTCCCGCGTGGACAAAACCAACCCCGGCCGCTGGGACGCCGTCAACATCTACGGCGACGAGTACTTCAGCCTCAACGACTTCAGCGACGAAGCCGTCAACCTCCCCACCAACCGCGCCGGCCTGGGCATCTTCTACCGCACCGGCTACAAAGAAGTGGACCTGGTGGATTACGACACCCGCAACATCAAAGCCAACGCCGCCTTCCATTTTCGGCTCAACCCCGCCAAGGGCTTCGAAAGCCCCGAACTCATCGTCGCCTCCAGCTTCGGCAGCGGCACCACCGTCTATCAGGGCGACAACCGCTTCAGCCTGCGCGACATCCTCTTCTTCCAAAACCGCATCGAGCTGCGCCAAAAAGACAAGTTCTTCATCCGCGCCTACGCCACCAACGAAGACGCCGGCAACTCCTTCGACCCCTACTTCACCGCCCTGCGCCTGCAGGAGCTCGCCAAATCGAACGAAGACTGGAGCAAGGACTACGTCAAATTCTGGAAGCGCGACATCTTCCCCAAAATGCTCGCCCTGGAATACCCCACCCCCTCTGTTGACCCCAACACCGGTCAGCTCATTTTCGACTTCGACGGCGCCCGCGCCTGGCTGCAGCAGTACAACGATTCCCTTACCATCTGGCACAGCCAGATCGAAGCCCTGGCCAATGAGGCCAACGTGCTCATCAACACTTCCCAGGATTTCTTCCAGCCCGGAACCGAGCGCTTCCAAATGGCCTTCGACAGCATCACCTCTCTGAAAAACACCGAAGGCGGCACCCGCTTCTTCGACAAGAGCGCCCTGTACCACATTCACGGCGAATACACCTTCGAAACCGAAGACATTGACAAGATCGTCGTCGGTGCCAACGGCCGCTTGTACCGCCCCAACTCTCAGGGGACCGTCTTCAAAGACACCGGCGACGTGCGCATCACCAACAAGGAGTTCGGCTTTTATGCCGGGCTGGAAAAACGCTTCACCCGCGAGTGGATTCTCAGCGCCACCGCCCGGGTGGACAAAAACGAAAACTACGACTGGCTGGTCACGCCGGCTGCCAGCGTCGTCTGGTCGCCCGATGTGTACAACTACCTGCGCCTGTCGTTCTCGGCTGCCATCCGCAACCCCACCCTCACCGACCAGTTCCTCAACCTGGACGTCGGCCGCGCCACCCTGCTGGGCAACCTCACCGGCTTCGACAGCCTGCTCACCGTGGAAAGCTTCATCGATTACCTGAGCACCAACTTCAACCGCGACACCCTGGTCTATTTCAACGCCCCGCCCATCCGGCCGGAAAAAGCCAAAACCCTCGAAGTGGGCTACCGCACCACCCTCTTCGACAAGCTCTACATCGACGCCGGGTACTATTTCACCTGGTACGACGACTTCATCGGCTTCAACCTCGGGGTGGATACCGAATTCAGCATCTTCGGGCCCCCCATCAACACGGAGGTGTATCGCGTCTCGGCCAATTCCACCAATCGCGTCACCACGCAGGGTTTCGCCATCGGGATGAACTACTATTTCGGCAACTACTACATGCTGACGGGCAATTACTCCTGGAACAAGCTGAACAAGACCTTCCCCGATGACCCCATCATTCCTGCCTTCAACACCCCCGAACACAAATTCAACATCGGCATCTCGGGCCGCAACGTGCCGGTCAATCTGGGTTTTGCCCGCCTGCGCAACGTCGGCTTCAACGTCAATTACAAATGGATTCAGGGCTTCCTCTTCGAGAACAGCCCCCAGTTCACCGGCTCTATTGACGACTACGCCCTGCTCGATGCCCAGGTCAACGTCAAGTTCGACAAGCTGAACACCACCTTCAAAGTCGGTGCTTCCAACCTGTTGAACAACAAAGTCTTCCAGACCTATGGCGGCCCGCGCATCGGGCGCCTGGCGTATATCTCCATTCTGTACGACTACAGCAAGCGATAAGACCAAGACGAAACTGCCAACATTCACAAACCAATAAAAACGAATGCGCTTATGAAAAAATTTACGCTGCTACTCGCTCTGCTTTCGCTGCTGCTCTTCGAGGTGAAGGCGCAGCGCTACCTCACGCAGGTGTTCAGCGACGTGGACGTCACCGCCGAAGTGACCTACGGCGTCAATGCCACCGTGTTGTTGGTCAGCGTCCTGGGTGAGGCGGTGCCGCAAGAGCTCAAATGCGACATTTATGAGCCGGCCGGCGACACCGAAACCAACCGCCCCCTCATCATCCTGATGCACACGGGCAACTTCCTGCCCCCTGACTTCAACGGGGGCTGCACCGGTACCACCAAAGACGCCGACATCGTAGACCTGGCCACCCGCCTGGCCAAAATGGGCTATGTGGTCGCTGCCGCCGACTACCGCCTGGGCTGGAACCCCGTGGACCCCGACCAGACCGTCCGCGTCTTTACCCTCATCAATGCCGCCTACCGGGGCGTGCAGGACAGCCGCACCTGCATCCGTTATTTCCGCCGCACCGTCGAGGAAAATGACAACCCCTACGGCATCGACCCGAACAAAATCATCCTCTGGGGTGTCGGCACCGGCGGCTACATCGCCTACGCTTCCGCCACCCTCGACACCATCACCGACACCTGGATTCCCAAGTTCATCACCCCGCAAGGGCCCATGGTCATCCAGGAAATCAACGGTGACATCGACGCCACCACCGTGGGGATCACGCCGCCCGGCTACCCGGGTTTCCCCGCCGGTGACACCCTGTGCTACCCCAACCACGTGGGCTACAGCTCCGAATTCAACCTCATGGTCAATTCCGGCGGCGCCCTCGGCGACACCTCCTGGCTCGATGCCGACGACCCGCCCATGATCTCCTTCCACGTGCCCACCGACCCCTTCGCCCCCTGTGAAATCGGGCAGGTCATCGTCCCGCCCCCGCTCAACCTCGACGTCGTCGAAGTCATGGGCTCCTGCACCGTGCAACCCATGGCCAACGAGCTGGGCGTCAACGACCCCTTCTGGAGCATCGATTACGCCGCCTACGGCGACATTTTCCAGGACATCACCGACCACGCCCGCAGCATCAACGGCAACCTCGAAGGCTTCTATCCCTTCTTCAGCAACGACCCCACCGAAGCCGGCCCCTGGGCCTATTCCACCTCCCTGGAACCCTACGGCGTTTCGGGGTCCGACTGCGACACCAACTCCGTGGAAGCCAGCGCTTACCTCGATACCATCGTCTGGTATTTCGCACCCCGCGCCGCGGGTGTCCTCGATCTGGTCTCTTCCATCGAGGAAATCATTCCAGCCGAAGACGTGCAGCTGAAGGTGTCGCCCAACCCCGCCGGCGACCACGTCTTGTTCGAAACCGCCGCCGAATTCCCCATCGAAGACCTCTTCCTCTACAACCTGGACGGAAAGTGGGTTGGTGGCAAATTCGGTATCCGCAGCAACCAGTTCCGGCTGGAACGCAAAAACCTGCCGCCGGGCCTGTACATCGCCAAGCTCCGCTTCAAGGATGGGCTGGTGACGCAAAAAATCCTGTTCCGCTAAAAATCTCTCGGATACCCGAAATGCAAAATGCCGCAGACCCTCGCCGGTCTTGCGGCATTTTCTTTTCCGCCCCTTCCCCGGATTTTATTGGAAATTTGCGC
>CAZBYX010000300.1:0-5165 GCA_964496055.1 uncultured Saprospiraceae bacterium
ACTCTAAACTCTCCACTCTAAACTCTCCACTTTATCACCCCCACTGCGGTCAACTGCGAAAAAAGCTGCGGAGCACTGCGGTTCAGTACCCCAACCCCACACCCCCACCTCAAATCTTCAGATCTTCGAATCCTGAGTCTGCTGCAAAAAGTCCAATTCCGCCGAGGAATCGAAGATTTGAGGAATCGAGGATTTGAATAAATCATTGAGAACCAAAGAAATAAACTTTAAACTTCATACCCACAACCCTTTTTGCAGTGGACTCAGGATTTGAGGAAGCGAGAAACCGAAGAGAGTAAGGCCGCCCTGAAATCTATTCAGCCTGAATCACCGACATATGGCCCCGGACGAAAAGCAAAAGCGGTCGCCCTCGCAGGGAGGGCGACCGCTTTGCATTGCTGGGGAAAGAAGGGTCAGCGAGCGGCTTTGGCAGCCTTGCTGAAGGATTTTTTCTTTTCGGGAGTCGTGGGTTTCAGTTCGCCGAGGAAATCGGACATAATCGGCGTGGCGATGAACACCGAGGAGTAGGTGCCCACGATGATGCCGATGAGCAGGGCGAAGGCGAAGCCCCGGATGCTGCCGCCCCCGAAGACGAACAGAATAGCCACCACGAACAGCGTGGTGAGCGAAGTGATGATGGTGCGGCTGAAGGTACTGTCGATGGCGGTGTTGATGATTTCTTCCTTCGGCTTGGAACTGTACAGCCCCTTGAACTCGCGGATGCGGTCGAAGACCACCACGGTGTCGTTGATGGAATAACCGATGACCGTCAGGATGGCGGCGATGAAGGCCTGGTCGATTTCCATGCTGAAAGGCAGAAGCCCGTGCAGCAGGGAGAAGGCCCCCAACACGACGAGCACGTCGTGGAACAGGGCGGCCACCGCGCCGAGGCTGTACTGCCACTTGGAGAAGCGGATGAAAATGTAGAGGAAGATGACCAACAGGGCGAAGACGGCGGCTTCCACCGAGCTCTTCTTGATGTCGTCGGCGATGGTGGGTCCGACTTTGCTGGAGCTGGTGATGTGGGTTCCGGTGCCGTCGGCATTGCGGAACTCGTCGAAATCCACCCCGGGAACGAGGCTGGTAACCCCTTCGTGGAGCTTCTGCAAAACGCGGTCGGCGGCGTCCTCGCTTTCGTCATTGACCAGGTAGTCGGTCACCACGTTGTAGGTGTTCTCGGTGTCCACGGCTTTCACCACGGGGGTGTGCCCCTTGAAGGCGGGGGTCAGGGCCTGGCGCAAGGCTTCCGCCTCCGGGGCTTGCCCTTCGAACTGGATGTTGAAGGAGTAGCCGCCCTTGAAGTCCACGCCGAAGTCGAAGCCGCGCAGGAAGAGCATACTGACCAAACCGGCGGCGATGAGGGTACCCGAAACGGCATAGGCGATGCGGCGCTTGCCGAGCCAGTCCACTTTCAGATTGGCGAAAGCATTGGCGGTGAACTTGGTCCAGAAGCTGAGGCTGCGGCCTTTCTCCACGGTCCAATAGTCGATCATCAGGCGGCCGATGGCCACGGCGGTGAACAAACTGGAAATCACACCGATCATGAGCACCACGGCAAAACCTTTGATGGGCCCCAGCCCGAAGTAAGCCAGGATACCGGCTGTGAAAAAGGTTGTGACATTGGCGTCGAGGATGGCGGAATAGGAATTACTGAAGCCGTCCTGGATGGCTGCCAGCAAGGACTTACCCTCGCGCAGCTCCTCGCGCACGCGCTCATAGATGATGACGTTGGCGTCCACCGCCATACCGATGGTAAGCACGATACCGGCGATGCCGGGCAGTGTGAGCACGGTACCCAGCGAAGCCAGCGCCCCGAAGATGTAGAAGATGTTGAGGAATAGGGCCAGAATGGAGACGACCCCTGCCCCTCCGTAGTAGAAAATCATGAACACCAGGACGAGCAGGAAGCCCCCGACGAGGGCCTCCACGCTGCGGGTGATGTTTTCGGCACCGAGCGAGGGCCCGACCAAGGCTTCCTGGATAATCTGGGTGCGGGCGGGCAGTTTGCCGATCTGGAGGATGTTGGAAAGGTCCTTGGCTTCTTGCACCGTGAAGTTGCCGGTAATTTGAGAGTCTCCGCTGAGGATGGGCTGAATGACCCGGGGTGCGGAGACGACCTCATCGTCCAGGACGATGGCGATTTCGCGGTTGTTGTCCTGGGCGGCGGCGGTGGTCATGCGCCCCCAAATGCGGGCGCCCTGCTGGTCCATCTTCAGACTGACGGCCACCTCGCCGGTGTTGGGGTCGGGGCTGGCGAAGGCGTTCACCACGTGGTCGCCTTCGAGGGGGGCTTTGTCCGAGTTGCGCTCTTTTTTCAGGGCATAGAGTTCGTACACGTCGGTTTGTTCGCCCGTTTGGGGGTCCTTCATGGGGTCTTTCGACCAGCGGAAGAAGAGGTCGGGCGGGAAGAGGGCTTTGACTTCGGGGCGGCTCAGCAGGGTATCCACGACGTGGCGCTGGTTCTTGGGGGCGGTGCCCATGACGGCCAGGCCGAGCGCCCCGCTGGAGTTGAGCTCCAGGGCATCGAATAGGGGCCCGGAGTTGCTGATGCCCTCGTCGTAGATGGTGTCGATGCGTTCGATTTCGCCGGCGATGGGGTTGCCGAGGGAATCCTGCCGGTAGATGGTGTCGATGCGGATGATTTCCCGGTCGTCGCCGCCTTCCTGCATCTTGCGCAGTTTTTCGTTGGCGGCGTTGAAGGCGGCCACGATGCCGGGGTCGGTGACGCGATAGACGTTCCAGAATTCGAGTTTGGCGGCGGCCTGCAGGAAATTGCGGGCGCGCTCGGGGTTGTCGATGCCCGGCAATTCCACGATGATGAGGTCGCGGCCGGCATCCAGGCTGACGTTGGGCTGGGTCACGCCCAGCTTGTCGATGCGCTCCTTGAGCAGCTTGAAGGTCAGGTCAACGGTTTCGTTGGCTTTTTCGCGCAGGATGCGCGCCACTTCGCCGTCGCTGGTTTCGGTGTTGATCTGGTCGCTGAGGGCCTCGTTCCGGCGAAACAGGGTGTTGAGCTTCTTCCCGCCGGCCACTTCCTGCCAGGACTCGACGAACAGGGTGATGAAGTCGCTCTGGGCGCTCTTTTGTTTTTCGCTGGCCAGTTGCAAGGCTTTTTCGAAGGTGGGGTCTTTGCTGTTGTTGGCCAGGGCGCGGATGAAGTCGCGCAGGTCCACTTGCAAAACGACGCTCATGCCGCCCTTGAGGTCGAGGCCGAGAGCCAGCTGTTGGGCTTTCAGGTCCTGATACGTGTAGGACTTGATGAGCGGGATTTTGAACACCACTTCCGTGGACATGGAGTCCAGGAAAGCCGTCCGAGCCGCTTTGTAGGCGGCGCGTTCCTCGGAAGTTCCTTCCGGGTTGCCGAATTGCCGGGCAAACGCCTCCGCATTCTTTTCCACTTTTTGGGTGGGCAGAATGAAAAGGTATTGGATGACGCACACAATCGTAATCACCCAGAAAAAGAACTTCACCACACCTTTTCCTTGCATGATAACTGAGCTTTGAGGGTTGGTTGGTTACGGGTCAGCGGGCAGGAGGGGTTCATGGGAATGGGGTCTTCAAGCCCCGAAACTGCCATACTTAACCACTTGACTATCAAAAGTTTCTACAAAATTTTTCCGCCTGGCGAAAAAACTGCGCAAATATAGGCTTTTTGAACCTTTTTTCCGGACGTGGGTCCGCCTTCCCCTCCCTTTCCCCAAACCTGCTCCCCCTGAACCCTGCACCCGCACCCTGTGCTACGCTTCGCCCCGCCGATTGTTCCCCTCAGCGCTTCGCTTCCTTCTTTGCAGGGGATGAAACTTTCAAGGGGTCAAGACCTCGCTCCCCCCTTGATTTGGTTCCAACTCAAACCGTTCATTTTCAGGAGTTTTATCCCAAGAGCCCTTTTCCCACCCTCTTGACAATTCCCACAACTTTGATTGCCTGCCCTTCCATTTCCGGGTTCTTTTGGGGGTGCAATAGGAACCGAATTTCCATTCATCGAAAAAGATTCAAAACCATGAAAACGCAATTTCTTGCCGTCATGCTTTGCTGTCCGTTCTTTCAGGCTTGCATGGGGTGCAGCCCGAATGAAGCCACCCGGGAGGCAACCGGTGAGATTATCCGCACAACCGAAGCCGAATGCCTCGACGTGCCCCCGGTGACCTACGTAACCTATACCGACCCGGCCGAAGGAGCTTTCAGCCTCGAAGTGCCGAAAGGATGGAAAACGGAAGGCAGCCTGAATCGGAAAACCGCCCTGGCCTATTCGCCCTGGGTACGCATCACTTCCCCGGACGGGGGGACGGTGCTGTTCTTCGGCGACGCCAACCTGCCTACCTTTCTGGTTCCCGGGGGGATGGGTTGGATGGGGGGCCGTGAGGGGCAATGGGTTCCGGGGTATGAAGGAGTCATGGCTTACCGGAGCTATCGAAATGGGGAACAATTCGCCCAGGAATACGCCCAAACCTTTGGCGATCAGTGGGGGAGTTGTCGTCTGCTCGAGACCCGCCCCGAGCATCGGCTGAGTGCCCGGGTCATGCAGGAGGTGCGGCAATACTTCGGTCCCTGGGGATTGAACCCCGTGGTTTCCGGCGGGGAAGTACGCTTCACCTGCGGCCGAAACCAGGAATACACCGGTCGGGTGCTGGCGGTAACGGTATATCTGGAGGGCTACGGCATGCGCATGTGGTCGGTGGATCGGCTTGGCGGTTTCGTCGCTCCTGGGAATCGAAGCGAGGAGGTGGAAGCCATTTTCCACCACGTGCTGTACTCATTCCGCCTGAACCCCCAGTGGAAAGCCCGGCAGGACCAGCTCGCCGCCCAAATCTCGACCGCCCAATGGCAGGCGCACGCCCAGTGGCAAAGCCAGGCTTACAACAACATCAGCAAGACCCTCAGCGAAACCAGCGACATCGTCATCAACGGCTGGAATCAAAACCAGGCAACCCTGGACAACGCCATGCGAAAATACAGCAACGCCTTCCGCGGCACCGAGGACGTGTACAACCCCCAAACCCAGCAACAGTACAACATCTGGGACCAGTACAACTACTACTGGCAGGCCCCCGACGGCACCATCATCGGCACCTACCTGAATCAAAACCCCCAACCCGGAACCTACACCCCCTTGCGTCGCCGGCAGTGAGCAAGAGGTTTCCGAATTCCGGCAAAACGGCTGCCCG
>CAZBYX010000301.1:0-5165 GCA_964496055.1 uncultured Saprospiraceae bacterium
GTTCAATCTGTGGTTGAAACTCCCCCAAACCCCAACCCACCATGAGACCATGAGACCGTGAAACCGTGAAACCTCTTTCTCGGAAGTGGAGAGTTTAGAGTGGAATGTTTAGAGTTGGGTGGGGGATGGAGTTTGGGGTCATGAACCGCAGTGCTCCGCAGCTTTTTTCGCAGTTGACCGCAGTGGGCAGGGGGCAGTGGGTTTGGGTTTGGAGAGGGGTGCTGTTCACTCCGTGTGCACTCTGGCTTGACCGTATGGTTCAATCTGCGGTTTAAATTAACCCTAACCCTAACCCAAACCCACCCTGAAACCCTGAAACCACGGCACCTCGAAACCTTTCTGAATCCCAAACCACCAACCGTCAAAAATTTCGAACGCTATGTCCATTGCCAAGCCATTCAATCTGATGAAGTGGGTGAACGAGAACCGCCACCTGTTCCGGCCGCCCATTGGAAACCAGCAAGTGTACAAAGCCAACGAGGATTTCATCGTCATGGTCGTCGGGGGGCCGAACGGCCGCAAGGATTACCACTGGGAGGACGGCGAGGAGTTGTTCTACCAGCTCGAGGGCGACATCACGCTGAAAATCATCAACGAGGAAGGGAAGCCCGAGGACATCACCATCCGGGAGGGGGAGATGTTCCTCTTGCCGCCGCGCATCCCGCACTCCCCGCAACGCCCCGCCGACACCATCGGGCTGGTGGTGGAGCGCTACCGCAAGCCCGGTGAGCTGGACAAGCTCATGTGGTTTTGCGAAAGCTGCCACCACAAGCTCCACGAAGCCACCTTCGAGATGACCGACATCGTCAACCAACTGCCGGTGGTCATCAAAAACTTCATGGATTCGGAGGAGCTGCGCACCTGCAAGCAGTGCGGCGCCGTGATGGAGAAAGTGTAACTTTGCCACCCTCCATGAGTGGCACGAAGAAAACCTATTTCGCCTCCGATTTCCACCTCGGCGTGGATGCCCGCCTCAGCAGCCGCGAACGCGAACGCCAGATCGTGCGCTGGCTCGATGCCATCCAGGCGGATGCCGAAGCCCTCTACCTGGTCGGGGATGTATTCGACTTCTGGTTCGAGTACCTGCGCGTGGTGCCCAAAGGGCATGTGCGCCTGTTGGGCAAGCTGGCCGAGCTGCGCGACCGCGGCATCCCCGTCTATTTCTTCACGGGCAACCACGACATGTGGGTCTTCGATTACTTCGAGGAGGAGCTCGACATCCCGGTCATTCGGCAGCCCCTGCAAACCGAAATCCACGGCAAGCGCTTCTTCATCGGGCACGGCGACGGGCTCGGCCCCGGCGATTACGGCTACAAGTTGTTGAAGAAGGTGCTGTCCAACCGCTTTTGCCAGTGGTGCTTCGAGCGCCTGCACCCCAACCTCGGCATCCTGCTCATGCGGTTTTTCTCGGGCAAGAGCCGCGAAGCCCACCCCTCCGAGCCCCGCTTCCTGGGCCCCGAAGGCGAATGGCTCATCCGCTATTGCCACCTCAAGCTCGAAGAACTGCCCGAAGCCCCCGATTTTTTCATCTTCGGGCACCGGCATTTGCCCATCGACTACCCGCTCGACAACGGCCGCAGCCGCTACATCAACCTGGGCGACTGGATGCAGCACAACTCCTACGCCGTTTTCGACGGCCAAAACCTTGAGCTGCGCTTCTTCGAAAATCCCGCCGGGCGGGTCTTCGGCATGCCCACCCCCGAAACCTCCTCCCGCTCGCCCCTCATTCCCCAACCCTGACCCATGCCCCTTCCCCGCATCCATATCTCCGTTCGGACCTTGGTGCTGGGGCTGCTCCTCCAGGCTTGCGGGGCTCCCGCCCAATTGAACCAGAGCACCCCGCGCCTCCTTGCCACCTTGCCCGAACCCGCCGCCGCCTTCACCACCGACCCCCTCAACCACCTCTACCTCATTACCCCCGACAACACCCTCATCAAATACGACGCGGACGGCCGCGAGCTTTTTCGCTTCTCCGACAACACCTTGGGCACCCTCGCTCACCTCGATGCCTCCAATCCTTTCCGACTGCTGCTCTTTTACCCCGACATGCAACAGGTGCGCTTCCTGGACCGCACCCTCGCTCCCATCGGCAGCCTCGACCTCGGGGCGCTCGGCTTCTGGCAAGTGCCCGCCCTGGCCCTCAGCTCCGACAACCAGCTCTGGCTCTACGACCCCCGCACCTTCCAGCTCAAAAAACTGGACGCCCGCGGCAAGGTACTCCTGCACAGCTCCGACCTCCAGCTCCTCCTGGGGCAGGCCCCCCAGCCGACCTTCCTGCTCGAAGCCCGCCAGACGGTTTTCCTGCTCGACCCCGCCCGCGGCATCCACCTTTTCGACCTCTTCGGCCAGTACCTCAAAACCCTGCCCCTTCAGGGGCTCCGGCGCTTCCAGGTCCTCGATGAACGCCTGATTTATCGCAACCCTGCGGGCCGTATGGAAGCCTTCCACCTCCAGTCCCTCCTCACCCAAACCCTCTCCCTGCCGGAAGGGCTGCCCCCCTTCGAAGAGCTGCGCTTCGGCAAGGGGCGCCTCTTCCTGCTGCACCAGCGCCGCCTCCACATTTTCGACTGGAATCCCTGATTTCCCTCCCCCGGGAAAAAGGGTTATTTTGGAGGAAAATTCGGGCTTCCGGCTTGCCGGATGCTCCCGCCAAAACATCCCGCATGCGCTACCTTGCCCTCATCCTCTTGATTGGCGCCCTGGCTCGCTCCTCCGCTCAGGTTCTTTCCAACCCCAACGCCGACGAGCGCACCCGCCAGACCTTCGAATTCCTCTCGACCTTCCATCAAGACCCCGACCGTTGCCTGCTCCTGGGGCAAAACCTGGGCTGGTCCCTCGACCAGTTCGAGGAGCTGGTGGCTCCCATCCACCAACAAACGGGCCGCTGGCCCGCCCTGCTGGGCGGACTGCTGCGCGTCGCCCCCGACGAAATCGACTACCCGGCCTTCCTCCAGCTCTGCGCTGATTGGCAAGCAGCCGGCGGCCTCGTCGAGCTCGGAACCCTGCCCGACAACCCCTGGACCGGCGGCGACGCCTGGGACCTCTCCGTCACCGACATTTGGAAACTCACCACCCCCGGCCAAGACGGCTACGACGAATGGACCGAGCAATTGGATTTCTTCGCCGACATCCTGCGCCAACTGCAAGAGCGCGGCGTCACCGTCCTGTGGCGGCCCTTGCACGAAATGAACGGCGACTGGTTCTGGTATGGCTTCCAGGGGGACACCGACCCCCAACCCTACATCGACCTCTACCGCGACATGTTCGATTACTTCACCAACTTCCACCAGCTGAACAACCTCATTTGGGTTTACGCCCCCAACTGGGGCTACACCGGCTTGCCCCATCCCACCCACCACTTCCCCGGCGCCGACGTCGTGGACCTCACCGGGCTGGACATCTACCTCACCGACCTGGCCATTCCCCAGGACCAATACGACGCCATGCTCGCCCTGGGAAAACCCTTCGCCATCACCGAATTCGGCCCCTCCCTGGATGAAATGAACGGCAGCCACGATTACGACGCCTACGTGGCGAAAATCCTGAGCGATTTTCCCGCCGCCGTCTATGCTCAGGCCTGGAGCGACTGGCCCGGCCACGCCGCCTCCTGGGTTTCCAATCAAAATTTCGAGGCGGTCTTCCTCCGCCCTTGCGTCGTCCATCGCGATGCGCTGGGCCAAATCCTGACCGAAAGCTCCGAGCCGCCCGCTCCGAACCCCTTGCGGCTGCAATACCTCCCTGCGCGAAGGGGTGTGCAGGTGCACGCACCTGCCGGCACCAAAATCCATCGGGCCCTGTTGAGCGATGCGCTGGGACGGGTTTGGCGGTTGGAGGGGGAGGAAGGGGGCTGGTTTCCCCTGCCTGCTCCGGAAAGCCTCCCCGAGGGGCTCTTTTTCCTGCGTGTCGAGACCGACCGCGGGGCCGTCGCCCGGAGGCTATTCCTGCGCTGAAAGTGTGGAAGCCCCGACCGGGAAGCCCTGCAAGCCGCCCGTATGAATGGCGAGCACCCGGCTGCCCGTGGGAAAGGCTCCCCGCTGCAAGAGCGTCCACAATCCCCACATCATTTTGCCGGTGTAGATGGGTTCGAGCGGCACGTGCTCCTGCCTGTGGAAGGTGTGGATGAAATCGAGCAGCGCTGCGTTCCATTTAGCGAAGCCGCCGAAGTGGAAATCGGTGTGGAGGGTCCAGTTTGCATGGGGGCAGCCTGCATCCATCAGGAGACGCTCCACCTCTTCCCGGAGAAAGGCGCCCTTCAATGCAGAGAAGCCCAAGACGCGTGCCCGCCCCTGGAGTCCGAGCACCAGCCCCGCCAGGGTGCCCCCCGTGCCGCAGGGCACGCACAGAAAGTCGGGAAGCCCCTGCATCTGGGCTTCAACCTCGGGCACCACCTCGGTCACTCCCTTCAGGGCCAGGTCGTTGGTTCCGCCTTCCGGGATGAGCAAAAAGCCCGGGAACCGTTCCTGCAGCTGCGCCAGGTAGGCCGGGTCGCGCCGGCGGCGGTAGGTGCCGCGGTCCACGAAGTGGAGCGCCATGCCCTGCGCGGCACAAAATTTCAGCGTGGGGTTTTCCGCCGAAAGTTCTTCCCCCCGAACGATGCCCACCGTGCGGAAGCCGAAAAGCGCCCCCGCCGCCGCCACCGCATGGAGGTGGTTGGAGTAAGCCCCCCCGAAGGTGAGCAGCCCGGTGCAGCCTTGCTCCGCCGCAGCATGCAGGTTGTACTTCAGCTTGCGCGCCTTGTTGCCCGACAGATGGGGGTGCAGCTCGTCCTCCCGCTTCATCCACACCTCCACCCCCCACCCCGCCCACATGCTTCGCCAGATGGGTTTGAGCCGGGAAGGGGTCTTCAGCAAGGCCCCGAACCTGTGTAGGAATGTGTCCGATGGTGGCATGGAGGCAAAGATGCAAATGGTGCACGATGGGTTTCCAATGGGTGTACGGTCGGTGTACGGTCGGTGTACAGTTGGGGGTTTGGGGTTGAGGTTGAGGTTTGGGCGGGTATTATAGCGCCGGCGAATGAGGATGAATATCACGCAAGGAGGATTTGAGGAACCGAAGAATCGTGGATTTGAGAATTGAGTCCCCTGCAAAAAGGGTTGTGGCTCTGAAGTTCATAGCTCCGGTGATTCAGGTTGAATGGATTTCATGCGTGACGACGTGACATCGTG
>CAZBYX010000302.1:0-5154 GCA_964496055.1 uncultured Saprospiraceae bacterium
GTCCGGGGGGAGGGGGCGGGCGGAGCCGAGAGCGCCGAAGGGGTGTACTGGCAGTACGAGTCGCGGCTCAAGGACTGGGATTCGCGTTTCCATACGGTGGTGGGGGCGGCAGGTGAGTTGTTCGCCATACGCCGGGAGCTGTTCGAGGTGGTGCCCCCGGACACCATCGTGGAAGATTTCTACCTGACGGTGCGCATTGCCGCCCGCGGCTACCGGGTGGTGTACGAGCCGGAGGCGTATGCCCTGGAAACGCCATCGGCATCGGTGGGGGAGGAGTGGAAGCGGAAGGTGCGCATTTCAGCCGGGGGGCTCCAGGCCGCCTGGCGCCTGCGGGGCTTGCTCAACCCCTTTCGGCACGGGTGGCTGGCCTTTCAGCTTTTCTCACACCGCATCCTGCGTTGGACGCTGGCACCCCTGGCCTTGCCGGTGCTGTTTTTCAGCAACCTCTGGCTCGCCTTACGGGGCGGGGCTCCCCTCTACGATGTCCTCCTCGCCTTGCAGGGGCTTTTCTATCTGCTCGCCCTCTGGGGCTGGGCACAGCGCAACCGCCCCGCGCCCTTCCCGGGATTCTTCATTCCCTTCTACTTCTGCATGATGAATGCCTCCGTGTTTTTCGGCCTCGCCCGCCTCCTGCGCCGACGCCAATCAGCGGTCTGGGAAAAAGCCCAACGCACCCCCCAAAAACACACTCCCTGAACCCCCAACGCCCAAACTCCCCCTCAAACCTCATACCCCAAACCCCAAACCCCAAACTCTCCACTCTAAACTCTAAACTCTCAACTCTCCCCTCTCAACTCCCCCCTCACACCAATTCCGACTCGTCGTAATCGCGGCGCAGCTCTTTGAGTTCGAGGTGTTCGTCGGGGTCGAACTCGTCGGGGGCTTTTCCTCGTTTGCGGTTTTGGGTTGGGGGAGGGGTGTCGTAGCCCATGCGGCGCAGCTCGCGTTCGATTTCCTTTTCCTCCCAGTTTTCATCCAGATTGAACAGGGAGGAGATTCCGAAGGTGCTAAGGAAATGCATGAGCACCCCGATGCCCCAGCCCAGCGTGGGGAAGATGAACCACCAGCGCCCCGGGCTGGTGAAGAGGTTGAGCAGGAAAAAGAAAGCGACGAAAGACAGGTAAACCGAGAAGTGGTGGTAGAAGGCTTTTTTCGCTTTGACGCGGCGGCGGGCTTTGCGAATCAGGTAATCTTCTTTCCTGTTTTTCATGCAGCGGTGATTTAGGCGGCTAAAGGTGGGGCGGCGGCGCGGGAGGTGCCACAAAAATAGACAGAAAGCCGGGTATGGGAGATGGAGGCGGGGAAGAAGAAAAAAGCCCCACCCGGAGGCGAGGCTTTTGAAAGAAAAGTCAAGCTATTTTGGATACGAAAGGAGAAATCTCATTCGCGGCCCCCTTTGAGGGTGTCCTGGTAAGCTTTCAGCTCGTCCATTTTGCCTTCGGCAGCCAGGGCGGCTTGCTTGGGCCAGGTGGTGGGGTCGAAGGATTTGTAGCGGCTGCCTGCACTCTCGAGGATTTCCTTGAGTTTCGCCACGTCGGTGTTGGCCAAGGTATTCAGGTCGGTGATACCTGCTTCCTTCAGGATGCTTTCCAGTTTGGGACCCACCCCTTCAATGACTTTCAGGTCATCGGTTTTGGGGGCTTTGGGTTTGGCGGGGGCTTTCTCGGCTTTGGGTTCGGGTTGGGCTTTTGCTGCAGGGGCTTCCTTTTCAGGGGCCTTTTTGGCTTCAGCCTTGGGTTTGGGAGCCGCTTTGGGTGCGCTCACCTTCACGTCTTTGGCAACGGTTTCCGCCACCTCTTCGAAGGGGAGGATGCTCACGAAGGTGCGGTTCTTGCGCCCTTTCTTGAAGACCACGGTACCGTCCACGGCGGCGTGGAGGGTGAAGTCCTTGCCCATGTAAACGTTTTGGCCGGGGTGGAATTTGGTGCCCCGCTGACGCACGATGATGTTTCCGGCACGGGCGGCCTGACCGCCGAAAAGCTTGACGCCGAGCCGTTTGCTATGGCTGTCGCGGCCGTTATCGGTACTACCTACACCTTTCTTATGTGCCATGAGTCAATGATTTTCGGATTAAGGAATGAGGTTCAGCCGGGGCTCAGGCCTTGATGCCCTCGATTTGGATGTGGGTGAAATGCTGGCGATGGCCCTTCTTCACTTTGTAGCCCTTGCGGCGCTTCTTCTTGAAGACCAGGACCTTGTCGCCTTTTTGATGCCCGAGCACGGTGGCCGTGACCTTGGCACCTTTCACAACCGGCTTGCCGATCTGGGGCTGGTCGTCGCTCTTGGCGACCAGAAGCACCTCCTCGAAGGTCACTTTGTCCCCCTCCTCGGCTTCTAACCGGTGGACGTAGAGCTTCTGCCCTTCCGTCACTTTGAACTGCTGACCGGCTATGTTTACGATTGCATACGCCATAAGTGAGGTTGGTTTTGATGGTTTCGAAAAAAGCGGCGCAAAGATAGAATGCCTGACCCGGAAAACCTAATCTTCCCGCCATCCGAATGAGGGGCTCTTTCTTCGTCGAAATGGGTGAGGCAGAGGTGAATTCGCCGTTTGGGTGGGGGAGTGTCGGTTTGACGGGCCGTCACGCCGACACTTTGCCGCCGGAAAGGAAGTCAAGCTCGGGGGGAGCGGAAAGCTCCCCCCGAGCTTTTTTGAAAATCGAAGGGGGGTGGGGGCGGAAGGGCGGGCATGCAGGTGCATATCCCGGCCATCCTGATTCAACTCCTCCCCAACCCACACCTCTTCCCATGCGCCCCTCGTGCGAGTTCACCTTCCCCGCACGACGAGGAATTTTTCGGTGGCGAGCATTTGACCGTGGTTCCGAAGGGCGACGAAATACATGCCCTCGGGCCAGGAGCTCACATCCAGGCGCAACCCTTCGGGGGGCAAGGGAGCGGCGAAATGCCTGCGTCCGAGGAGGTCGCGGACTTCCAGGCGGGCGGGGGCTGCGGGTGTCGAGCCCTCCCAGCGGAAGGTGACCGCCTCGGCGGCGGGGTTAGGGGTGGTGTGCAGGCGGGCGGAGGCGAGGGTGAGGGGATGCACGGCGGTGGTGGTTTGCCCGGCCACCCGCAAGGCGAGGTCGTCGAGGTAGAAGCCGTCGCCTTCGATGAAGCCGTCGGAGAAGAGCACGAACTGAATGCGAATCGAGGGGTTGGTGCTCAGGTCCACGTAGGGGCTGAGGTCGATGGTTTCCTCCACCCACTCGCCCTGGAGGCCGTCATAGACGGGTTCGCCGGGAGCCTGGTTGGCGCTGCCGGGGTTGGTGTATTTGCCGCAGAGGGGGATGGGCGCCCCGCCGTCCACGATGAGCTGAGCCTGGACGTAGTCGTAGTCGTTTTCGATGTCCCAGCGGGCCCAGAAGGTGAGCAGGGCCTGGGAGTAGTCTTCCAGGAGGATTTCCTCGGCCGTGGCGAGGACATTGACGGTATTGGGGGGGTAGTCCTGGTAGGGGGAGTCGGTGAGGCTGGTGGGCGGGGAGCGGAAGTCTTCTTCGGTGAGGTTCCAGTTTCCGGCGAACCACTGCTGGGTGGAGGAACCGTCGTCTTCGAACAGGATTTGGGGCTGGAGGAAGAGCTTTTGGAGGCGGTGTCGTTCCTGATGGACGCCGTTGTCCACCACGAGGTCGAAGAGCACTTCCTCGCCGTTCTGGATGGCGGGGTCGAGGGTGTAGGGGATGCTCAGGTCCACCGATTCGAGGTGGGTGAGTCCGAAGGTTTGGGCGGGGCCCGTATGGAGGACGTTGGGGCTGGCGGGTTCGAGGGCGACGGTGAGCAGCCCGTTTTTCAGGCCCAGGCGCTGGAGGCGGAGCTCTATGGCGCCGCTGGTGGTTTCGAGCAAGGTGGGGCTCAGGTCGGTGGCTTCGCCGTAGTTGTGCACCAGCAGGGCGGTGCGCAGGTTCATGTGGAAGGCGGATTTGCAGAGGGCTTCGATGGCGGAAGCCGGGGGCCAGAAGCCGAAGGAGCCGGGGCCCACTTCGGGGGTCATGCTGAAGATTTTGTCTTTGGTGGATTGCTCGCCGTACATCCAGTCGTCGGAGTCGCCGTTGGTGACGTAGCCGACGGTTTGGGTGCCGGTGCCGAAGCGGTAGTTGTTTTCGCGGGTCAGCACCTGGGCGAAGCCGTGGAAGAAGGCGTGGTCGGGGGTGGGGGAGTCGGAGTAGCCCCAGGGATAGATGAGCAGGTTGCCGTAGGTGTGGTAATTGAGGGCGAACTGGAATTGGTGGTTTTCACAGAGGAATTTGAGGGCCTGGGTTTCGGGTTCGCTGAAGGGGGCGGGCCCCCGGTAGACCTGGGACTGGGGGTTGGGGGAGGAGCCGTTGTCGTCGTAGCCCCACTGGTGGCCGTAGTTGCGGTTGAGGTCTACGCCGAAGGAGCCGTCGCTGTTTTGGCGGCGGTTTTTGCGCCACAGCCCGCCGCCGTCGGGGTTGGTGCTCTGGTTGTAGATGTAGCCGTCGGGGTTGACGCAGGGCACGAAGTAGAGCTCCGTGTTGTCAAGCAGGAAGCGGATGGTGGGGTCGCTGTCGTAGTTTTCGAGCAGGTGCCACATGAAGAAAATGAGCTGGGAGAGGCTGTTGGGTTCGCGGGCATGGTGCAGAGCGGTGTAGAGCACCTCGGGCTCGTCTTCGTCGGTGGTGGGGTTGTCGGAGATGCGCAGCCAGTAGATGGGGCGGTCTTCGTGGGTGCGGAAATCGCCGATGGGCTGGTGGGGGCTGATGAGGTGCGGGTATTCGGCGGCCATGGCTTCGAGCTGAGCGAGCATTTCCTCATAGGTGTAGAAGCCGCCCATGCTTCCCAACTGGAAATGAGCCGGGGTGGGCACCTCGTCATCGGAGCCGGGGTGGCAGGTGAGGTCGCGCAGGGGGGGCGGTGGGGGGGCGGCGTTTTGCTCGGCATAGTGCCGCTGCACGTCGGGGATGAGGATGTCCACCTCGAACCCCGCGCTGCGCACCTGTTGCAGCTCATCGGTCGAGAAATCGGAAACGAAATAATGGCCGGGCTTGAATTCCCCGTGCTCCACGTCGAGGCCGAGGGCGGCCAATTGCACCAGGCCGTGCCCCTCGTCCAGGTGAATGCGGGCGCGGGAAAAATCCTGGGCGAAAAGCTGGAGGGAAATCAATAGGGCGAAGAGGAGTAAAGTTGGTCGCATAGGATGGA
>CAZBYX010000303.1:0-5143 GCA_964496055.1 uncultured Saprospiraceae bacterium
GGGCAGGGGGGCGACTCCAGGGTTGCGGCCAGCTCCGCCGAGGCGATGAGGGCGGCGGGGCGGGCGTCTTGCAGGATGGTGCTCAGGCGGCCCGGGGGCTGGTCGGCGGGCAGGGGCAAAAAGGCCGCCCCCGAACGCCACACCCCATAGAGCACCCCCGGAAGTTCGAGGCAGCGCCGCAGATGCACCCCCACCACCTGCCCCGCTCCCACCCCCAGGGCACGCAGGCGCGCGGCGAGGGCCCGGGAAAAGGCTTCCAGCTCCCCGTACGTCCATTGTCGGTCGCCGCAGCGCAGGGCCGGGTCCTGTGCCCAGCCCTCGAACTCAGGGAGCTGGAAGAGGCTCTTTTCAGGGGCGGGTGGGGGTGGGGGAGTGGGAAAGGTTTTTTCCGCCCAGGTTTCGAAATCGAGCAGGCCGATGCTGCGCAGGGGGCGGGAGCGGTCCTCGAGGAAGGCGTCGAGCAGACGCAGGAAGTGGAGCGGCACTTCCGGTCGGAGGGCTTCGGGAAAGACTTCCGCGTTCAAATCGAAGTGGAGCTGGATGCTGCCCTGGCGGTCGAAGTCGTGGACGTGCAAACGCAGGTGGTGGTGGGGGTCCACGCTGCCGGGATGGAGCCACTCGGAGCGGGTGGGCAGCCCGTCGAAGGGCTCGAAGGCCGCGTGGATGTAGTTGAGCACCGCGTTGAAGCTGCGATGGAGGGTGGGGTTGGAGGCGCCGGGGCGGGCGTGCCGGAGGAATTCGAGGTAGGCGCTGCGCACGTGCTGGTAGAGGGCGCCGAGGCTGTCCTCGGCCCGTACCTGGGCGCGCAGCGGGAAGAACTCGACGAACAGGCCGGGCGTGTTTTTGAAGGCGGGAGTGGGGCGGTTGTGGACGGGGGTGCCGATGCTCAGGTCTTCCCGGGCACCGGTTTTGGCGAGGAAGGCGAAGAGCAGGGTGGCGAAGGTGGTGAACAGGCTGAGGTCGGGGGTGAGGGTGTGGAGGTCGGGTTCGGCGAGCAGGGTCCGCAGTCGGGCGCTGCGTTCGGGCCCCAGGTCCAGGGAGTGGCGGCTGGCGGCGGGGCGGGCGTGGCGCGGGCTGCGGCCGTAGAGCTTCGGGGGCGGGGGGAGGCTTTCGGCCTGGCTGTTCCAGTGGGATTGGGTCTGGGCGAAGGTCGGAGACTGGCGAAATCGCTGCTCGTAGCGACGGTAGTCGGCGAAGGGGGGCAGGGGCTTGGGTTCGTTCGTGCTGCGGCAGGTCAGTCGGCGGTAGCGTTCCAGCTGGGCGTGGTAGAGCACGGCCACCCCCCAGGCATCGGTGATGAGGTGGTGTTGGTTCAGGAACCAGAACCAGCGCTGGTCCGAGACGCGAATCAGGGCGGAGTCGTAGCAGCAGAGGTCGAGTCGGAAGGGCTGGCGGCAGCGCTCCAGGGCCCAGCTGCGCACCGCCCCGGCATCCGGCAGCTCGAGCCTTTCCAGGGGGGCGGGAGCCTCGGGCAGGACGCGCTGCGCCGGCAAGCCTTCCCGCACCTCGAAGACCGTTCGCAGGGCGTCGCTGCTTTGAACCAGCTCCCGGAAGGCACGCGAAAACGCTCCGGCGTCCACCTTGCCCCGGATGTCCCACAGCAGGGCCATGTTGTAGTGAGGGGCTTCGGGGTCCAATTCCTGCCCCGTCCAGATGAGGAGCTGGCTCTGGGTCAGGGGGGCGTAGGATGGGGCGGTGCTCATGGCTGGCGGTTTCGGTTGTCGAAAAGCGGGGCGGGCTCCTTCTCTGCGGGTGCGGGGCGAGGTCGGGTCGGGGCGGTTTTCAAACCCACTCCCGCACCGGCACACCCCGTCCCCTCAAGGAGCGTTCGGGCTTTTCGGAGCGGGCGCAGTATTGGCCTGCACGCCGCGGGCTTTCAGATAGCGGCTGATGGCTTCGGGGGTCATGAAGTTTTCGATGGTCAGGTCTTCGGGGGGCACTTTCAAGCCGTACTCGCTTTCGAGGTGGGCGATGAGTTGCATCATGCCGATGGAGTCCACCAGGCCGGAGCCGAGCAGGTCTTCATCGGGTTGGATGGGGGCTTCGTCTTGGCCGACGAGCAGGTTTTGGCGGATGAAAGCGATGATGCGTTCAGTCATGGGGCAAGGGACTTTTGAACCAAAGCGCCGAGGCGGCGGTGGTCGATTTTGCCGGTCGGGGTGCGGGGAAATTCCTCCAAGATACGGATGAGAGCGGGGACGGCGTAGGGGGGGAGGGTTTGGGCCAGGTGTTTGCGCAGGGCGGGTTCGTCGGTGGGGGCGTGGGATTGGAGGAGGACGGCGGCTCCGATGGTGCGGTTTTCGGGGTTCAGTTGCAGGGGGAAGGCGGCGGCTTCGCGCACGGCCGGATGGCGCAGCAGGGCGGCGGCCACCTCGTCCAGTTCGACGCGGTGCCCCCGGATTTTGACCTGGCGGTCTTTGCGGCCCACGAAGCGGAGCAAGCCCCTTTCATCCAGGCGCACCAGGTCGCCGGTACGGTAGAAGGTGCGCGGGGGTGCTTTTCCATCGTGGAGGGTGAAGAAGGCGCGGCGGGTGCGCTCGGGCTGGTTCCAGTAGCCCTGCATCATGGTGGCGGAGCGGATGAGGAGCTCGCCCGTTCGGCCGGGGGGTACGGGGCGGTCCTGCTCGTCGTGGATGCGGAACTCGGTGTTGCCCCAAACGCGCCCCAGCGGCACGTCCTGGTCTTCTTCGGGGGGCTGCTGCAGGTGGTGGTAGGTGCACTGGTTCACCTCCGCCGGGCCGTAAACGTTGCTGAAGCGGGCTCGGGGCAGCAAGCTCATCAGGGCGCGCAGGTGCTTCAGGGGGAAGGGTTCCCCCCCATACAGCACCCAGCGCAGGGCGCTCAGGTCGCGCCCCCTCAGGGCTCCGGTTTGCAGCAATTGCACGAGCGCCAACGGCACCGAATACCAGACGGTGAGCCGCTCGGCCTCCAGCAAAGCCCCCAGGCTGGCGGGCATTCGGATGTGTGCCTCCGGCACGATGACCGTGCAGCTGCCCGCCAGCGGGGCGCTGAAGAACCCGAAGGTGGAGATGTCGAAATGCAAGGGGGCGTGGTTGCCCACCCGGTCCTCGGGCTGCAGACCGTACAGCTCCGAAGAGAGCCGGGCGTAGGCCAATCCGCTGGCATGGGTGTGCATGATGCCTTTGGGCTTGCCCGTGGACCCGGAGGTGTACATGATGTAGGCCAGGTCCATTTCCGTCAGGTGCGGTTCGGAGGGGTGGGCGGGCAGGGATTCCAGCTCGGCCCAGGAGAGGGTGGGCAATCCTTCCGCCGCTTCCACGCCGACCACGGCCCGCAGGGGGGTGGGTTGCGAGAGCAGGGCGCTCAGCCGGCGTTGCATGAGGGGGACACTAACCAGCACCCGGATGTCGCAGTCTTCCAGGACCTCCTGCAGTCGAAGGGGCGGGGCCGTCGGGTCCAGGGGGACGTAAACGCCACCGGCCTGGAGCACTCCGTACAGGGCCGGTGCACATTCCAGGCAGCGGGGCAGGAAAAGCCCCACCCGGTCACCGCGCTGCACCCCCAACTCCTTCAAGGCTCCCGCCAACTGAAACATCCTTTCGGCCAGGGCCCCGAAGGAAAGGGCCCGCCCCCCGCTGCGAAAGGCTTCCGCCTCGGGGTTGCGCTCTGCGCGGTGCAGCACGCTGTGGGTCAGCAGGTAGGGATGCGGCATGGAGCTTGGGTTGAATGCGGCCCGCTTGCCGGGTTCAAAGACCCAACAAGCGGGCGATGATGTTGCGTTGGATGTCGGAGGTGCCGGCATAGAGCAGGCCGCCGACGGCGTCGCGCAGGTCGCGTTCGACGCCGGTTTGGCTCAGGTAGCCCGTTCCGCCGTGAACGCGGATGGCGTCGAGGCTGGAAGCGGCGAAGCATTCGCTGAGATGGAGCTTGAGCAGGGCGGCTTCGAGCATGGCGTTTTGATTGTGCTGTTTGAGCCAGGCCACCTTGTAGAGCAACAGGCGGGCCGTTTCCAGGCGCAGCTTCATATCGGCCAGGCGGTGCGCCACGGCCTGGAAGCGGCCGATGGGCTGCCCGAACTGCTTGCGGCTGCGCGCATAGGCCACGGCCTCCTCGAGCTGGCGTTCCATGGCCCCGAGCTGGCTGGCCAGGATGGAGCAGCGCTCGTATTCGAGCGAGTGATTGGAGATGGCCAGCCCGGCGCCTTCCTTTCCGAGGCGGTTTTCTTCGGGCACGAAGCAGTCGTCGAAGAACAGCTCGCCGATGGGCACGGTGCGAAGCCCCATTTTTTCCTGGACGGGGCCCTGCGAGAAGCCGGGGGTTCCGCGTTCGAGCAGGAAAGCGGTGATGCCCCACTTGCCGGCTTCGGGTCGGGCATTGGCGAAGACCAGCGCCAGGTCGGCGATGGGGGCGAAGGTGACCAGGCATTTCCGACCCTGCAAGCGGTAACCGCCGGGGCACTTCTTGGCCACCGTCTGCATGCTGAAGACATCGGAGCCGCTGTCGGGCTCCGTGAGGGCGTGGGCCGCCACCCATTCCCCCCGGACCAGGGGGGGCAGGAAGCGCTCCTGCTGTTCGGGGGTGCCGAAGTGGACGAGGGGCAGCTGCACCGTCCACATCTGGGCGTTGAGGCCGAAAGCCAGGCCGTTGTCCCGGCAACCGTAGCCGAAACCTTCCATGGCGAGCATGGAGCTGAGGATATCGACTTCCCCTTCCCAGCGCCCGCCCCAGGCCGCCGGCGCCGCCAACCCCTGGATGCCGAAAGCCGCACAGCGGCGCCACAATTCGGGGGAAAACCGCCCGGCCCGCTCCCGTTCGGGCAGGTCTTCGTTCAGGCTTGCAGCAAAGGCGGCCGTTTCCTGCCTGAGCGTTTTTTGCTTTTCCGACCATGAAAAATCCATGAAAACCGTATGTTTCGAGGGGATGCAATGATTTTTCGCCCGCTTCAAGTTCCTGCCCGTGCTTTCTTCCTGGCTCCAAAGATATGGGAAAGCCCTTCGCTGCGCGGATTGGCCGCTGCCGCTGCGGGTGGGGCTGTTGTTGGGGGGCTATCTGCTGGTGGACCGCTTGCTTTTCGGCATGACCCACCTGCCCCCGGAAGCCTACGAATCGGCCTTTCTGGTTGGAGCCTTTTTGAAGCATACGAGTGGCGTCTATCGGGCGGTTTTGGTGGGGGTGGCGGGAG
>CAZBYX010000304.1:0-5125 GCA_964496055.1 uncultured Saprospiraceae bacterium
CACCCACCCCGTCACGATTTCACACCTGGGCGGCTGGACCCTAAGTGCTGCATCGCTGACCAGTGTATTTTCGCCGCCCTGTTCGTTTCAAGGGGTTTCCTAGGAGTGGCTCCCGGAAAGGGCCCGAAAATTCTGCTTTCCGCTTTCGGGGCGAATTTGTTTTGCCGCCCCCCCTTGCCGGGAAAAAAAGCCTCCATTCTGCGAATTCCAGTTTTTTCAAGGATTTTTCCTTTCGCCTTTCATCTTGCCACTGAAGCTCGTATCACCTTGCCAAATTGACCCGAAAAAGCACGATTGGAAAGAGGATTGGCAACGGGGTTGCGCGTAATTTGTGCCGCTGAGCCGCCCGCCGATGAAACCAGGGGCGACGCCGGCCCACCCGGCGCGCCGTGCCGTTTCACCCTTCAAATCCGAACGCATTGAAGACCGGAAGCCGGGGGCTGTACCTGCCCCAATTGGAAAAAGACGCCTGCGGCATCGGACTCATCGCCAACCTGGACGGAGTGCGCAGCCACCGCCTGGTGGAAGACGCCCTGACCATGCTGCACAACATGGAGCACCGGGGCGCCTGCGGCTGCGAACCCAACACCGGCGACGGGGCGGGCATTCTGCTGCAGGTGCCGCATGCCTTCTTCGAGCACAAATGCCGGGAGGCGGGCATCGCCTTGCCCCCGTTCGGGGGCTACGGCGTCGGGGTGGTGTTTTTCCCGCGCGACGGCAACCTGCGACGCCAGTGCCGGGTCTTGCTCAACGATTCCATCGACGAGCTGGGATTCGAATTGCTGGGCTACCGCAAAATCCCGGTGGACAACGAGGGGCTGGGCGCTACGGCCCGCTCGGCCGAGCCCCGGATGGAGCAGCTCTTCGTCCGCCCGCGCCACCCCCTGACCCCAAAAGACCTGGAGCGCCGGCTGTTCGTGCTCCGCAAATTCGCCACCCACAACATCCACCGCACCTTCCCCCGCACCCGCGACGCGTTCTACATCGCCACCTTCAGCTACAAGACGGTGGTGTACAAGGGCCAGCTCACCGCCGCCCAGGTGCGGGACTATTTCCCCGACCTGCAGGACGAGCGCCTGCAAAGCGCCATCGCCCTGGTGCATTCCCGCTTCTCCACCAACACCGTCCCCAAGTGGAAGCTGGCCCAGCCCTTCCGCTACATCGCGCACAACGGCGAAATCAACACCATCGCAGGCAACCTCAACTGGTGGAAAGCCCGCGAGCACCTGCTGAGCTCGGCCTTCTTCCAGCCCGAGGAGCTGGAAATGCTCAAGCCCATCTGCGGCGAAAACCTCTCCGACAGCGGCAACTTCGACAACGTGCTCGAATTCCTCGTCCTCAGCGGCCGAACCCTGCCCCACGCCCTGATGATGATGATTCCCGAAGCCTGGGAGCACGATGAATCCATGCCCGCCCACAAGCGCGCCTTTTACGAATACCACAGCAACCTGATGGAGCCCTGGGACGGGCCCGCCTCCATCTGCTTCACCGACGGCATCGTGGTGGGCGCCACCCTGGATCGCAACGGCCTGCGCCCCAGCCGCTACTGCCTGCTCGACGACAACACCCTGGTGCTGGCCAGCGAGGCGGGTGTCCTGCCCATCCCGCCCGAACGCATCGTGTACAAGGGGCGCCTCCAGCCCGGCAAGATGCTCATTGCCGACCTGGACGAGCGCCGCATCATCGGCGACGAGGAACTCAAGGACATCGTTTGCCGGCGCGCCCCCTACGCCCTGTGGCTGAACCAGCACCGCCTCTCCCTCGAAGACCTGCCCCTCCCCCCCGCCCCTAACGGCAGCCCCGATGAGCGCTCCCTGAAGCGGGCTCAACTGCTGTTCGGCTACACGCGCGAAGACCTGAAGATGGTGCTCGAACCCATGATTCGGGAAGGCAAGGAGCCCGTCGGCTCCATGGGCGCCGATTGGCCCCTGCCCGTGCTGAGCCGCCACCCGCAACACCTGAGCAACTACTTTCAGCAGCTCTTCGCTCAGGTGACCAACCCCCCCATCGACCCCATTCGCGAGCGCAACGTCATGGCTCTGTTCAGCCGCCTGGGGGGTGGAACCAACATCCTGGAACCCGACGAAGGGGCCGCCCGGTTCATCCGCCTCGCCTCGCCCGTCTTGAGCCGCCCGGACATGCTGCGCCTAAAAAACCTCCACCACCCGGACTTCCGCCTCGGTACCCTCGACATACTTTTCCCGGCCGACGGGCAGAAAGGCCGCCTCGAGGCCGCCATCGGCCACCTCTGTGCCAGCGCCGAAGACCTGACCCGCAACGGCGTCAACATCCTCGTCCTCTCCGACCGCAACGCCGACGCCCATCTGGCGCCCATCCCCAGCCTGCTGGCTACGGGAGCCGTCCACCACCACCTCATCCGGCGGGGCTTGCGCACCCTGACTTCGCTGGTGGTCGAAACCGGTGACGCCCTCGAACCCCATCACTTCGCCACCCTCATCGGCTACGGGGCCAATGCCGTCCATCCCTATCTGGCTTTTGCCAGCATCGCCGCCATGAAGCCCAAAAAGCAGGTTTCCTGAGGTGCATTCGAAAAGGAGAAACTCGAAGGAAAAAACGAGCCCCCGAAACCCGACGAACAAAACCGCATGCCATGGCCGACCCGCAAGGATTCCTCAAATACCCCCGTCAAACCCCACCCGCCCGCCCACCCCGGGAGCGGGTGCGGGATTTCCGGGAGCTCTACGGGCCCTTCCCCGAGGAGAAGACCCGCGAGCAAGCCGCCCGTTGCATGGATTGCGGCATCCCCTTTTGCCATTCGGGCTGCCCGCTGGGCAACCTCATCCCCGAGTTCAACCACGCCGTCCATGAGGAGGACTGGCAGCGCGCCTTCGAGCTGCTGAGCAGCACGAACAACTTCCCCGAGTTTACGGGGCGCATTTGCCCCGCCCCCTGCGAAGCGGCTTGCGTCCTGGGCATCAACCAGCCTCCCGTGGCCATCGAGCACATCGAGCAACGCATCGTGGAGCATGCCTTCGAGCAGGGGTGGCTGCGCCCCAACCCGCCCGTGTTGCGCAGCGGCCGCACGGTGGCTGTGGTCGGCAGCGGCCCTGCCGGGCTGGCCGCCGCCGACCAGCTGAACAAACGGGGGCACAGCGTCACCGTCTTCGAGCGAGCCGACCGCATCGGGGGGCTGCTGCGCTACGGCATCCCGGACTTCAAACTGGAAAAGCGGGTGCTCGAGCGCCGCCTGCAACTGCTCGAAGCCGAAGGCGTGCGCTTCCGTTCGGGGGTCCACGTCGGCAAAGACCTTTCGGGGGAAGAACTGCTGCACACCTTCGATGCCGTGCTGCTGTGCACGGGGGCCACCGTCCCCCGAAACCTGGACCTTCCGGGGCGGGAACTGCGAGGGGTGCATTTCGCCATGGAGTTTCTCGAACAGCAGAACCGCCGGGTGGCGGGGCAGGTCATTCCCGCAGCGGAAGCCCTCCGGGCCGAAGGCAAAGACGTGGTGGTCATAGGGGGTGGGGACACGGGCGCCGATTGCGTGGGCACCAGCAACCGGCAGGGAGCCCGCAGCGTCACCCAGCTGGAAATCCTCCCCATGCCGCCCACCGAGCGCGACCCCGACACCTGGCCGCTGTGGCCCTTCATCTTGCGCACCTCCACTTCCCACGAAGAGGGCTGCACCCGCGAGTGGGCGGTGCTCACCAAAGCCTTCCTCGATGACGGCCGGGGGCAGGTGCGCGCCCTGCGAATCGCGGAGGTGGAATGGTCGAAAGACCCGGAAACGGGCCGCTACCAGATGCGCGAGAAGGCCGGCACCGAGCGCGAATTGCCCTGCCAGTTGGCGCTCATCGCGGCGGGCTTCCTGCATCCCGAAGGCGAGGGGTTGCTCGAACAACTCGGCGTGGCGCGCACCGAGCGCGGAACCATTCTGGACAGCGGCTACGCCACCAATGTGGAGGGCGTGTTCGCCGCCGGCGATGCCCGCCGCGGGCAGAGCCTGGTGGTCTGGGCCATCGCCGAGGGGCGGCAGGCCGCCCGAGCCGTCCATGCCTACCTCCAAAAGCGAAAACCGTAGAAAAAAGGGCGAAGCCCGGCACTTTCCCGCCCTTCCCGGAATATTCCCGCCCCGCCCTGCCCCTTTCCCTTTCCTTTGCACTGCGACACCGAATTGACATTAGCCTATTGCTCGAAATCCCACTGAGTGTCGTGAACCACTCACCCTCAATTTTTTTTTCCCATGCTTCAAAGGATTTCAGCAGCGGTGCTCCTGCTATGCCTGGCCGCCGGCCTGCGGGGGCAGGGGCTCGAACTGGGCATGCTGCTGGGGGCCTCCAGCTACTACGGCGACCTGGCCCCCGACAAAATCGGCGAGCATCTCCAGTTCGTACACCCGACCTACGGCTTCTACGCCGCCTGGCATTTCGACAACCCTTTCGCCCTCAAACTGCAATGGAGCCGCGGCGCCCTCTCCGCCGACGACGCGCGCACCTCCATCCGCTCCCATCAGAAACGCAACCTCCACTTCTACACCAACCTCAGCGAACTCAAACTCACCGGCCAGCTCAGCCTGCCCCTGCCCAAATGGCTGGGGCTGGGCCGGCGCTGGCGCACCTACCTCGACGCCGGCATCGCCCTCTATCACTACGAACCCCGCGCCCGCATCGACGGCCGCTGGTATGACCTCCGACCCCTGCACACCGAAGGGCGCGGCCTGCCCGGCTACCCCGACCAATATGCCAACACCCAGCTGGCCATCCCCCTCGGGGGGGGCATCCAGTATCGGGTGGGGCGTTTCTTCACACTCGGCGTCCACCTCAACCTCCAGCGCACCTTCACCGATTACCTCGACGACGTCAGCGGCCGCCTGGCCGACCCCAACCTCCTGGTCAAAACCATGGGCTCCGAAGCCGCACATCGCGTCTATCGCAACGACCCCGACGCCATGGAGGTCTTGCTCGGCCGTTTCGGCGAAAGCTTCGAGCCGCCCTTGCGCGGCAATCCCGACTCCAACGACCACTACTGGCTGGGGGGCATCTCCCTGTCCCTGAAAAACCTCACCCTCAAAAAGCTCTTCATGAAGGAAGCCGTTTGCCCCTCGCTGTTTTGACACAGCACCGGGGAGTGACGGCGTTCGTGGTTCGTTGTTCGTTGTTCGTTG
>CAZBYX010000305.1:0-5116 GCA_964496055.1 uncultured Saprospiraceae bacterium
AGAGTTGGAGGGCGACCTCGGTGGGTTTGTCAGCGTCGGGGGCGGAGAAGCTGAAGCGCAGCTCGGCGGGGAAGCCGGTGCGTTGTTCGTAGTGGTAGCGCATGAATTGGGGGGCGGGGTTGCGGAACTCCATGCCCGAGCCGTTGAAGGCGGCCCCTTTTTCGAGTTGGATGGCGCGGGCGTTCTTGCCCGATTCCAGGGCGTAGAAATGCGCCTGGGCGCTGAGCAATTGCTCGGGCGCCAGGAAGCGGACGTAGAGCTCGGCGTGGTATTGCGGCGGGCCCTGGGGCTTGTCCTTGAACGAACAGCCCGCAGCGAGCAACAGCAGGGCACACGACAAGAGGGCGTATCGCATGGGTGCAGAGCTTGGGTTTTGAAAGCCTGACTTTCCAAAACGGGCGGGCCAAGATAGGGGCTTTCATCCTTCGGGTGAACCCCCGCCCGGCAACCCCTTTTTCTGCCCCTTGCGAAAAGCAAGCTGACGTTTCGGGTTTGCAAGCGGGCTGACACCTTTTCGCTTTCGCAGGGACGGCTGTGGGCAAACGTTCGGCAGGGCCTTAGCTTTGCCGCCTGCCCCCGGGAAGCCCGCTCCAACCGCCCACTCCAATCGCCGCTTTGAATCCTTGCAAACCATGGCTTGACCCGATGGCAGTCCCTTGACCCGCGCCCCCACCTCCGCCGGAATCCTGGGGGGGAGGGGGCAGGGGGTGTCCGATTTCAATCCTGACTATTGGGCGATTTTGGCCCCGGCCGCCCACCCCGAAAATCTATTTTTGATAGCCTGCTTCCCGTGCCGGATGGGCGGGATTCTTCCCGGGCTCCCGGCCGAAGGGCCTTTTGCGGGGAATTAATATTTCCCTAATATTGTGCGTTCTGCCAATTCACTGATTGTGTAACTAATTGGGAATCATCTAAAACTGAGTTTATGGCACGTTATTTACTCCTCACTCTGGTGCTTTTCCTGGCAGGTGGCGCCCTTTTCGGGCAAGGCACCTCCCTGCAAGGAAAAGTGACCGATGCCGACACCGGCGAGCCCATCATCTTCGGCAACGTGGCCGTGTACAAGAATGGGGTGCTCATCACCGGGACGGACACCGACCTGGACGGCAACTACTCCATCAACCCGCTGGACCCCGGAACCTACGAAGTGGAGTTCAGCTACACCGGCTACCAGTCCAAAAAGTACGAGGGGGTGGTGGTCAACGCCGGGAAGGCCAACCGCCTCGACGCCACCCTTTCGGCCGGGGTCACGCTCCAGGAAGTCGAAGTGGTGGACTACGTCGTCCCGCTCATCGAGCAGGACAACACCACCCAGGGCGGAACGCTGACCAGCGAGCAAATCCGCCAGCTGCCCACCAAGAGCATCAACGCCCTGGCCGCCACCACCGCCGGGGTGGCCAGCGCCGACGAAGGCTCCGCCCTGAACATTCGGGGCTCCCGCAGCAACGCCAACAGCTACTTCATGGACGGCATCCGCGTCTTCGGCGAGTTGCCCCCCCAACAAGACATCGAGCAGCTGCAGGTGATCACCGGCGGCGTCGAAGCCCAATACGGGGACGTGACCGGGGGCATCATCTCCATCACCACCAAGGGGCCGAGCCAGCGCTTCGGCGGCGGCATCGAGGTGGAAAGCTCCCAGCTGTTCAACAATTACAACTACAACCTCGTCAACGCCAACGTCAGCGGGCCCATCCTCAAAAACGCCGAAGGCGAATCCATCCTCGGCTTCCGGCTCTCTGGGCAATACCGCTATCAGAAAGACGACGACCCCCCGGCTACGGACATCTTCCGCATCAAGGACAGCAAGCTGGCCGAGTTGCAGGAGAACCCCATCATCTTCGTGGGCCAATCGCCGCTGCCCGCCGCTGAATTCCTCACCAACGATGATGTGGACGTGCTCGACTACAACCCCTTCGAAGACGAAACCCGCATCGACCTGACGGGTAAAATCGACGCCCGCCTCAGCGATGCCGTGGATATCACCTTCAGCGGCACCTTCCACCGCACCGAAGACCAATTCACCCCCACCAGCAATCAAAGTACCTGGCAGGTGCTCAACAGCCACAACAACCCCACCAGCAACAACCAGCGCTATCGCGGCAACTTCCGCTTCCGCCATCGCCTGGGCGGCGGCTACAACCCCGACCAGGACGACGAAGCCCGCCGGGCCCGCAAAGGCGCGCTCATTCAGAATGCCAGCTACACCCTTCAGTTCGGCTACGAGCGCCGCGACTTCGACCGGGCCGACCCCCGACACGGCGACAACCTCTTCAACTACGGCTACATCGGCAAGTACGACCTCACCTGGGAACCCACCCTGCAGATCGTTCAGAAAACCGACACCTCGGGGCTCATCTTCTTCGAGACCGAACACATCGACTACACGCGTACTTTCCAGGGGTACACCCCCAGCGACATCAACCCCGTGCTGACCCGCTATGTGTTCAATGCGGAAGATGCCGCCTCCTTCGACGAGTTCGACGTGGTGAACGGTTCCATCGCCAGCCAGTTCACTTCCGCCTGGAGCCTGCACACCAACGTGGGCATGGTGTACAACCTCAACCAGCGGGTACGCGACGACATCATCACCTTCAGCGCCAACACTTCCTTCGAGCTCTTGCCCGGCGGCTCCGAAAAGGGGCGCCACAACATCCAGTTCGGCTTGCTGTACGAGCAGCGCACCAACCGCGGCTGGAACATCAGCCCCCGCGGCCTGTGGACCATCGCCCGCCTGCTGGCCAACGACCACATCGAAGGGCAGGGGTTGAATCTCGACAAGCAAATCGGTTCGGCTGAGGGCATCATCTTCCGCCCCTTCGACCCCGTGGATCCGCTCGACACCATCCAGGTGCCCATTTACGCCCCCCACTTCGTCGATCCGGGCCCCGACGCCAAGTTCTTCCGCGCCATCCGCGAAGCCATCGGCGCCGACCTGGACGAATACGTCAACGTGGACGGGCTGGATCCCAGCCAGTTGCGACTGGACATGTTCTCGCCCAAAGAGCTCAATGACCAGTTCGCCACCGTGGGGCTCAATTACTACGGTTACGACTACCTCGGCAACCTGCTCGACGGCGTCACCTTCGAAGACTTCTTCACCGCCAAAGACGCCAACGGCGTGCGCACCTTCCCCGTGGCCGCCCTCGAGCCCAACTACGCCGCCGCGTACATCCAGGACAAGTTCACCTTCAAGGACATCATCTTCCGCCTGGGCCTGCGCGTGGACCGCTACGACGCCAACACCAAGGTCTTGAAAGACCCCTACTCCCTTTACGATATCGAAACCGCCGCCGACTTCGCCGCACGCACCGGCGCCAACATCCCCGGCAACATCGGCGAGGACTTCAAGGTGTACGTCACCACCGAAAACGGTACCACCATCCAGGCCTTCCGCGACGGCGACACCTGGTACTTCGGCGACGGCACCCAGGCCAACGACGGCAGCGAAGTCTTTGGCGGCACCATCGCCATTCCCAGCTTCGTCGAAAAAGACGCCACCAAGCGCGACATCACCAGCCGCGAGTTCGACCCCAGCATCTCCTTCGAGGACTACGAGCCGCAAATCAACTGGATGCCGCGTCTGGCCTTCTCCTTCCCCATCTCCGACGAAGCCAACTTCTTCGCCCACTACGACATCCTCGTCCAGCGCCCGCCCGAACGCACCCGCATGACGGGGCTCGATTACTTCTACTTCGACACCAAGGGCGGCATCAAAAACAACGCGAACCTGCGCCCCGAGCGCACCATCGACTACGAGGTGGGCTTCCAGCAAAAGCTGACCAACTCCAGCGCCATCAAGCTGGCCGCCTACTACCGCGAGCTGCGCGACATGATTCAGAGCCGCTTCTTCACCAACGTGCACCTGCCCATCATCCAGTACGAGTCGTTCGACAACCTCGACTTCGGTACGGTCAAGGGCTTCACCCTGCAGTACGACCTGCGCCGCACGAACAACGTCTCGCTCAACATCGCCTACACCCTCCAGTTCGCAGACGGAACCGGCTCCAACTCCACTTCTTCGAGGGGCTTGAACAACCGGGGCATTCAGCGCATCCTCTTCCCCCTGAGCTTCGACGAGCGGCACCGCGTGAACGTCGTGCTCGACTACCGCTATGCTTCGGGCAGCCGTTACAACGGCCCGCGCATCGCCGGCAAGGACATCTTCGCCAACGCCGGGGTCAACCTCCACGCCGTGGCCGTCTCCGGGCGCCCCTACACCGCCGCCATCGAACCCAGCTTGCTGGGCGGTACGGGCACGCAGGGCTCCATCAACGGTTCGCGCCTGCCTTGGAACTTCACCCTCAACCTGCAGGTGGACAAGACCTTCAGCCTGGCCAAAGCCGGCAGCAAGCGCCCGCTCAACCTGAACGTTTACCTGCGGGTGTCCAACCTGCTCGACCGCCGCAACATCATTCGCGTCTATCCCTTCACGGGTTCGCCTTACGATGACGGCTTCCTCAACTCGGTTCGCGGCGCCGACGCCACGGCTTCCGCCGTGAACGAGGCTCATGCCGCCGGCTTCCTGGCTTCCTACCAGTGGCGCCTCATCAACCCGGACTTTTTCAGCCTCCCGCGCCGCATGTTTCTGGGGGCCATCTTCGATTTCTGACCAAAACCTCTTTCGGCATCTCGCAGGACCTTCCCCGGGTCCTGCGATTTGCCCTTCAGCTCAACCATAAATTCTGGCATCATGCGTAGAATTCAACTCAAATGGACAGGACTCCTGGGGTTGCTCTTTCTGGCTTCCTCCCTGGCGGCCCACGTCAACCCGGAAAAGGGAAAGCCCGCCCAGGATGACGATAACCAGGTCTTGCGCTATCGGGAAGATTGCGTCACGGCCAAAGCCCAAATCGACCAGGATGTGAACAACATCCGCGCCCGCCTCACCACGGGGGGGGACGTCTGGTGGGATTTGAGCGACGGGCGCTACATCGTGCCCAAAGTGGAACCCGGTCAAACGGAAGTTTCCTCCATCTTCGCCGGCGCCGTCTGGCTCGGCGGGGTGGACCCCGGCGGCAACCTCAAAGTCGCCGCCATGACCTACGGCCACTCCTCCGGGCAGAACGACTTCTGGCCCGGGCCCCTGGACCCCGAAACCGGAACCACCGACAAGGAA
>CAZBYX010000306.1:0-5116 GCA_964496055.1 uncultured Saprospiraceae bacterium
CTAAACTTTCCACTCTAAACTCTCCACTTTATCACACCCACACCCAACGAACAACCACGTGTCACGCGTCACGATTTTACAATTTTACAATTTTACAATTTTACGATTTGACGATTTGACGATTTGACAACTGCACAAGCCCTTTCGCGCACGCCGGCCAACCTATTTCCACTTGTCTCCCTGTCTCTACGTATTTCCCCGTGGCATCAGCCCTTTTCCCGGCCGCCGATGAGGTGCTCCTGGTACTGTTTGAGTTTGTCCCATTCGCCGTTGGCGGCCAATTCAGCTTGCAGGGGCCAGGTGCTGGGGTCGTGCATGCGGAAGCGTTCGCCCCCTTTTTCCAGGATTTCGTAGAGTTTTTCCACCTCGGTTTCGGAGAGGGTTTTCCAGTCGCCGATGCCGTTTTTCTTCAACAGGGCCTCGATTTTGGGCCCGATGCCCTCGATGACCTTCAGGTCGGTGGGGTTGTTGGGGAAGACGGCGGCGGGGTTCAGGGCATCGGGGTTTTCCTCCTTGATGGCCTGGAGGCGGGCCGCCTGCCCGACCCAGTCGTCGCGTTTGATGCGCCCGGGGAAGAATTCGATGGCTTTGGTCAACAATTCGATGGCGTCGTCGTCGAGCCGGGCAACCTGGGCATAGGAGTAGATACCGAGGTCGTTGAGCTTCTGTTCGATGAAACGGCCGATGCCCTTGATGAGGGTCAGGTCATCCTTGTCTTTTACGGTGGCGGCGGGCAGGGACTTCCCAATGAGTTGGCGGAATTTTTCGGCGGCTTTTTGGACCTCCTCGGAGGAGGCGAGGGCCAGCGGGGCGGGCGACTCCGGGGCGGAGCTGCCGCCGGCGTCGGCAGCACCTTTCTTGCCGAGTTGGAGGGCGGCTTTGAGCGCTTCGTTTTCGGCGCTGAGGCGGTCCAGGCGCTCCTCGACGGCCTGGAGTCGCTGCAGGGTAGCGTTGTAGGAGCTCTGCATGTCGGCCAGCAGGTCCACGGCTTCTTCGCCGCGTTCCATTTCTTGCAGGAGTTTGTTTTGGCGGGTTTTGAGGCCCAGAATCTGGTTGTTGAGGTCTTCGATGGTGTGGTTGTAGGAGCGGGCGGCGGCTTCCAGTCGCTCGATTTCCTTTTTGGCGTCGGCCAGGGCCAGTTCCAGTTTTTCTTTTTCCGCCTCCAGTTCGCGGGCTTTCAGCAGGGCTTCTTCGGTCTGGCGTTCGGCCTTGACGAAGTCCACCATTTTCAGGTCGAGTTGTTCCTGGAGGCCGGTGGCGCGGGCCTGGGCTGCCTTCAGCTCGAATTCGAGTTTTTTCAGCTCCCGTTTGCGCCGGCGGGCCCTACCGCCGTAAAGCACCCACCCGGTGATGAAGCCAATGAGGAAAGCCAGCAGCAGGAAGGTCAGAAAAGCCACGCTGTCCGGGTGGTCGAGTTGGGCGAGAATGTTTTCAAGGAAATCGTTCATCAGTTCTTCTGGTTTGTGATTTTGGGCGAAGGATGGGATTCAGCGAAAAAAGTGCCCCCCTGGCGGCGTGGCGTCAGGAAGGGGGTTCGGCTTTTGGTTGGAGGCGGAAATTGACGCGGCGGTTGCGCTGCCGCCCCTCGGGGTTGTCGCTTCCGTCGGGGCGGGTGTTGGGGGCCACGGGTTCGGATTCCCCCCTGGACTGCACCTCGATGGGGGCTTCGACGCCGAGCTCGCGGAAATACTCGGCGGCGCTGCGGGCGCGCTCCAGCCCCAGCTGGTGGTTGTATTCCGAACTGGCGATGCTGTCGGTATGCCCCGTAATGACGAGGACGTAATCTGGGTGGGCTTCGAGGAAGGCACGCACCGAATCCGCATAGGCGATGAAGGCATCGCCGGGTTTGAAGACGGCCGAATTGTACTCGAAGTTGGCATCCGAGAAGGTCATGTCCTCGAATCGGAACTGGAGCCGGGCGTAGGCATCGGGTTCGGGTTGGGGGGTGTAGAGTTCGAAGCTCAGGGGTTGGAGGAGGCTTTCCCCCTCGACCACCCGGTAATCGAGGCTGATGCGCTCTTCGGGAATGGCCATGATTTCGAAGAGCCCTTCCACAGCGGCTGCCCGGGCGATGCCGAAATTCTCATAGATGCCGGCGGGGCGGCCTTCTTCGCTCTTCAACAAGTGCCCCGTGATGGCCAGATGCTTTTCGGGGTACTCGCGCAGGATGGCGGCCGTGCTGCGCAAAAATTCGTCGTTATTGGGGGTGAGTTCGGGAGCGAGACCTCCTTCCGGAAAAGAAAACTGCTCGAAGCCGTCGAGCCAGACGCTGTCTCCTTCCACCAATTGGAGGGCCGGAGCGGCCGGAAGTTGGGCCTCCCCGCACAGCTGCCTAACTTCGCAGACGAAGTACCAGCGCGCCGCCAGAGCATAGAGGAGAAAAAAGAGGAATCCGAAGAAGAAGGTTCTCATGCAGGCGATTTTTTAAGCCGACGAAATGTACGCATTTCAACAAATTACGCAAAACCTCCATAATTCCCGGCCGAAGCGCTGCGGCGGCCGCCAATCCCCCACCCCATGACCTGGACCGAAGCCCTGGACGAATTCGCAACTTACCTGCGCCTGGAGCGCTCCCTGTCGCCCAACACGGTGGCGGCCTACGTCCACGATGCTTCTTTGCTGGCCCGCCATCGGGAGGACCGCCCGCCCTTGGCCATCACCCCCGACGACGTCAGCGAGTTTCTCCGCCACCTCTGTGCCCTGGGCCTCGGTGCCCGCTCCCAGGCGCGCATCCTCAGCGGCATTCGGGCCTTCTTCCGCTTCCTGCTCATCGAAGACCGCATCGCCGCCGACCCCAGCGAAAACCTCGAAGCCCCCACCCTGCCCCAGCACTACCCCGAAGTGCTCACCTACGCCGAAATCCAGCGCATGCTGGACGGCATCGACCTGAGCCACCCCCAGGGCACCCGCAACCGGGCCATCCTCGAAACGCTCTACGCCTGTGGCTTGCGCGTCAGCGAGCTGGTCAACCTCCGCCTCAGCAATTACTACCCCGAAATCGGGCTGCTCAAGGTGCTGGGCAAAAACGACAAGGAGCGCATCGTGCCCATCGGCGAAGCCGCCATCAAGCACATCGGCCTCTACCTGGAGGGCGACCGCCGCCGCCGAACCCACATCGCCCGCGGCCACGAGGACATCCTCTTCCTCAACCGCCGCGGCCGACGCCTGACCCGCGTCATGATTTTCAACATCGTGCGTGCGGCCGCCCGCAACGCCGGCATCCAGAAGGCCGTCAGCCCCCACACCTTCCGCCACTCCTTCGCCACCCACCTCATCGAAGGCGGCGCCGACCTCAAAGCCGTGCAAGACCTCCTCGGCCACGAATCCATCACCACCACGGAGCTGTACCTCCACCTGGACACCGAGTTCCTGCGCGAAACCCTCGCCTCCTGCCACCCCCGCTTCCACACCCCCTGACGCCACGCAACCCTGCGCCCCGCCGTTCTGTCTTTGTGGCGTTCGATGGCGCTTTTCCCGCTCCGGAGCCCCCGGCTCCACCCTTTTCTTCATTGTTCACTTCAAATCTCTGCATCATGAAACGAAGCGTACTCTTGCTGGCAGGGCTCGTCCTTCTGGCGGCGCTGCTCCCCCTTTCCGAATTGCCCGCCCAACAACCCGCCGCCGACGAAGTCGTCGTCACCCAGAAAATCCGCACCCACGACGGCACCACCATCGTCAAGAAAAGAACCTTTCAAAAGGGAGAAGACTTCGAATCCTACCTGAAAGCGCTGAAGGAAAGCAGCCCCGACGCCGCCCAAATGGACATCATCATCAGCACCGACCAAACGGTGGACGTCCATTCCTTCCGCCCCTCCGATGACGAAGACAACACCGTCTTCTTCTTCCGCCAAGCCCTCCAAAACGGCTTCCCCGAATGCCAGGACGGCAACAAATCCATGCAGGAGCTTCGCATCCGTATGCAGGAACTGGAAACCCTGGATGCGGAATCCAAACTCCAGTGGGAAGAGCTGAAGGCCATGAAGCTGCGCCACCAACAGGAGCGCCCCCCGAAGAAAGTGTTGCTCGGCATCTACCCCGGAAGTGAGAAGGGGGGCGTGCGGGTCCAGAGTGTGATTCAGGGCAGCGGAGCCGAGCGGGCCGGTCTGCGTGCCGGCGACCTCATCACCCACCTTGACGGGCAAGCCGTCGAGCTGGAAGGCGGCCTCGGCAAGCTATTGGCCCGCTACGAACCCGGCGACGCCCCGGAACTGCGCGTCCTGCGCGGGGACGCCGTGCTGACCTTACACCCCGTGCTGAGCGAATACCGCCCCGATGAACCCTATTCCCTCAGCCCCTGCCGCGTGTTCATCGGCGTGTACGTAGGCGGAGCCCGCGGCGGGGAAGGAGTGGCGGTCATGGGCATCGTGCCGAACACGCCCGCCGAACGCGCCGGTTTGCAACGCGGCGACCGCATCCTGGCCCTGGACGAGGTGCCGGTGACCACCCACTCCGAGCTGCTCACCCAACGCAACAAACACCAACCCGGCGACCACTTCACCCTCACCGTGCTGCGCGGCGAGGAGGTCTTCGAGGTGGAAGCCCAGTTCGGCCCCTGCCCGGAAGAAGAATCCACCCCCCAAACCGAAAACGCAACCCCCGCCCTGCCCAACACGCCCCAACCCGAACTCCAACTCGAGTTCCGGGAATTCACCGCCTACCCCAACCCCAGCTTCGGCCCCCTGCAGGTGCGTTTCCAGGGACAGGCCCTGCCCACCATCCTGCGAATCGTCGACATGAACGGCAAGGTGGTTCGGGAAGAACGCTATCCCCACTTCGACGGCTTTCTGGAAGCCTCCTTCGAATTGAGCAACGAAACCCCCGGCAATTACGTGGTCACCATCCAGCAAGCGGGGAAAGTCCAGTCCAAACCCTTCGTCCTCATGCCCCGAGCATGAGGGGTTCCGAAGTGCCCTGAATGAAGAGGGGCCCAGCGGAGAGCTGCGCCCCTTCCTGTAAAATCGTAAAACTGTAAAACTGTAAAATCGAAGGGGGGTGTGGGGCAAGTGGGCGGGCAAGAAATAGAAACAGATGGAAATAAAGTGGAGACAAATGGAAATAAAAGGTCTCACGGTCTCAGGGTGTCATGGGTGCACGATGGGAAAGACCTTGAAACACT
>CAZBYX010000307.1:0-5085 GCA_964496055.1 uncultured Saprospiraceae bacterium
AGACAAGTTGAAATAGGAGTGTCGGCGTGACTGGGAGTCACGCCGACACTTGGTCTCAAGGTTTCAGGGTCTCAAGGTTTCACGGTCTCAAAGTTTCACGGTCTCATGGTGCGCGATGGAAAAAGACACTGAAACAGGTGGAAATAGGTGGAGACAAGTTGAAATAGGAGTGTCGGCGTGACTGGGAGTCACGCCGACACTTGGTCTCAAGGTTTCAGGGTCTCAAGGTTTCACGGTCTCAGGGTGTCAGGGTGCCGAGGTTCCAAGGGTGGGCAATGGGAAAGAACTTGAAACACGTGGAAATAGGTGGAGACAAATGGAAATAAATTGTCCCCCAACTCGCCCCCCCTCCCAACGAGCCACCAGCCACGAGCTACGAGCCATGAGCCCCCACCCAACGATCAACGATCAACGAACAACGATCAACGAACAACCCTTGTCACCTCGTCACGATCTTCCAGTCGGCACCCTGAACCACCGGATCTATTTTAAATTCGTGCTAAGCAGCCCACGAGCACAGGGTAGCTGACTTCCAAAGGCAAGAATTAAAAAAGCGATGTCAACTTTTCTCAAAAAACGCCGGATTTGGGTAGCCACAGGGGTGCTCCTGCTTTTCGGCTTGGTGTCACTTTGGTCGCATTTCCATTACCGGGATTACGCCTCGCGACCGGTACCGCCAGAACTCGCAAAGCAGAAGTTCGATACCAGTGCACTGAGGGCTGATTTGGATTACCTGCTGCAAACATTCGAAGAGGTGCATCCCGATTTGTATGCCTACACTTCGAGGGAGGATATCCTCGCTTTGAAGAACCAGCTGGTATCCTCTCTGAACCGGGAAATGACCCGAAAAGAATTTTACCCCATCGTGGCGAGAATGGCGGCGGCATTCGGCGATGGGCACACCGGGGTCGGGATGCCAAGAGAAGAAATCAGGCTTTTCAATCAGGAAGGTGGCAAGTGGTTTCCATTCACCGCCTTCGCCATCCATCATCCGGGCTTGCAGGTCAGGACCTCGTTGAAGGAAGACAGCCCTGTCGGCACCGGCGACTGGATTCTTTCAATCAATGGTCACCCCGTAGATTCGCTGCGTACGGTTTTCGGCCGACAGGTCAGCGCTGAAACCGAACACCGAAGGGCTTATCGGGTACGAAGCGCTTTTCGATATCACCTCTGGCTGAATGGAATCGAGGCCCCCTTTACGTTGCAATGGCACCGCGCCGATTCTACGGAAATTCATACGACTACCGTCGAGGGCATTACAGAGGAAGAAATTCGCCAATTCTACAGTCAAAAAGATACGGCATCCACCGACAGCGATTATTCCTTCCGCTGGTTGGAAGGGAAGGTAGGTTACCTGGACTTCCGCAGAATGCGAAATCCCGATGCCTTTGAAACCTTTCTCAAAGAGACGTTTAGGACCCTTCAGCAGGATTCGGCCGCCGGGCTCATCATTGATTTGCGTGACAACGGCGGGGGCTCCACCACACTCGGCGTCATGTTGCTGTCTTACATCACGGACAAGCCGTATCGCCTGACCGCCCGGGAGGAATGGAGGCTGAGTCGTCATATCAAGAACCAACTGAAGGCCAGGTTTTTACCCACCTGGCTTTGCTGGGTGCCGATTCAATACTTCTTTGGGGAGGGGCGCAGAATCTGGTCCGTCCCGGATGGTGAATTTTTGGTTCGGGAACCCTCGTTGATTCAGCCTTCAGAGAACCCCCTCCGATTTTCCGGTCCGGTGTGCGTACTCATCGGGCCGCGCACTTTTTCCAGTGCCCAGAAGCTGACCAATGCCATCAAAGATTATCAGTTAGCCACCTTGATCGGTGAAGAGACGGGCGGTATTCCGAATGCATTCGGAGAAATTTATGAATTCGCCCTTCCCAACACCCGGCTCCCCGCCTTCGTGTCCACCAAACGCTTCGTGCGAGCCAATGGCGACACCACCTGGACCCGGGGCATCCTCCCCGATATTGAAGTGAAACAAACCCTCGAGGACGTCCGGAAAGGAGTGGATACCGTGTTGGAATATGCCAGATGGTGGTGTAGCGAGCAAGGGCGTAACTAAAGACATTGAAACAGGTGGAAATAGGAGTGTCGGCGTGACTGGGAGTCACGCCGACACTTGGTCGAAGAGGTTTCAGGGTCTCAAGGTTTCACGGTCTCAGGGTGTCAGGGTGCCGAGGTTCCAAGGGTGGGCAATGGGAAAGAACTTGAAACACGTGGAAATAGGTGGAGACAAATGGAAATAAATTGTCCCCCACCCCCGCCTCCACCCGCTGCGGTCAACTGCGAAAAATGCTGCGAAGCACTGCGGTTCAGTATCCCCAAACCCACACCCTTTCCTGTAAAATCGTAAAACTGTGAAATCGTAAAATCGTGGTGTGGGTGTGGAAGAGGGGGGGAGTGAGGGCGGGCAAGCAGTTCACTCTGTAGGATTATCTGCTGACTCTGTGGTCCAAACAAACCCGCACCCCCACCCAACGAACAACGAACAACGAACTCCCCATTGCGCACCCATCGTAAACCCACTGTAAACCTCGACACCTTGACACCATGAAACCTTGACACCCACCCCCAACAAACAACGAACAACGAACTCCCCCAATTCCATCCATCCAGTCCTCGGCTCCACCGTTCACAGCTACTCCCCTTCGGACTCCTCTTCGTTCAGGAGGATTTCGATTTGGCGTTCGATGGCGTCGGCCAGGGCGGCCACGGTGGGATGTTCGAAGAGGGTGGGCAGGGGGAGGTCGAGGTGGAGGGTTTCGTTGATGCGGGTGAGGATGCGGATGGCTGCCAGGCTGTGGCCGCCGAGTTCGAGGAAGGGATCGTGGATGCCTACGCGGTCGAGGTGGAGGATGCGGGCCCAGAGTTCGGCGAGGAATTCTTCCAGGTCGGTTCGGGGGGCGACATAGGGAGCGGCGGTGGCGGTGGTGGGGTCGGCGGGCAAGGGCAGGGCGCTGCGGTCGATTTTGCCGTTGGGTGTGAGGGGCAGGATTTGCAGTTGCAGGAATCGGGTGGGTATCATGTAGTCGGGCAGGTGGTGGCGGAGGAAGGCGCGCAGCTCGGCGGCGGGGATTTCCTCCTCGGCGCAGAACCAGGCGCAGAGGCGGCCCCCTTGGGCGTCGGTAAGTTCGCTTTCGGAGAAGCCGATTTCCTTCAGGATGCGGCGCACCTCGGCCTCGTCCACCGCTTCGTTGATTTCCTCCAGGGCGGCTTCGCGGGACTTGTGGCCCAGGCGGACGTCCCAGCTGTAGGGGTAAGCGTAGTTGCTGTACCCTTTCAGGCGCCGATGGACGTAGATGCCCACCTGGTTGATGCGGCAATTGGTGGAGCGGCCCGTATCGGTGGGGCGTATCCAGGGCAGGCGTTGCTCCAGATAGGCATAGACGGCGTCGAGGGGCACGTCCACGTAGCGGTAGAAGTCCACGAACTGCACTTTTTCGAAGACCTCGTCTTGCTGGAAGAAAGACACGTCGAGCAGCCGGCACACGGCGTCATCGGTGCGGTGATAGACTTTGCGGGCTTCGAGGATGAGGCGGTCGATGGCATGGACGTCCACCTCCTCGTGCCAGAAGAGCTCTTCGCTCAGGCGGGTTTCGAAAAACTGCCCCCGGGACAGGCCCGTGACGATGAGCGGGATGCCTTTTTCCAGGGCCAGGGCGGTGCTGAGGGTGTAGAGGGTCTTGAAGCAGCCGTTGCAGACGTTGGCATGGCGCCGCAGGCTGTCCACGAAGATTTCGTTCATGGCGGGGGTGGAGGCGAAGGTGTGGTCCACGCCCAGCTCCTGCACCACCCGTCGGATGTTGGCTTTGGCTTGGGGGCTGATGTAGCCGTTGTCGAGGGTGAAGGCCAGCACCGAGCAGCCGCGCTCGACCAGTTGGGCCAGGGCGTAGGTGCTGTCCTTGCCGCCGCTGAAGAGCATGAGACAATCGTAGGGCCCCTGGCGGCGGCGGGCGCTTTGGAGCAGGGCGTCCAGTTCGTCGGGGGATTTGAAATAGCGCCGCACGCGGTGCTGGTAGCGTTCGAAGGTGCGGCAGAAGTTGCAGGTGTCGTGTTCGTCGAAGTGGGCTTCGGGGTAGTTGGAGGGCAGGCCGCAGCGGCGGCAGGTGCGCACAGAGCTTTCGGCGGGGGGCGGGGCGCCGGGCCGCCATTCGACCACCGCTTCGCGGATGCGGGGATGTTGCAGCAGGCAGGCTTCGATTTCGGCGGGCTCCACCCGGATGCCGCCGATTTTGATTTGGGCATCGAGCCGGCCGAGGAATTCCAGCTCGCCGCGGGCGTTGAGGCGGGCCCGGTCGCCGGTGCGGTACAGACGCCCGCGGAAGGCCCGCTCGAAGGGTTGGAATCGTTCGGCGCTGCGTTCGGGGTCGTTCCAATAGCCTTCCGCCAGGCCCACCCCCGCCAGGCAGAGCTCGCCCACCACCCCCGGCGGCAGGGGGTTGCCGCCTGCATCGAGGACGAAGGCTTGCATGCCCGCTATGGGGCGCCCGATGGGCACCGAAGCGCTCCGGTCTTTTTCGGGGTCGAAGCGGTGCACCACGCAGCCGACGGTGGCTTCCGTCGGGCCGTATTCGTTGAACAGGGCGGGCGGGGAGTCGAACGCCTGCAGGATTTCGCGGGCCAGGGCGGTTTTGAGGTCTTCCCCGCCCACGACGAGCGTTTGCAGGCGGCTGCCGCGCAAGTCGCGCCCCCGCAGCAGACTGAGGTGGGCGGGCGTGAGTTTGAGCAGGTCCGCGCAGTTGTCTTCGAGGACCTGCAAGATGGACAGGTCGGGGCCGCTTTCGGGCTCGGGGTAGATGTGCAGGGTGCCGCCCGTACAGAGCGGCAGGAACAGGGAGGTGAGGGTGAGGTCGAAGCCGATGGAAGTGAACAACGCCGTGTGGGGGCGCTCGGGGCGGGGATAGCATTCGGCGGCGCGGCGCAGGTAGTTGTCCAGGGCGCGATGGCTGACCATGACGCCCTTGGGCGCCCCGGTGCTGCCCGAGGTGTACATCAGGTAGGCGAGGTCCTCGGGCCGGGGTGGGGGCGTCGGTTCGGGGGAGGTTATCGGTTGGTGCAGGTCTTCGAGCAGGAGGAGGG
>CAZBYX010000308.1:0-5074 GCA_964496055.1 uncultured Saprospiraceae bacterium
CGCGCCCATCGCCCCGCCCCCCTGCCCGCCGAAAACCTCTTCGAGGCGGTTCTCCTGCGCGAGCCCCCCGCCAACCAGCCCCTGACCACCTTCATCACCTGGGACAGCACCTCCCGCCAAATCCTGCTGGGCGACGCCGCCAATCGCCTGCGCGGCTTCGATTTGCAGGGGCAGCAGCTTTTCTCCCTCCAGACCTCCAGCCCCGTCGTCGATTTGCTGCAGGTGGGCCGACGCCGCCTGCTGCTCCAAATCGGCATCCTGCACCCCAACGACAAAAGCACCGGCTCCCTGCGCTGGAGCGACCGCCCCGAACCCCTCCTCTCCCGGCTGGACCGCCCCGTCCAGATGCTGCCGCACGATTTCAACCACGACGGCAAACAGGACCTGCTCATCTGCCAGTTCGGCCACCACCTCGGCCGCCTATCCTGGTGGGAAGCCTGGGATGCCCCCCAACCCGAAGAACACCTGCTTCTCCAGGCCCCCGGCGCCGTCAGCGCCCGCCTCCACGACATGGACGGCGACGGCCGCCAGGACCTCGTCGTCCTCATGGCTCAGGGGGACGAAGGGGTGGACATCTACTTCGACCGCGCCGACAGCTGGGAGCGCCGCCGCGTCCTGCGTTTCCCGCCCGTCTTCGGGGTCAGCTCCCTGGAAGTGGCAGACTTCAACGACGACGGCCGCCCCGACCTGCTCATCGCCAACGGCGACAACGCCGACTTTTCCTATGGGCTCAAACCCTACCACGGCCTGCGCATCTTCACCGGCGCTCCCGACGGCACCTTCCACGAAAGCTGGTTCTACCCCCTCTACGGCGCCACCCGCGCCCTGACCGGCGATTTCAACCTGGACGGGCAGCCCGACATCGCCGCCATCGCCTTCTTCGCCGACTTCGAAAGCCCCCACCCCGAAAGCTTCGTCTTGCTCTTGCAGCAAAGCGCCCAGCCCTTGCGCTTCCAACCGCACACCCTCCCCCAAAGCCGCCTCAGCCGCTGGCTCGTCCTCCATTCCGCCGACGTGGACGCCGACGGCGACCCCGACCTCCTGCTCGGGGCCTTCACCTTCTCCCCCACCCCCGTGCCCGACTCCCTGCGCCGGTTCTGGCGGGAACAGCGCCTGGCCGCCCTGTTGCTGCGCAATCGAACGCGCTAAAGCTGCGAACCCTAACTTTGCCCCGCATGCAAGCGCCCATGAAAAAAATCACCGAACAGCCGTCGCCCTACCGCCATCTGGAGAAGATGAGCATCCGGGAGTTGCTCGTCAACATCAACCGGGAAGACCAGACGGTGCCCTTCGCCGTCGAGAAAGCCATCCCCCAGATCGAGGCGCTCGTGCGGGTCATCGTCGAGAAGATGAAGGAAGGGGGGCGCTTGTTTTATCTGGGAGCGGGCACCAGCGGGCGGCTCGGCATCCTCGATGCCTCGGAGTGCCCCCCGACCTACGGGGTGCCCGACGACTGGGTCATCGGGCTCATCGCCGGGGGGGACCAGGCCATCCGCAAGGCCGTGGAGTTCGCCGAAGACTCCCCCACCCTCGCCTGGGAAGACCTGCAGCGCTGGTTCGTCAACCCGCAAGACGTGGTGGTGGGCATCGCCGCCAGCGGCACCACCCCCTACGTGGTGCACGGCCTGAAAGACTGCCGGGCGCACGGCATCACCACCGGCTGCATCACCTGCAACCCCGACACACCGCTGGCCGCCCAGGCCGACTACCCCATCGAGGTCATCGTGGGGCCCGAGTTCGTCACCGGCAGCACCCGCATGAAAGCCGGCACCGCCCAGAAGCTCGTGCTCAACATGATCAGCACCACCGCCATGATTCAGCTCGGGCGGGTGCTCGACAACAAAATGGTGGACATGCAGCTGAGCAATCAAAAGCTGCTGGACCGCGGCACCAAAATCCTCATGCACGCCCTGAAATTGCCCTACGACGAAGCCCGCCGCCGACTGCTCGAGCACGGCAGCGTCCGCGCCGCCCTGGACCACGCCGCCCGCCCCTGACCCGCCCCCCAACGGGAGAGAGGGGGTTCGGGGGAGGTGGAGGCTCTTTTAGGGGCATAAGGTTACCTTAATCTTTCCGCCCCGGCTCCGAAAAGCCCCCTCAATTGGGATATATTTGCCCAGCGAATTTCCGCCGCCCCACCTGCCCGGCCCTCCCGCAACGTGGAGTGCTTTTTGCAAAACCAATCTCGAAATCCGCTTACCAAAACCTCCTGAAGCATGAAATACCTGATGCTGAGTGCGGCGCTGCTGTTCTTCCTGACCTCCTGTCAGAACGGCTGCAACTCCGGCCCGAATGCCCAAAGCAATACGGAAAGCGTCGAGCAACTGCCCCCGCCCGTGAACGAAGAGGAGGCGCGCGCCCGCCGGGCCCTGACCAACAACTACTGGGTGGTCAACTTCTTCCACCGCATCCGCGACCCGCAAGCCAACCGCGCCAACCAGGGCCGCTGGTACAAATTCAACCCCGACGGTACCTACGAGTGCGGGCAATTCGAGAAAACCTTCTGCAAAGGCAAGTGGCGCCTGTTCCTCGAAGGCAACCGCGCCCGACTGGATCTGGACGCCGAAATCCCCGAAGAAGACGGCGAATGGATGATGCAGATGGCCTCCACCGAAGACATCATGATCTGGGTGGGCACCGAACGCTACGGCACCAACAACGTGCAGATGCGTTTGGAAAACCTGCTCTTCATCCCGAAGAACCGCCAGGAGATGGGCCTGAAGAACTGAGGCGGCGTGCCCGCCCTCGTTGAAAATACAATTCCAAGGAAATGAAACGAACCTCCCCCTATCGCTGGCTTGCCCTGTGGGCAGGTCTGCTCCTGCTCGCGCCCGGCTGCAAGCAGCCCGCCCCCGAAACCCACATCGACGACCAACCCGCCCCCACCTTCGAACGGCCCCGCGTGCCCGACTGGGCCAAAAACGCCGTCATCTACGAGGTGAACCTGCGCCAATACACGCCCGAAGGCACCATCGCCGCCTTCCGCCACCACCTGCCCCGCCTGCGCGACCTCGGCGTGGACATTCTCTGGTTCATGCCCATCCACCCCATCAGCCAGACCAAACGCAAAGGAACCCTCGGCAGCTATTACGCCGTAGCCGACTACAAAGCCGTCAACCCCGAACACGGAACCCTGGAAGAATTCAAAGCCCTGGTGCAGGAAATCCACGACCTGGGCATGAAGGTCATCCTCGACTGGGTGCCCAATCACACCGGCTGGGACCACCCCTGGATCAGCCAACACCCCGACTGGTACACCCAGGACGAAAACGGCAACATCCTGGACCCCGTCAACCCCGAAACGGGCGAGTCCTGGGGTTGGACGGACGTGGCCGACCTCAACTACGACGTGCCCGAAATGCGGCTGGCCATGATCGAGGCCATGAAGTTCTGGGTCACCGAATGCGACGTGGACGGCTTCCGCTGCGACGTGGCCCACGGCGTGCCCGCCGATTTCTGGGTGCAGGCCACCGATTCGCTCTATGCCCTCGAGCCCCTGTTCATGCTCGCCGAAGCCGAAGTGCCCGAGCTGCGCAACAACGGCTCCTTCGTCATGGACTACGGCTGGTCCTTCCACCACCTGATGAACGAAATCGCCCGCGGCGAAAAGAACGCCCTCGACATCGAGCGCTGGCTGCAGGAAGACCGCAAGAAATACACCCAGGGCTATCACATGCACTTCACCTCCAACCACGACGAAAACTCCTGGGCCGGCACCGAATTCGAACGCCTCGGCGAGGGGCACAAAGCCTTCGCCGTGCTTGCCGCCACCTTCGACGGCATGCCTCTCATCTACTCCGGTCAGGAAGCCGCCTTCAACCGAAGGCTCGCCTTCTTCGAAAAAGACAGCATCGACTGGGGGGACTTCCCCTACACCGACTTCTACCGCACCCTCTTCGAGCTCAAACACCGCAACCAAGCCCTCTGGAACGGCAAAGACGGCGGCGAACTGCAGCGCATCCCCACCGGTGCCGACGACAAGGTCTTCGCCTTCCTCAGAGAAAAAAACGGCGACCGCCTCGTCGTCGTCATCAACCTCAGCCCCGACACCCAAACCATCACCCTGCAGGGCTCCGCCTACACCGGCGAATACACCAACGTCTTCGCCCGCGGCACTACCACCCTGCTCGAAGACATGATGATGACCCTCGACGGGTGGGAATACGCCGTCTTTTCCAACAAGTGAAGGAATGGGGGGCGCTTCCGCCGTTTGAGGTGGGGGGGCGTCCATCCCGCCAGGCCAGCCAACGAAAACCACCACCGATGAGCCAAACCATCCTTTTCGAAAAAAACGACGGCATCGGGCGCATCACTCTGAACCGCCCGAAGGTGTACAACAGCTTCAACCGGGAAATGGCCCTGGCCCTGCAACAGGTGCTGGATGCCTGTGCCGAAGACCCCGAAATCCGCGCCCTCTACCTGACGGGCGCGGGCAAAGCTTTCTGTGCGGGGCAAGACCTGCAAGAGGTCGTCGCCGAGGACGGCCCCTCCATCCGCACCATTCTCGGCGAGCACTACAACCCCATCATCCGGCGCCTGCGCGGCCTGGAAAAGCCCATCGTCTGCGCCGTGAACGGTGTGGCCGCCGGCGCCGGCGCCAACATTGCTCTGGCCTGCGACATCACCGTCGCCGCCGAAAGTGCTTCCTTCCTGCAAGCCTTCTCCAAAATCGGCCTCATCCCCGACAGCGGGGGCACCTTCTTCCTGCCCCGCCTCATCGGCCTGCAACGCGCCACCGCCCTGACCCTGCTCGCCGAACGCCTTTCCGCCGCCGATGCCGTCGCCATGGGCATGATTTACAAAACCTTCCCCGACGATGCCTTCCCCGAAGAAAGCTGGAACCTCGCCCGCCAACTGGCCCAAATGCCCACCAAAGGCCTGGGCCTGACCAAACGCGCCCTCAACGCCTCCCTGAGCAACTCCCTCGAAGAACAACTCGCCCTCGAAGATGAGCTCCAGTATCGGGCCTCCCAAACCCACGACTACCGCGAGGGCGTCCAGGCCTTCCTCGAAAAACGCAAACCGAAATTCAGGGGGGAGTGAAAGCGCCGAGTGGGGTGTTCGTTGCTCGTTG
>CAZBYX010000309.1:0-5050 GCA_964496055.1 uncultured Saprospiraceae bacterium
TCCATGGGCAAGGCTTCGATGCGGTGGCCGTTGCGCCCTTCCATGGTTTTTGCAGCGACGAGCGAGTTGAGGATGGCTTCTTCGGTGGCTTCGATGACGGCCAGGAACAGCGGCGAGAGGCGGTCGTTGCGGAGCACGCGCCCGCCTCGAAGGGAATCGGCCGACTGGTAGGGCACACGCAGGGATTCGGCGGTGGAGAAGGCGATGACGTAGTCGCCGCTGCCGTTGGAGCTGATGCCGCCGGTGCGGGCCAGGCCCAGCATGGCTCTTTTCGCCAGGCGCTCCAGGCTGTGGGCATCCAGGGGTGCATCCGTGGCGACCACCATCATGCAGGAGCCGTCGGCGGGGTCTTGCAGCTTGTCGCTCAGGTAATATTTGCCCAGCTTCTCCCCCACCGGCACCCCGTCCATCGTCAGGACACCGCCGAAATTGGTTTGCACGAGCACCCCCACGGTGTAGCTCCCGAGGCTTTCGGGCAGGCGCCGCGAGGCCGTGCCGATACCGCCCTTCCAGCCGAAACAGACGGTGCCCGTGCCCGCCCCGACGTTTCCCTCCTCGACGGGGCCGCTCTTCGCCCGGCGGATGGCTTCCAGCACGTGCTCCTTGCGCACGTGCCGCCCGCGAATGTCGTTCAGGTAGCCGTCGTTGCACTCTCCGACGACGGGATTGACGCTGCGCACCCCTTCGTTCTCGGGGAAGGAGAAGGTGTAGTCGATGAGGGCATCGGCCGCAACCGGCACGCTGAGGGTGTTGGTCAGCACGATGGGCGTTTCGAGGGTGCCCAGCTCCTGCAACTGGCTGATGCCCGCCATCTTGCCGAAGCCGTTGGCCACCTGGACGGCTGCGGGCACTTTTTCCTGAAACACATTGCCCCCGTGGGGGAGGATGGCCGTCACCCCCGTGCGGATGCTGTCCCCCTCGATGAGGGTCACGTGCCCCACCCGCACCCCCGCCACATCCGTGATGGCGTTGAGGGGGCCGGGGGGCAGCACCCCGGGCTTCAGTCCGAAATCGCGCAGGCGCTGGGCGCCGGTGAGTTGAGCAGCCATAAGCAAAACGGTAAGCCAGAAAATGCGCATTGCATGGCAGGTTCAGTGGGCCGGGTCCTCCTCTTCGGGGAAGAGCGAGCGATCCAGCCCGGGAATGATTCGGAGGGCGTTTTTGTAGTAGAGCTTTCGCAGGATGGGGTCGGGCAGGTCGAGGCCGTACATTTTCCAGAATGCGTGGTAGCGCTTGTAGTAGGGGAAGTACTCGTCGTCGGTTTCCAGCACGCGGAAATAGGTGTGGTACTCGACGGGGTTCCAGGCGTCCTTGCCGAAGAGGACGCGGTCCTGGTACTTTTCGAAAAAGCGGTTGGCCATGCGGGGCTGGCGCCCCAACTCGGCGATGACGGCGCCGATTTCGACGTACATGTTGGGGAAGGAATCGAGCAACTGCCCGAGGCGGCCGAGGTCGTTGGCGAACCAGCCCATGTGGGCGTTGATGAAGGTGGTGTTGGGGTGTTTGCGAAAGATGTCGTGCTGCTCGGCGATGAGGGTGTCCCAGGGGGCGGGGTCGTCGTCGGCGCGTTTGCGACGGGGGCGGAGCTTGAGCTCCAGCCAGCGCTCGTTGTTCTCGTCGTGGGGTTGCCAGAAGGGTTTGGGGTCGGCGGTGTGGATGAGGACGGGAATGCCCAGCTCGCCGCATTTGGCCCAGATGGGGTCCAGTCGGGGGTCGTTGATGCGGATGCGGTTGCCGTTTTTGTCCTTGTGAAACATGCCCTGGCTCTTGTAGATTTTCAGGCCGCGGGCGCCGTTTTGGACGTCGAACTCGAGCTGCTTGAGGGTTTCTTCGACCCAGTCGGGCTCGTCGATGCTGCGGATTTCGATGTTGGTGAAGACGACGATGCGGTTTTCGTAGCCCTGCCGGCGGGCGTTGTCCACCATGGCTTTGAGTTTGGCGCCGCCGCGCCCGCTGAGGTTGACCAGGACGGCGAGGTTGAGCGAATCCATGGCGGCGACGAGGCCGTCGAGGTTCTGGGTGTCCATGCGCCACTGGTGGCTGTGCACGTCGATGAAGGGGAATTTGGCGCGGGTCACATGGTGCTCGGGCACGACCAGGGTGGACGGGGGGTCGTACAGCTCGAAGTCCATACGCGGTTCTTCCTTTTCGGGGATCTCCTGGGCTCCCAGGAAAAGGGGAAGGCAGAGGCAACAAATCAGCAGTCGAAGATGGGTCATGGTGATGCGTTGTGATGGGTTTTCGTTTCAGCCCTCATTCCCCCTTGACGACCACGGTGCGCAGCTCCCGGGCCAGGGCGTCGCGCAATTCGTAGAGCTTCTTCTGGATTTTGAGCTTCTTGACCACCTCCTCGGCATCCTTCTGGGGGTCGAGTTTCTGGAGCTGCTGCTGGTTTTCGAGGCAGAGATCGAGCACGCGCCGAAATTTGAAGCGTTTCAGCGCGCTGTCCACGTCGCGGTCGTAGTTCAGCTCGGGCATTTTCTGGGTGGTCAGGTAGATGTGGTAGCGTTCTTCCCAGCCGGGGCTGTATTCGTAGGGTTCGTAGAGGAGTTCGACGGCGAGGCTGGAGAGTTCTTCATCGGGATGCTGGACGAATTTCTGGGGTTGGAGGGTTTCGTTTTTACCGATGAGTTCACGGGCGAATTCGAGCACCTTTCCGTAGCGGGGGTTCTTGAATTCTGTGGTGATTTCGCTCAGGGACTGGAGAATGTGCTCGCCGAGGGTGCCCTTGCCCCCTGAAAGAGGCACCCCTCCTGCGGCGACGAGGAGCCGCGCGATGTCCCGTTCCTGGTATTCGAGGGGGTCGGCGGGTTGGGGGGTGGGTTCGGGGGGAGCCTCGTCGGCGGGAACGGCGGGGGTTTCCCGCTGGCTGAGGCGCTCTTCCCGTTCGCGATCCCGGCGGCGTTCCTTGAGCAAGCGACTCACTTCGCGGTTCAGGGCCAGCACCAGGGCGCGTTCGTCCATCTCCATCAGCACGGAACACTCGCGCAGGTAGGCGGCCCGTTTCAGGGGGTCGGGCACCCGGGCGATGCTCGCTACGATGTCCTTGACCAGACCGGCGCGCTTGACGGGGTCGCCTTCCACTTCATCGAGCAACAGGCGCGCCTTGAACAAGATGAAGTCGGCGGCCTCCTGCTGCAGGTATTGGCGGAAGGCCTCCACCCCCACCTTGCGGAGGTAGGAGTCGGGGTCCTCGCCTTGTGGAAGCAAGACCACTTTGACGTTCATGTCCTGTTCGAGGACGAGGTCCAGCCCGCGCAAGGCAGCTTTCACGCCGGCGGGGTCGCCGTCGTAGAGGATTTTGATGTTCGGGGTCAGGCGCTTGACCAGGCGGATTTGCTCCACCGTCAGGGAAGTGCCCGACGAAGCCACCACGTTTTCGATGCCTGCCTGATGCAGGGAGATGACGTCGGTATAGCCTTCCACGAGGATGCACTCGTCCGCCTGCCGGATGGCGCGCTTGGCATGCCAGACCCCGTAGAGGATCTTGCTCTTGTGGTAGATTTCCGACTCGGGGGAGTTGACGTACTTCGGCGCCCGGGCATCCTTCTGCAGGATGCGCCCCGCAAAGGCAATGACCTTCCCACTGAGGTTGTGGATGGGAAAAATGACCCGCCCGCGGAAGAAGTCCAGGTCCTTGGCCGTGGTCAGCCCCAGTTTTTGAAGGAATTCCTTTTTGTACCCCTTCGCCAGAGCCGTGCGCGTGAACAAATCGCGCTCGGGGGGCAGATAGCCCAGCCCGAAGCGCTCGATGGTCTTTTCCAGAAAGCCGCGTTCCTTGAAGTAACCCAGCCCCACGCTTTTGCCCAGGTCGGTCCGAAGCAATTGCTCCTGGAAAAATCGAGCGGCATAGTCGTTGACGATGAACAGACTCTCCTCCAGCTGTTGTTCGGCCCGCATCTCGGGCGTCAGCTCCACCTCCTCGATCTCGATGTTGTAGCGCTTGGCCAAGTAACGCAAGGCCTCGGGGTAGCTGTAGTGCTCGTGCTCCATGACGAAGCGCACTACGTCCCCTCCCACCCCACACCCGAAACACTTGAACAGGTTCTTCGAAGGAGAAACCGTAAACGAAGGGGTTTTTTCATTGTGAAAGGGGCACAACCCGATGAGATTGACGCCCCGCCGCTTCACATTGACGAAATCCTGCACCACGTCCTCGATGCGGGCCGTATCCAAAATCTTCTGTACCGTATCCCTTGGAATCACTGGCATTCCCCGTTCAATGGCAGTGGAAGCAAGCTCTTTTTCCCAAGCCTCCACAACCTATTTTGAAAAGACTTATTTTTGCGTTAATATTGCAATGATTTCCTCGCAAAATAACAACATTCGCCACTTAACGGGGAGGCAGATTCCCGCCTTGCAAAACGAATCTTTCCACAATCCCATGGAATTTATTGGCGAGGGGATTTGTTATCTTTGGGAAACTGCAGAAAGGAACGACGACTGGGAAATTCAACTTTAATAAGGCTTTAACGAAGGGTTAAAAACCTTAACCCCTGCGCCAACAGACTCCACAGCGCCCTAAAAATCAGCCAAATACGCAAAGCGCAAAAACAAAAACAGCGTCATCTTGTTCCTTGATTTGAGCCGAAGAAGGGAATTCGCTTCAAGGGATTGTGAAAAACGCGCGCAGGGGACGTCTCTATGGCGAAAGGTTGATGAAGCGAAACGCGCCTACGGAAGCCGAACAGAAATGAGAAAACTGATGAACGAACAATATCGGCCCTTGCAAAAGGGTTATGCACAAAGAAATAATTGGGTGTTCTCATAGTGTGTGGGCTGCCCCGTCACCACTCCGTGGTGTTCGGGGTAGTTTTTTTTGAGGCAGGAAGTTGCCTTCCATTCCACGCAGCCGGTTCGCCCTGAAGAAATTGGGTGTTCTCATAGTGTGTGGGACCAGTCCGAACCCCTCGCGGAAGTAGGACTGGTTTTTTCACCCTGCCGAACCCCGGAAGAGTTCCAATAGTGGGTGTTCTAATAGTGTGTGGGACTACCCCAAAGCCCTCGGGCTGCGGGGTAGTATTTTTTTGGGCCCTTTCTTCTTCCTTTC
>CAZBYX010000310.1:0-5036 GCA_964496055.1 uncultured Saprospiraceae bacterium
TTGGGCGTGATCTGTTTACTCCGTGTGCACTCTGTTTACCCTGTGGTTTAAACAAACCCAAGCCTCAAACCTCCCACCCTTCCCGTCACGCGTCACGCCGTCACGCGTCACGATTTTACAGTTTTACAGTTTTACGATTTTACAGGAAAGGGCCCGGGTTTGGGGACGATTTATTTCCATTTGCCTCCCCCTATTTCCACCTGTTTCAGTGTCTTTTCCCATCGCGCACCATGAGACCTTGAGACCGTGAGACCCTGAAACCATGAAACCGTGAAACCATGAAACCATGAGACCATGAAACCATGAAACCATGAAACCATGAAACCTCCCTAACTTCGGCCAAGTGTCGGCGTGACTGGGAGTCACGCCGACACTTTTATCTCCACCTGTCTCCACATATCTCCATTTTTTCTATGTCTTGCCCACCAAAACCTGCCGACATGAACGTGAAAGAATTCAACGCCTACCGGGAGCGGATGAACAAAATCATCCTGGGTCAGAAGAACAAAACCCTCAATCGCTTCTTCCGACTGGACACGGACGCCTACGAAGACGGGGCGCTGGATCGCAAGACCAAAGAGCTGCTGGGTCTGGTAGCCTCCATGGTGTTGCGCTGCGACGACTGCATCCGCTACCACCTGGGCACCTGCCACGAGCTGGGCGTGACCCGTGAAGAGGTGTTCGAGGTCTTCGCCATCGCCAATCTGGTGGGCGGCTCCATCTGCATCCCCCACACCCGCCGGGCCGTGGAATACTGGGAAGAACTCGAGAAAGGGGCCTGAAGCCCGCGCCGCGGCCTCTCGGGCAAAAGGCTATTTTTGCGGCAAAAACCGCACATGAGCCTGGAAAGCCGAATCATGAACGACCTGAAAGCCGCCATGAAAGCCAAAGACCAGGCGGCTCTGCGCGCCCTGCGTGCCGTCAAGGCCGCCATCCAGCTGGCCAAAACCGACGGCAGCGGCAAGCCCATCGACGAAGCCCGGGAAATCCAAATCCTGCAGCAACTGGTCAAACAGCGCAAGGAATCTTTGGAAACCTACGAACAGAACGAGCGCCCCGACCTGGCGGCCAAAGAACGCGAGGAGCTGGAAATCATCGAAAAATACTTGCCCGCCCAGCTGAACGATTCCGAATTGGAAGACATTTTGAAAAAGATAATAGAAGAGGTGGGCGCTCAATCCCCCAAAGACCTGGGGCGGGTCATGGGGGTGGCGGTGAAGCGTTTGGCGGGGCAGGCGGACGGCCGCCGCATCAGCGAGGCGGCACGCAAACTTTTGAGCTGATATTGTCGTCGGGGTGTTAAATTTTCCATAATCCCGGCGAGAAATTGTGCCTCCGGCTACCTGCAAAGTGTCTTTAGGAGGGTCACCGAGTTTTACGGAAGAAAATAAGCGATTATGAAAGCAACCTTACTCCTTCCCTTCCTTTTCCTGGGGCAGATGGTCGCGGGCGGCACGCAAGTTCTCCTGGATGTCATCCCTTCGAGTTTCGAAGAGACTTTCTACCTCGACTTGCGCAAGAACGACAGCGGCATCGCCACCACCGCTCTGCTGACCAACCTCAGCCCCGACACCCTTCAACTTCGCTGGAACCTGGAGGTGGAACAGTGCCCCGCGGACTGGTTGCTGCGCGCCTGCGACCCCCTCAATTGCCAGGATTACAACCCGACCGACCCCCGCCATCGGGTGGCTTTCCAGCCTGCTTTCAGCCTCCTCGACCTGGCACCCGGCCAGCAAAGCAACCTCGACTTCATGCTGTGGCCCACCCACCAGGAAGGACTCGCTCTGGCCCGCGTGAACTTCTTCGACGCCAGGCTCCCCGATGCCCCGCTGAGTTCGGCTCAGTTCAGTTTCGAAATCAAGAACCTGCCCCACGGGATGGACCCCGCCTCCCCCCAACTTTTGCGCCTCTACCCCAACCCCGCCACCAACTACGTCTTCCTCACCCCCAACGAGACCGTCCGGCGCATGACGCTGTACAACATCATCGGCAAGCGGGTCAAGGAGTTCGAGGTGTACCCGGGCAAACGCTACGACATCAGCGACCTGCCGGGGGGAATCTACCTGGTCAGTCTTTTGGATGCCGATAGCCGCATTCTGAAAACCATCCGCCTGAGCAAGAAGGTCTATCGCCCCTGAGCCGACTCCCTTCGCCGGCCTGCCTTGGAGGGAAACCGCCTCCCTCCATCCGCGCGTTTCCTGCCCATTCACGCATTCCGGTTGCCGATGTTTTTTCGGCCCGTGCAAGGCGTGTGTTTCCCGTTTCTGCAATTGCTCCCTGAGGAAGCCCGGCTGACGTGAAGGTGCTTCGCCCTCCCTGGAAGGATGAGAACCGCCTGCCGGGCCGCACCTTTAGCCCCGGGAAGGGGGCGGGTCAGCGGTTGGGGTTCCAGGGCTCGGTCAGGATGGAATAGATGGTCTGGATGCCGTCGCGGTAGTTGCCCAGGCGGATGTTTTCGTTGGGGCTGTGCTGGTTGTTGTCCGGGTTGACGGTGGGCACGCCGACAGCCGGTACGCCGAGGGTGTTGACGAAGGGGCTGATGGGCACCGAGCCCCCGGAGGTGCGCTTTTTCACGGGCTCCCGCCCGAAGGCTTTCACCAGGGCCCGGCTCAGCCACCGGCCCACCGACGAATGCACGGGCGTGCGAAAAGCCCCGTAGGAGATGCTGGACTCGAAACGGCAGATGCGGGGATGGGTTAGGCGCTCTTCTTCGGTGGGTTCCTGCTCGGTCACATAATAGCCTTGCCCTTCGATGTGTTCGCGCACCAGCTGCAGCAGGCGCTCGGGGTCGCTTTCTTTCACCAGGCGGATGTCGATTTCCGCCACGGCGGTGGCGGGAACGATGGTGCGCACTTTTTCCCCCACCCAGCCCGAAGCCATGCCCCGAATGTTGAGCGAGGGGTACTGCAAGGCTTCCTGCAGGGAACGGCCCACGCTGTCGGGAGCGGCGATGCCGAGCTTGCGCATGATGGCGGCTTCGTCGTCGGGCACGGCAGCCAATATCGCCTGGGTTTCCTCATCGATTTCGATGCCGTCGTAGAAGCCCGGAATGGTGACCCGCCCCGCCGCATCTTTCATGGAGGCCAGCAACTGAGCCAGCCGCATCGCCGGGTTGGGCGCCCAGTTGCCGTAGTGGCCGCTGTGCTGGGGCACGCGCGGACCATACACGGTGAGGGTGAGGGTGGCGATGCCGCGCGCCCCGAAGCTGAGGGTGGGCAGATTGGAAGGGTGGCGCGGCCCGTCGAAGATGAGCAGGGCGTCGCAGGCCAGGGCCTTGCGGTATTTCACCACGGCGGCAGGGAGATGAGGCGAGCCCTGTTCCTCCTCGAAGTCGAGGATGACCTTGAGGTGGAAGGGTGGCTCCTCGTTGCGCATGCGCAGGGCATCCAGGGCGGTGAGCAGCATGAGGATGGGCCCCTTGTCGTCGGAGGCGGAGCGGGCGAAGATGCGCCACTCGGGGTCGAAACCTTCTTCGAGGCTCTCCCAGGGGATTTCCACCCAGCCTTTTTGCGGGAAGTATTGCTTCAAGACGGGCTTCCAGGGGTCTGCCTGTTCCCATTTGGAGGGGTCCACCGGTTGCCCGTCCACGTGCATGTAGCACAGGAGGGTGGGCACATCGGGGCGTGGGCCCCGCCGTTCGAGCAAGAGCAAGGGCGCGCCGGGGGTGGTCAGGCGCTGAGACCGAAAGCCGCGGGCGGCAAAGGCTTTCTCGCACCACTGCACGTTCCATTCGATGGAGTCGGGGAAGTGGGCGTCGTTGGGGATGGACAACAACTCGCGAAACTCGGACAGGGAGCCGAGCGTGAGTTGGTCGAGTTGGTCGGCGGGCAACTGGGCGGCCGCCTCGAGGGCGCACACCAGCCCCCCGGACAAAAACAGAAGGCGCAGTGGGTTCATGGCGCGGAGGTTTGCGGTTCAGCTTTTGCTTTTCAGGGCTTCGAGCGCCTGCCGGGTGAAGGGGCTGAGCACCAGCCGGCCGCTGATGGCGGCACGCTCGGCGAGCAGTTCGTCCCAATGTTCGGTGCCCTGCCAGAAAACCTGCTTCAGCTCGCGCAGGGCTTCGGGGTTGAAGCCTGCCAGCCGACGGGTGAACTCTTCGAGGTAGGCGTCGAGCTGCTCGACGGAGTCGAAAACCTCGGCAAACAAGCCCTGGGCCTTGGCCCACTGGGCGGTCTGCCATTCGGTGGCATTGACGGCAAGCTGGCTCATGGCACTTAGGCCGATTTTCCGCTGCACGGCCGGCCCCACAACGAAGGGGCCGATGCCCAGCGCCAACTCGCTGAGCTTCACCGAGGCCCACTTCGACGCCAGGCAATAGTCCACCGCTGCGGCGAGGCCGACCCCCCCGCCAACCGCCTTGCCCTGCACCCGCCCCACGATGATTTTGGGGCACTTCCGCATGGCGTTGATGACCCGCGCAAAGCCCATGAAGAACCGGGTGCCGCTCTGCAGGTCTTGGACGGCAAGCAGCTCGTCGAAACTGGCCCCCGCACAGAACGTCCGGTCGCCGGCACTGCGCAAAAGGATGACCCGCACCTGCGGATTTTCCCCGGCCGCGGCTATGGCCCCGGCCAATTCACTCAGCAGGCGCCCCGGCAGGCTGTTGTGCGCGGGATGGAAAAACTCAACGGTGGCAATGCCTTCTTCGATGGTGGTGCGAACGTGTCCGAGCAAGCGTTTGTCTTCCATGACGATTGGTTTGCGATGGGCAAGACATAGAAATATATTGAAATATGTGGAGACAAGTTGAAATAAATGGTCCCCAAACCCGCGTCCTCTAACCCTTTCATGTAAAATCGAAAAACTGTGAAATCGTAAAATCGTGGTGTGGGTGTGAAGCACGGGAGCGGGTTTGCGAGTAGGCCGCCTGGCTTGACCGTATGGTTCACTCTGTCATTTTTCTGGCTTGACCGCATGGTTTCCTCTGCGGTTCAATCAAACTCAAACCCTCCCCCCAACCCAACTCTAAACTCTCCACTCTAAACTCTCCACTTTATCACACCCAAACCCAACGAACAACGATCAACGAACAACGA
>CAZBYX010000311.1:0-5036 GCA_964496055.1 uncultured Saprospiraceae bacterium
CGGCGGCTCACTCGAAGCGCAGGACCAGGCCGATGCCCGGGGCGAGGGGGCCGTCGGGGGCGGGCAGGAGGGCGGGTTGGAAGCGCGCGCTGAGGTCATCGCTGACGTCGAAGCTGCGCAGGTGGGCGTCCACCAGGGCTTCGGTGGCCTGGAAGAGGTACACGGCGAAGAGCCCGATGTAGGAGAGCTGGCGGTTCTTGTCGGCGGTGTTGCGCAGGCGGAGCAGGTCGCCGGCATCGAGGGCGCTGCCGAACTCGTGGGGTTCTCCCTTCAGGGCGGCGAGGTAGGCTTGCTGGAAGCGCTTGTACTGGGTGGAGTTTCGGTCGACGAGATAGACCATGCCGGCCAGCCCGCCATACACGAGGGGCACTTTCCACCAGCGTTTGTTGTAGAGTTGGCCGGCACCGGGCACGGCCAAAGACAGAAAGAGCGCCTTCTTGGGGCTGGGGTAATCCTTTTTCCAGACCCGGTAGAAGAAGCCCATGCGGGGTTCGGGGGGAAGGGAATCGGTGTGAGCGGAATCGGGTGGGGGCGGGGGCAGGAGGTTGGGGGGGAGAGTATGGTACAGGCTGTCGGGCACCTGAGCCCGAGTGCTCAGGGCAAGGAAAACGAACAGCCCGAGGGGAAGGAGGCGGTGCCACATAGGGGGAAAACGGCTGGCCCTCCGGGGCGGGGGGCTTGTTTGCCTTTGGTTAACGGTCAGGAGGGGTTGTTTCGGTCCTCTTCCAGCAGGTCGAGCAGGCGGTTGAGGTCATCGTCGTCGGCGAATGGGATGACGATTTGGCCGCGCCCCTTGGGTGTGCGTTTGAGCTGCACCTTGGCGCCCAGGCGGGAGCGGAGCTGCTCCTGCACCTGCAGGTAGGCATCGGGCAGGGAGGGTTTGCGGGCCCGGGGGCGCTGCGGTTGGTTGAAGGCTTGCACCCGGCGTTCGGTCTCCCGAACGGACAGCCCCTCGGTGATGATTTCGCGGTACAGCGCACTCTGCACGGCGAAATCCTCCACCCCCAAAAGGGCGCGGGCATGGCCCATGCTGATGCGCCCCTCCTTCAAACCCTTCTGGATGTCGGGCGGGAGTTTCAAAAGGCGCAGGAAGTTGGTCACGGTGCTGCGCTTTTTGCCCACCCGTTGCGAGAGGCTTTCGTGGGTCAGGGAGCATTCGTCGATGAGGCGCTGAAAGGTGATGGCCACCTCGATGGCGTTGAGGTCTTCGCGCTGGATGTTTTCCACCAGCGCCATTTCGAGCATCTCCTGGTCATTGGCCAGGCGCACGTAGGCCGGGATGGTTTCCAGCCCCGCGAGCTTGCTGGCGCGCCAGCGCCGCTCCCCGCTGATGAGCTGGTATTGCCCCTCCGCCATGCGCCGCACGGTGATGGGCTGAATCAAGCCGTGGACGCGGATGCTCTCCGCCAGTTCCTGCAGGCTTTCCTCGTCGAAGTCGTTGCGCGGCTGGAAGGGGTTCACCTCGATGGCCTCCACGGGGATGGAGGCCACCGTGTGGGTCAGTTCCCGGACGAGCTCCTTTTGCTGTTCGGGGGGCTCGGTTTCGATGTTGCGCAACAAAGCCGCGATGCCGGCTCCCAGTTCTTTTTTCTTCACTTTTTTCGCCATGTCGGAAGGGTTGGGCGGGGGCTGGGCCCGCAATTCAGTCCTCCAATTCCTGGCCGGCACCCACCGGGCTGTTCTTGGCCAGAAATTCCCGCGCCAGATTCAGAAAATTGATGCTGCCCTTGCTGCCCGCATCGTACAGTATGACGGGCACGTGCATGTTGGGGGCCTCCCCGATTTTGGAGTTGCGGTGGATGATGGTGTCGAAGACCTTGTCTTTGTAAAAGGCCCGCACCTCGTTAACCACCACGTTGGCCAGGCGTAGGCGTCGGTCGTACATCGACAGCAGGATGCCCTCGATTTCCAATTGGGGGTTGAGTTGGCGTTTGACCAGGTTGATGGTGTGCTGCAATTTGCCCAGCCCCTCCAGGGAAAAATACTCGCACTGAACGGGGATGAGCACGGAATCGGCGGCGCTCAGGGCGTTGACGGTGATGAGGCCCAGGCTGGGCAGGCAATCCACGAAGATGAAGTCGTAATCCGCCCGCAGGGGGTGGAGCACCTTGCGGAGGGTGAACTCCCGGTCGGGGCGGTTGGCCAGTTCCAGCTCGGCGCCCACCAGGTCGATGTGGGAGGGCAGGAGGTGGAGGTTGGGGGTGTCGGTTTCGTAGATGGCTTCGGTGGGGTCGAGCTCATTGACCAGGCAGTCGTAGAGGCTGCTGTCGATGGCGTCCTGGAAGATGCCGACGCCGGAGGAGGAGTTGGCCTGGGGGTCGGCATCCACCAGCAGGACCTTTTTTTCGAGTACGGCCAGGGCGGCGGCCAGGTTGATGGCTGTGGTAGTTTTCCCTACGCCTCCCTTCTGGTTGGCAATTGCGATGATTTTTCCCATGATGGTTCGGTGTTGCGCTGTGGAGCAGGGAGGAACCGGAGGCAGGCATTCAAGGCCCCCGGCAGTTCCTGGCTGGAAGGGCTTCGCGCGGCGAAGGGCCTTCAGAGTTCAAAGCTGCCGCCGATAGGCAGCAAAATTAGCTCTTTTCCCCGGGCGGCGAAAAACTTTTTGGCCGCGTCGTGGTCCAGCTTGATGTAGCCGAAGGTGTCGTAGTGGCAGCCGATGATGCGGTTGCAGTGGATGAAATCGGCGGCCAGGGCGGCGTCCTGGTAATCCATGGTGAAGTTGTCCCCGATGGGGAGGATGGCGAAGTCCAGCCGGGGGCAGATATCGGGCAGCAGCTTCATGTCCTGGGTCAGGGCCGTGTCGCCGGCGAAGTAGAAGCAGTGCTCCTCATTCCAGACGACGAACCCGCCCGGGTTGCCGCCGTAGGTGCCGTCGGGCAAGACGCTCGAGTGAACGGCGTTGACGTACTTCACCGTGCCGAAATCGAACTGCCACTTCCCGCCGTGGTTCATGGGGTGCCCCTGGATGCCTTTCTCACCAAACCAGCTGACGATTTCGAAATTGGAGACCACCGTAGCCCCGTTCTTTTTGGCCAGGGCTTCCACATCGAGCACGTGGTCCTGGTGGCCGTGACTGACGAGGATGTAATCGGCGGGGATGTCCTCCAGCCGGATGTCTTTGGCCAACTCATTCCCGGTGATGAAGGGGTCGAAGACCAAATGCTTGCCGCCCATCTCCACTCCGAAGGCGGCGTGGCCGTAGTAGGTCAGTTTCAGCATAGCGGTTGTTTTTTGATGGGTGAATAATCTTGAAGACCCTCGAAAGCATCCGAAGTCAGATGGAAAACATCGAAGCCCCGGGAGGAGCAGCCCGGAGCTTGGCCCCTCACCCTGCCCCTCGCTCAAACCTCCCTCGATGTCCCATTTCCGCGAATGCACGCGCGAGAGAGCGGCTTTTTCGGGCAGGTCTGCATTTTCCGCCCAAAAGAAAATCAATTTTCCCAAGGTCTGGAAATGAGCCTGGAATAATTTCAGCATGGGTTTTTCGGCGCCCGGAAGAGGCGCGGGGGCGCCGGGGAAGGGGTTTGGGCTTCGGTTCGGGGGGGCGCGGTGCGAAAGAGAAGGCAGAGTGGTGAACAGAGCAGACCCAAAATCCGTATCATTGTCATTCCGTTGGTGTTCGCACAAGACCGACATCCATGAATCGCAGAAGCATCTACGTAGCCGCTACCAGTCAGCATGTGGGCAAGACCACCTCCACGCTGGGGCTATCGGTGGCTCTTCAAAACGCCGGCTTCGACCTGGGCTATTGCAAGCCCGTCGGCCAACAAGCCGTGGACTACGGCGACCTGAAAGCCGACAAGGACGCCCTGCTCTTCTCCGAAGTGCTGGACTTCCCCCTGGAGCCCCCTATCCACAGCCCGGTCATCCTGGGCAAGGGCGCCACCACCGCCTACCTGGACAACCCCGCCGACTTTCCCTACGCGCAAGCCGTGGAGGCCGCCGCCCGGGAACTGACCCGCCGCCACGAGCTGGTCATTTTCGAGGGCACGGGCCACCCCGGCGTGGGCAGCGTCGTCGGCCTGTCCAATGCCACCGTGGCGCGCATGCTCGATGCCCGCGTCGTCATGGTGGTGGAGGGCGGCATCGGCAACACCATTGACCGCCTGCACATGGCCACCGCGCTGTTTCGCGAACAGGGCGTGCCCATCATCGGCGTCATCATCAACAAGGTGTTGCCCGAAAAAATGGAGAAAGTGCGCCACTACGTAGGCAACTGGCTGACTCAGAAGGGCCTGAAGCTCCTCGGCGTGCTGCCCTTCGACAAAAGCCTTTCCTACCCCATCATGGCGACCATCAAAAAAGCCACCTGGGGGCGCACCCTCATCCACGACGCCTACCTGACCAACAAAGTGGAGGGCATCATCGCCGGCTCGCTGGTAGATTCTCACGACTTCACCAAAGAAAAAAACCTCCTGCTGGTCGTCAGCTCCAAACGCGTCTGCTCCGCCCTGCAACGCATCATGCAGCTGTGCAAAATCCACCAGGTGAAAAACTTTCCCCTTTCCGGGGTCATCATCACCGGCGACGGCGGCTACGTGTACGACCAGTTCGAAAAACTTCCCTGCAAACAATTCCTCCTCGACAAGAAAATCCCCGTCATCTCCACCCCCCTCGATACCTACGGCTCCGTCTTGCGCATCAGCCGCATCGAGGTGAAAATCAACATCCATACCCCCTGGAAGTCCCAACGCGCCATCGAACTGGTGGACGAAAATGTCGATCTGGAACCCATCCTCCGGGAGATTGAGGTGGAAGCGGGATGAAAAGGGGGGCTGCGCGCAGGGGTTGCGCCCAAGACAAGAAATACATAGAGACAAGAAGACATATTGAAATAAGTGGCCGCCCGCGGTGGCTGCGCCCTTGAAATACAGGGGGCTTCGCCCCCGAAATACATAGAGACAAGGAGACATATTGAAATAAGTGGCCGCCCGCGGGGCTGCGCCCTTGAAATACAGGGGGCTTCGCCCCCGAAATACATAGAGACAAGGAGACAAGTTGAAATATTTGGCAGCGCGCATGGGCTTCGCCCC
>CAZBYX010000312.1:0-5010 GCA_964496055.1 uncultured Saprospiraceae bacterium
TAAACCCTCCATCAACCATTCGTCGGAGGGGAAAAGATGCGCTCACCCTCCGATACCCAGGCCGGGCAGGCAGCCCCCAAAGCCGTCCAGCCAATCGGGCAAAAAGAGGGCAAAAAGGAGCCAGAGGGGCAGTTTTCCGCCGGCGAAGGCTTCGTCGAATCGGCGCAGCCGTTGCCGAATGCGCTTCAGAGCGATGCCGATTTGGTTTTCCACCGTTTTGGGGGAGATGTCGAGCCGCTCGCCGATTTCCTTATGCGACAGCCCTTCCACCCGGCTGAGGAGGAAGATTTCGCGGCATTTGGCGGGCAGCTTCTGCACTTCGTCGAAGATGACGGCACGCAGCTCGGCCAGTTCCATCATTTCGGAGCTGTCGGGGGCGGCTTCGGGGAATTGGGCTTTGGGGCGGTCGGGGCCCGGGTCTTCGTCCATGCTGACGATGCGCAGGCGTTTCTTTTCCAGCCAGTTGAGGCACTTGTTGCGGGTGGCGGTGAAGAGGTAGGCTTTCAGGTTGCCGTCTTCGCGCAGGTGCTCGCGGTTGTTCCAAACCGAGAGGAAGACCTCCTGGACCACCTCGCGGGCATCCTCCGCCGACTTGACGTACTGCCAGGCGAAGCTCACCAGCATGGGTTGGTACTGGTGGAAGAGGCGCTCCAGCAAGGCGATGTGTTTGGCGTTTTCCAAAGATGTTTGGTTTTGGTTTTTTCGATGCTCCGCACGGGGGCGGAAAGCGAGCGTGCCAACCCGGCCGCCCACCCACACCGAACGTGAGCAAAGATAGCTTTCCTGCCAGGACGCAAGCCCCCTGCTCGCGACGAAGCTGTCACTATTTTGCCTAAAAAGGCGCCCCCGGGGCGAAGAGTGTCAGCAATTTTGTTAAATTTGGAGCTCGCCTTTCACTTTTCCGGTACCAAAACTTGCCGCCCGGGAACCTTCGGCCCCGCCGAGAAAAAGCTACACACCATGGCCAGCATCGTCACCGAGCGCTTCATCAAGTGCCACGACAAACTCAAGGAAGAGGGGGTGGTGCGCAGCAGCCGCCAGTTCGCCCTGTCCCTGGACTACCTGCCGCAAAGCCTGAGCGAAATCCTCAAGGGCCGGCGCGACGTCACCATCGAATTGCTGCGCAAAGCCGTCGAACGCTACAAAATCAACCCCACCTACATCTACACGGGCGAGGGCCCCATGTTCATGAGCGAGGAGGACCACTCCAGCTTCCGGGTGCTCACCATCGTGACCAACCCCAAAGGCGACGAGCGCATCGTGCACGTGCCCGTGCCGGCGCAGGCCGGCTACGCCGCCGAAATGACCGACCCGGCCTTCATCCAGGACCTGCCCACCTTCACCCTGCCCGACTACAAGTACATGTCGGGCACCCACCGCTCCTTCGATGTGGCGGGCGACAGCATGGAGCCCACCCTCTTCGAAGGCGACAAGGTGGTCTGCTCCTTCGTCGAGCCCACCCTGTGGGAGAGTGCCATCAAGGACAACTACGTCTATGTGGTGGTCACGCGGGGCGACGTGGTGGTCAAGCGCCTGTTCAACCACATCCGGGAGCGCAAAGCCCTCACCCTCCACTCCGACAACGAATACTACCAGCCCTACGAGGTTCCGGTGGAGGAAGTGCGTGAAATCTGGTACGTGCGGGCCAAAATCAGCCCCTTCCTCCCCTCCCCCACCAATCTGCAAGACCGTCTGCGGGAGGAAATCCGGGAGCTGCGCCAAACCATCCAGCGCCAGAGCCGCCTCATCGACAACCTCAACGCCACCATCGAGCACATGATAAAAAAGCCCCAGGGCCCGGTGAATCAACCGTAGCCGATTCGCCGGGCCGAAACCCGCCCAACCCAACGGATATGAAGAGCTTCGAAATTCAGGGAAAAACCACCTACCAGGCCCTGGGCCCCGGCTGCTGGGGCATCGTGACGGCGGACGGCACCGCCTATCGGCCCGTCAATTTCCCCGAAGAATGGAAGGAGGAGGGCAAGGAGGTGCGGGTGTGGGTCGAGCCCGTGGAGGAAGGCGCCTCCGTGTTCATGTGGGGGCAGGCGGTGCGCATCGTGGGGCGCTGAGGCTCAGCGCTTGCGCAAGGGCCACCGGCTCGGCGAAGCGCCGGGCAGGCGCAGGCGGGCCCATTCTTTCCGAAACCAGTGCGCCGCCACAGCGGCCGCCACTTCGGCTTCGGCGCGCTGCATCTCCTGAATGACCTCGGGAGTGAAGTGCTGCTCGACGAAGTGCGTGTCGAATTTCCCTTCCACGAAGGCGGGATGCTCCATGACGAAACGGCCGAAAGGCAGGGTGGTCACCACCCCCTCGATTTCGAAACCCAGAATGGCTTCGCGCATGCGGCGGATGGCCGCCTCGCGGCTCTCTCCCCAGGTGATGAGCTTGGCAATCAATGGGTCGTAATAGATGGGCACCTCGAGGCCTTCCTCGTAGCCGCTGTCGAGGCGGATGCCGGCGCCCTGCGGCGGGCGGTAGCGCTCCAGGCGCCCGACGTTGGGCAGGAAGTTTTGGAAGGGGTTCTCGGCATAGACGCGCAGCTCGATGGCATGCCCCCGCAGAGGGATGGAATCCTGAGAAAAGGCCAAGGGTTCGCCCCGAGCGATGCGGATTTGTTGCTCGACCAGGTCCAGCCCGGTGATGCACTCGGTGACCGGGTGCTCCACCTGCAGGCGGGTGTTCATCTCGAGGAAGTAGAAGTTGAGCTCTTCGTCCACCAGAAATTCGACCGTTCCGGCTCCGAGGTAATTGCAGGCCTGCGCCACCCGCACCGCTGCCCGGCCCATGGCCCGCCGCACGGCAGGTGTGAGCACGGCCGAGGGCGCTTCCTCCACCACTTTCTGGTGGCGGCGCTGGATGCTGCACTCGCGCTCGTAAAGGTGGACGGTGTTGCCATGGGCATCGGCCAAGACCTGGATTTCCACGTGGCGGGGCGAAGCGATGTACTTTTCGATGAAGACGGCCCCGTCGCCGAAGGCGCTCCGGGCTTCGCTGACGGCGCGTTCCATCTGTTCGGGGAGCTCCTCCGGGGAATGAACGATGCGCATCCCCTTGCCGCCCCCGCCCGCCGAAGCCTTGATGAGCACGGGGTAGCCGATTTCACTGGCCACCCATTTCGCTTCGGCTACATCGCGCACGGCGCGCTCCAGCCCCGGCACCAGCGGGATGTCGAACTTCTTGACGGCTTCTTTGGCGGCCAACTTGCTGCCCATGAGGCGGATGCTGTCAGGGCGCGGGCCGATGAAAATCAGGCCGGCATCGTGGACGGCGGCGGCAAAGTCGGCGTTCTCGCTCAGGAAGCCGTAGCCGGGGTGGATGGCCTCGGCCCCCGTGCGGTGGGCCGCCTCGAGGATTTTGTCCACCCGCAAGTAGGATTCGGCGGAAGGCGGCGGCCCCAGGCAAACCGCCTGGTCGGCATAGCGCACGTGGGGGGCGGCGCGGTCGGCTTCCGAGAAGACGGCCACCGTTTCGATGCCCATGCGCCGGGCGGTTCGCATGATGCGCAAGGCGATTTCGCCGCGGTTGGCCACCAGGATTTTCTTCATGGTCTGCTTGCTTTACGACCCGAAAACCGCAGCGGGTCTCCGGCCTCGGCCCGCAAACATAGGGAATGCCCCGCGATTGCCGCTTTGCATTCCCGACCTGCGAGGTCGGGCCCTCCACCGATTTTTTTTGCATCATTGCCTGCAAATTGCACTCAACCCGAACCTCGAACATGAAAACAATCCTGCCCCTCCTGCTCGGCTTGCTCCTGCCCTGGGCGCCCTCGGCTCAAAGCGGCTGCACGGACCCCCAAGCCCTGAACTACGACCCCGCCGCCACCCTCAACGACGGCTCCTGCCTCTACCCTCCCACCTCCCTGTCCCCCGACGCCACCCTCGTGCTGCCGGAAGAACTGTCCGAGTGCTCCGGCCTGGCCTGGCACGACGCCACCCTCTGGAGCCACAACGACTCGGGCAACCCGCCCACCCTCTTCCAACTGAACCCCGACGACGGCAGCATCCTCGACAGCATCCGCCCACCGGGCACGAGCAACGTGGACTGGGAAGACCTCGCCCTCGGCGACGGCTTCCTCTTCGTCGGCGATTTCGGAAACAACCCCGGCAACCGCACCGACCTGCGCATCCTGCGCCTGCCCGCCGACAACCCCCTCGCCCACCCCGACACCATCGCCTTCGCCTTCAGCGACCAGACCAGCTTCCCCAACGCCCCCAACGCCCACAACTTCGACTGCGAAGCCTTCTTTTACCACGACGACAGCCTCCACCTGTTCAGCAAAAACTGGCTCGACGGCCGCACCCGACACTATACGCTGCCCGCCCAGCCCGGCCAACACCTCGCCCTCCTGCAAGACTCCCTCGACGTCGGAGGGCTCCTCACCGCCGCCCATCGCCTCGAAGACGGCACCATCCTGTTGCTGGGCTACGACCTGGACGCCCTGGAAGCCTTTCTCTATCTGCTGTTCGATTATCCGCCGGGCCGCATCTTCGCCGGAAACAAGCGCCGCATCTCCCTGGGCTCGCTTCTGCTGACGGGGCAAACCGAAGGCATCGCCGGTCCCGCCGCCGAGCAGGTGTACGTCTGCTCCGAAAGCACGCCCCTGCTCCCGCCCCTGCTGCTGCGCTACGACCTGAGCTCCTTCTTCCAACCGCCCTCCCAAACCGCATCCCGCCACCTCGCCCCTTGCCGGGTTTACCCCAACCCCGGCGCCGGCGCCCTCACCCTCGAACTCCCCTCCCACACCGCCCCGCCCATCCGGGTGCGCCTGCATCAGAACGGCCGCCTGCTTCGAACCCTCACCCTGAACGGCCCCACCCCCACCCTGCAACTCGAAGACCTGCCTCCGGTCGCCGGCTTGCTCTGGGTGGAAGTCCTCGATTCCAGGGGTTACCGCTGCCTCTCACCCGTGGTGCGCAGGTGAGCCGGCCCTTTTGTAGCGCCGGTGATTCAGGCTACATGGATTTCGTGGAGGACGTCGTGACGGACGTGACGAACGTGACGGACGTGACG
>CAZBYX010000313.1:0-2017 GCA_964496055.1 uncultured Saprospiraceae bacterium
CAAATAATTTTGTCGTACTTAAGAAGAATGTGGAAATGGAAGGTTTATAAAATATTTTCCGATCCAAATTTGGAAATTTATTTTTGTGTCCTATTTTTGACCCAGTCGACCGGTTGATACACACAGATGCTGGCATCCCCAAAATCATTGTTCAACTAAACCTTAACACCATGAAAACGTTCAAGTTCTCTTCTCTTCTCTTCTCTTCTCTTCTCTTCTCTTCGCCTTATTTTTCACCAGTTGTAAAGACTCTCTGACTGAACTACCACCTGAAAATGTCAATTATTCAGGGCTTTGCAAATACGAGTATAACCCTTACGGGTTTTTTGTCGCCGAAGACGGCGTGCTGAATTTTCGAGACGCTCAGGCTCTGCACACTTATTTGACAACTTTTCCGGCAATCGAAGACGATAGTTTGTATGCAGAGTGGGAGGCCTCGAGTGGAGCCGATACGGACTATGGCAATCACCTTGAAGTGGCGGAGTCATTGGACAGCTTGCTGGAAGTTCATTCTGCCGATTCGACTATGACCGATGAACTTTTCAGACCCATCTTCGATGATTTCGTTCAACGCCATTTGTCATTGGCCGTTGTCACGGAGGAAGGAGTGGAACCCAAGTTTCGCTTTCCCTATCATTACTTCGTGAATAAAGACGGCATCTACCGCATTTGCAACCAGGAATTTCAAATTGTCAATTCCTTTCTGTTGTCCTATCCGGTTGGCATGCGCTACCTGGTAGATGAATGGAATGGGAAGGAAGGGGATTTTGGCTTACTGAGGGCGTATCGATTGAAAGGAGGCTCCGGTTCGGAACAAATCCTCGAAACCCGTGATGAGTATTGTGAGGAGGTTTGCACCGACAAATTAGACAACAACAAAAAGAAGCGTATCAAAGTGATTTGGGTTTCGGAGGCTTTCCATGTAGAGGAAATACCCGATGGGAATGGAAATCCCAGATTAACAGGCTATTGGTGGTACCATCAGGGGGAGGTGCGGGCGCAGCGAAAACGGTTTTTCATTTGGTTCAAAGAGAAGAGGCATATTGCTCTTGAGGTGCGCGGGGAAGTTCGGAATTTTCACGCTCATCCCGATATCCCTGTTGATGAAACACATTCGATTGATTTTTTCGAATGCCGACGCACCAATAAATTAAAACAGTTGTTCGCAGAAGACCACTGGATTGATCAGATTAATTCGGCTTTAAACCAAGTCGATGGGATTGTGAATGTTACTGGGACGAACCGTACATCAGATTGCAACGTCATTCAAGCCGAGTGCAGCTTTACAGAAATTCTGGAATGTCCTTTTTAAAGGCTTGATTTGAATTAATTTCTTTTTTCAGCGTGCTAAATTCTGGCAAGTTTCCTGAATTTAGCACGATTTTTAAAATTTTTATGGAGATGAAAAAAGTAACCCTCCTTTTTTTGTTTCTGTTTTTTTCAGGAGTTGGTCATGCTCAATTTTTCGTCAAAGCCGGCGCCAACTTCTCGTGGATGTCTGTTGATGATTTACAGGGCGACTTGGAAAATATGAAGGTATTTCCTGCGATTGGGTTTGGCTATAGAAGGGAGTTGGGGACCCGGTTTGAGCATGAAGTCGGTTTGTATTACTCCGATATTGGAAGTATTAACTCTCCCAATAATGAGCCCCCTGTAAAACTATACATCCATTCACTCGTTTTCGACCAATATCTGTCATACCGTCTGAATGAGCGTTTTAGGATTTCCGTATCTCCGAGTATTTATTACGTCTTACATGCCGGCATTACGGGCAAGCGAAACAATCGAGATGCCATAGTTGAATGGAAAGCTCTTGACCCCTTGGCTTTGAGCCTCAACATTAGAATGAGCTATTCAATCAATCAGCGATTGTCTCTCAACTTGTTTTACAGGGAGGACCTTACCGATATTGGTTCTCCGGGTCATGCCACTCTTGAATTTATCAACTATAGTATTGACCAAAAAGGTCATGGTTTCGGCTTCCATGTTCACTACGCGCTGGGCAATCTTTCTTCGG
>CAZBYX010000313.1:2117-5006 GCA_964496055.1 uncultured Saprospiraceae bacterium
ACCCGACCTCTGATGCTCGGGTGGAGCTTCCGGCTCCGCCCGAGCTTGATTCGAAGCTTATCCGAACCAACCGAAAAGCGGATTGATGCGTCGTTCAAGCCGAATGCAGCTTTGCAGAGATTCCGGAATGGCCATTCTGAGCATTCATTACCACCCTCCATTTGTAATGCGTGTTGAATTCAAGGCCCTGCCTTGAAATGGGCACGTCCTTTCAAAATTTTAACGAGATGAAAAAAGTAACCCTCCTTTTTTTGTTTCTGCTATTTTCAGGAGTTGGTCATGCTCAATTTTTCGTCAAGGCCGGCACCAACTTCTCGTGGATGTCTGTTTTGGATGCTCAGAAAGACATTGAAAACATGAAGGTTTTTCCAGCCATTGGACTGGGCTATCGAATAAATTTTGGCAGGCGTTTTGCCTATGAACCCGCCTTGTATTATTCTGAGTTGGGAGGTGTTAATGACCCGGAAAGCGAACCACCTGTTAAGTTGTACATTCATTCCATCGTATTAGATCAATACCTGTCTTATCGCCTGCATGACCGACTTTCGGTTTCCGTGTCGCCGAGCATTTATTACGTCGTATTCGCTGGCATTACGGGCAAGCGAAACAACCGAGATGCCATCATCGACTGGAAAGCCCTCGACCCATTGGCATTGAGCCTCAATGCACGAGTGAGCTATTCGTTGAGCAAGCGGTTATCGCTAAACCTGTTTTACCGAAAGGACCTGACCAACATAGGTGCCCCGGGACGTCTTCCTCCTGAATATGCCGGTAGGTATGAAAATAAAGGTCATGGTTTCGGCTTCCATGTTCACTACGCGCTGGGCAATCTTTCTTCGGAAGAGGGGAAGCGAAAGGTAAAGCGCCGCCGTCGCAGGTGAGCTCTTGAGACGGAATCGCGAGGTCGGGCGCACCGGGAAGGTGCACCCGACCTCTGATGCTCGGGTGGAGCTTCCGGCTCCGCCCGAGCTTGATTCGAACAGTGGGCGCACGATAGGAGCGCGGTGGGCGAGACAGATTGTTGAAACAAATGGAAATAAGGGTTGGGGGTCGGGTGTGGGAGGGTGGAGGGGGTTGAAACATGTGGAAATACGTGGAGACACATGGAAATAGGTTTGGGTGGGGATGTGAGATTGGGGAGGGGGTTGAAACACGTGGAAATATATGGAGACAGGTTGAAATAAATTGTCCCCAGCCGGCACCCTCTCCTGTAAAATCGTAAAATCGTAAAATCGTGACGCGTGACGGGAAGGGTGTGGGGTGAGAGGGAAGGGGTTTGTGAGTAGTCAGGATCAGGATTTCCCCATACGGGCAGGCAGGATGCCCACCCACACCCCCTCCCTCACCCAACCGACAACCCACAACCCACAACCCACAACGAACAACGAACAACGAACAACGAACAACGAACACCCCCCCACGCCCGTCCCGACTTCCCAAATGGGCGTCTCCCTCAAAATTTTCTGCGTCACTTTCCTAACTTGCCCCTATGAAAGTGCTGCACACATCGGACTGGCACCTGGGGCAGCGGTTCCACAACAACGACCGGGAAGCGGAGCACCGCCTGGCCTTGCAGTGGCTGTTGGAGACCATCCGGCGGGAGGGGGTGGATTTGCTCGTCGTCGCGGGCGACATCTTCGACATCAGTAACCCGCCCAACTACGCGCGCGAGCTGTACTACCGCTTCCTGAGCGACCTGCGCGCCACGGGTTGCCGGCATGCCGTCTTCATCGGCGGCAACCACGACTCGCCCGCCATGCTGAACGCCCCGCGCGAGCTGCTGCGCGCCCTCGACATCCACGTCGTGGGGCATGCGGACGCCGACCCCGCCGGGCAGTGTCTGGTGCTGAAAGACCCCCGGGGCCGCCCCGAAGCGGTGGTGGCGGCGGTGCCCTTTTTGCGCGAGCGGGATTTGCTCGCCGGCCTCCCAGGGGAAGGGGTGGAGGCCCGCCGCAGCCGCCTGCAGGAGGCTATGGTCGAGCACTTCCGCCGGGTGGCCGCCCACATCGAGGCGCACACCCCGGCCGCCGAGCTGCCGGTCATCGCCACGGGGCATCTCTACGCCACGGGCGCCGAAACCTCTGCCAAACAGGACAACATCTACCTCGGCAACACGGAAAACATCCGAGCCGAGCAGTTCCCCGACACCTTCGACTACGTCGCCCTCGGGCACATCCACCGCCCGCAGGCGGTCGGCGGGCGGGAGCACATCCGCTATTCCGGCTCCCTGATACCGCTCAGCTTCAGCGAAACCCTGGACGAAAAGAGCGTCATCCTGCTCCGCTTCGAGGGAAAAGCGCTGAACGACTTGCGCGAGCTGCCTCTGCCCACTTTCCGCCGCCTGAAAACCATCGAGGATTTGCTCGTCGAGGTGAAAAAGCGCCTGCAAAATTTCAGCGCCCGCCACCGGGAGGAATTGCCCCCCTGGGTCGAAGTCATCGTCCGCTCGGAAGCACCCCTGCCCGGCCTCGATGCGGAGCTGCGCGATTTCTGCTCCGAACTCCATCTGGAATTGCTGAAAATCCGCACCACCTTCCGCCATCGCGCTTTGCAAACCGAGGGCCCGGTCATCGACCTGAGCGAGCTGGAGCCCCTGGAGGTCTTCCGCCAGCGCTGCGGCAACCTGAACGAAGACCCCGCAACCATGCGGGAACTGGAAGCCTGCTTCCGGGAGCTGTTGGAGGGCTTGGAGTGACACCGTGACGAGCGTAGGTGGTTGGTCGTTGTTCGTTGATCGTTGTTCGTTGGGTGTGGGGTGGGTGATAAAGTGGAGAGTTTAGAGTGGAAAGTTTAGAGTTGGGTGTGGGTTTGGGGGAGCCGTCAGAATCAGGATGCCCATGATTTTTTGGATTCCCCCATACGAGCAGGCAGGATTTGCCCCTGCGGGCA
>CAZBYX010000314.1:0-4993 GCA_964496055.1 uncultured Saprospiraceae bacterium
TGAAAAACGCCGTTCTGGAAATTCTTCCGGATGCGGAGGTGCGCTTGTTCGGCTCCCGGGTGGACGACAGCAAGCGCGGCGGGGATATCGACCTGCTCGTCATCGCCGGTCGCCGCCTGACTCTTCAGGAACGCATCCAGATCCAGGTCGCTTTCTGGAAAAAATTCGGGGAGCAAAAAATCGACATCGCCACCTTCGAACGCGACGAAGACAGCGCCTTCAAAGAGCTGGCGCTCATGGACAGCATCCTTCTTTGATGAGCCCACGACGCGAGCAACTGCTTCGATACTTGCAGGAGAACTTCTCAGCGCTGGAAAAGGCGCTCGAACGGCTGATGTGGTCCTGGGAAAAGTGCCGGGACCTGGACCTGGAAACCGATTTGACGAACAGCAAGCTGGAATCTCTCGAAGCCCTGGCTTCCCGCTTCGCGCGCACCCTGGATATCTACACCCAGAAGGTGGTGCCGAACTTGATCAGCCTCCTGGGAGAGGAAGGGCCCACCTTTCTGGATCGGGCCAACTTGCTGGAAAAAATCGGCGTGGTGGATTCAGCCGAACGCCTGGTTGAATTGCGGGGCTTGCGCAACGCCATCGCCCACGAATACCGGGAGAAGGACTTCCCCAGGTTCTACCGGAACATAGTGGAGGGCGTTCTCCCTTTGCAGCGCATCATCGAAGACACCAAAGGCTTCGCAGAAGAAAAACTGAAATGACGACCGCAGAACATAAAACCACCGAACTGCTTCGCTTCACCACCGCCGGCAGCGTGGACGACGGCAAGAGCACCCTCATCGGGCGCCTGCTGTACGACTCCAAGTCCATCTTTGAAGACCAGTACGAAGCCGTGCGCGTGGCCAGCGAGCGCCGCGGCGAAGCCGAAGTCAACCTCGCCCTGCTGACCGACGGCCTCAAGGCCGAACGCGAGCAGGGCATCACCATCGACGTGGCCTACCGCTACTTCAGCACCCCCCGGCGCAAGTTCATCATCGCCGACACCCCCGGCCACATCCAGTACACCCGCAACATGGTGACGGGCGCCAGCACCGCCAACGTCGCCCTCATCCTCATCGACGCCCGCAACGGCGTGGTCGAACAGACCCGCCGGCACGCCATCATCGCCTCCCTGCTCCAGATCCCCCACCTCGTCATCTGCATCAACAAGATGGACCTGGTGGATTACAGCCAGGAGGTGTACGAACGCATCCACGAAGATTTCGAGCGCTTCGCCGCCAAACTCGACGTCAGCGACGTCACCTTCATTCCCATCTCCGCCCTCCGGGGCGACAACGTCGTGCACCGCTCCCAAAACATGCCCTGGTACGAAGGCCCCACCCTGATGTACTACCTCGAGAACGTGCACATCGCCAGCGACCACAACCTCATCGACGTGCGCTACCCCGTCCAGTACGTCATCCGCCCCAACACCGACGACTTTCACGATTACCGGGGCTATGCCGGGCGCGTCGCCGGGGGCATCCTCAAAAAAGGCGACGAAGTCATGGTGCTGCCCTCCGGCTTCACCTCCCGCATCGTCAAAATCGACACCGCCGACGGGGAGCTCGAAGAAGCCTTCCCTCCCATGTCCGTCACGCTCCTGCTCGAAGACGACCTCGACGTCAGCCGCGGCGACATGATCGTGCGCCCGAACAACCAGCCCGAAGTCACCCAGGACCTCGAAGTCATGGTTTGCTGGTTCAACGAACGCCCCCTCCAGTTGCGGGGCAAATACACCGTCCTGCACACCACCAACGAAGCCCGCTGCATCGTCAAGGACATCCGCTACAAGATGGACGTCAACACCCTGCACCGCAACCTCGAGGACAAAACCATCGGCATGAACGACATCGCGCGCGTCCTCATCCGAACCACCAAACCCCTCTTCGTCGACCCCTACCGCCGCAACCGCGCCACCGGCAGCCTCATCTTCGTCGATGAGGGCACCAACGAAACCGTCGGCGCCGGCATGGTCATCTGATTTTTCGTATTTTGCCTTGCTGGAACCAATTCTCCGCAAGCCATGCCAGGATCCACCATCGAAGAACGGCTCTCCAACGTCGAACTGGCCCTTGCCGAATTCATCATCCAGACCAACAAGGTCATCCACCGGATGGAAAAGGACACCCAGGCCCTGAAGGAGGAAATGCGGGAATTCAAAGAGGAAATGCGGGGGTTCAAGGAGGAGATGAGAGAGGTTAAGGAGGAGAGGAAGGGAATCAAAGAAAAGCCTGAAGAATATAAGCCCCGAATCGAGAAGTTGGGAAGTGATTTTACAACCCGAGCCATTGAAGACAGAAGGGAAATGAACAAGATGTGGGCAAAGCTGGCGAAAAAATGGGGGACCCTTACCAGGGATGTGTTTGCGCCTGCTATTGAATCAATCGTTGAAAAATACTTTGGCCAGGAAGTTCTTGAATTCATGTCGCCCGTATGGCGGAGACGCAAAGAATTAAACCTGGAAGAGCAGTTCGAGATCATCCTCGCTACCGAGCAGCAAATTTTCCTGGTGGATACGATCGACGCCGGCACTCCAGATGAAAAGCACCTGATACGATTGGCGGGGTTGGTGGATCGCTTCCGCAAGCTTTTCCCCGAATACAAGAAACTTCCCGTCGTTCCCATTTTGGCCGGCTTGCGATTCGACGAATCCCTTTACCAACCCGCCGCCGAAAAAGGCATCCTCTTGCTGGGTTTCCGGGAGTGGGAATACCTCGACTTCCTAAACTTCGACCTGCTCCACCCCAAGGCCGCCTGAATCTTCGAACCTTGAACACACCGACCGACATCGCCGCTCCCATCCAGATGGTGGATCTCCAGACGCAGTACGTGCGCCTGAAAACCGAAATCGACGCAGCCATCCAGCGGGTGCTCGACTCTTCCCGATTCATCAAAGGCCCCGAGGTGCAAGCCTTCGAAGCCGAACTGGCCGAATACCTGGGTGCACGCCACGTCATCGGTTGCGCAAACGGCACGGATGCCCTGCAAATCGCCCTGATGGGTTTGGGTTTGCAGCCCGGGGACGAGGTCATCGTGCCCGCCTTCACCTACGTGGCCACCGCCGAGGTCATCGCCCTGCTGCGTCTGACCCCCGTCATGGTGGACGTGGACCCCGACACCTTCAACGTGCGCGCCGAAGACATCGAAGCCCACATCACCGAGAAAACCCGCGCCATCGTACCGGTTCACCTGTTCGGGCAGAGCTGCGACATGGCCCCGATCCTCGCCCTGGCCGAGAAATACGACCTCTTCGTTATCGAAGACAATGCCCAGGCCATCGGCACCGAATACACCTTCCCGGACGGCAGGGTGAAGAAAACGGGCACCATGGGGCATATCGGAACCACCTCTTTCTTCCCCTCCAAAAACCTCGGCTGCTACGGCGACGGCGGCGCCCTCATGACCGACGACGACGCCCTCGCCGAACGCCTCCGCATGATCGCCAACCACGGCCAAAAGAAAACCTACTACCACGACCTCATCGGCGTGAATAGCCGCCTCGATGCCCTGCAAGCCGCCATCTTGCGCGTCAAACTCAGACACCTGGACGATTTCAACCGTGCTCGCCGGCAAGCCGCCGCCTCCTACGACGATCGGTTCTCCGAAATTCAGGATCTGCAAACCCCGACCCGACTCCCCCACTCCACCCACGTCTTTCACCAATACACCCTGCAGGTGAAAAACGGCCGTCGGGAGGCCCTGAAAGCCCATCTGCAGGCAGCCGGAATTCCCTGCAATGTCTACTATCCACTTCCGCTGTACCGGCAGAAAGCATTTGCACAATTCCACGACGGTAGGTCCGTGGACGTAACCGAACAACTTTGCAGGGAAGTGCTCTCGCTGCCGATCCATTCCGAGATGACGGATGCAATCGTGGGGAAGGTCATATCGAGGGTGGAGGAGTTTTTTGTAAAATCGTAAAATCGTAAAATTGTAAAACCGTAAAATCGCCTAATCGCAAGTTGTCGGTTGGGAGAAGAAGGGCAAACAATGGCCTACCAATTTTACTTCGAGAAACTGGAAATCTGGCGTTTGGCAGTATCCCTTGCCAAGGAGATCTATGAAATTACCTCTCAGTTTCCTGCGGAGGAAAAATTTGGGCTGATGGCCCAAATGCGGCGAGCCGCCGTTTCGGTTAGTTCCAATATTGCAGAAGGCAGTACTCGAAAATCCAGCCTGGACAAATCCAAATTCATGGGAATTGCCTTTGGAAGTTTGCTCGAGGTTTTGTCTCAGGCAATCGTTGCCCTTGAGTTGGAGTTTATTTCAAAGGAAGAGTTATCCAGGCTGCGTGCTAAAATTGATGAGCTGGCGAACAAGATTATTGCTTTTAGAAATGCACTCAAGAGAAATAATTACGGACCATGGCTCGAAGAACCGGGAGCAGAATATGAAACATCCGATGATGATAATCAATTTTACGATTTAACAATTTTACAGTTTAACGAGCCTCCCTACTTCGCCCATGAAACTGCTGTGATCGATCCCGGCGCCGCCATCGGCAAAGGCACCAAAATCTGGCACTTCTGCCACGTCATGCCGGGAGCCGTCATCGGGCAAAATTGCAGCCTCGGCCAGAACGTCTTCGTGGCAAATGGCGTAAGGCTGGGCAACAACGTCAAGGTGCAGAACAACGTCAGCATCTATGAGGGCGTGACCTGCGAAGACGACGTGTTTCTCGGTCCTTCCATGGTTTTCACGAACGTCATCAATCCGCGCAGCGCCGTCAACCGAAAAGCGGAATACCTGCCCACCCTGGTGAAAAAGGGCGCCACCATCGGAGCCAACGCCACCATCGTGTGTGGGATCACCATCGGAGCGTATGCCTTCATCGGTGCCGGCGCCGTCGTCACCCGCGACGTGCCCGATTACGCCCTGGTCGTCGGTAACCCCGCCCGCCGGATCGGCTGGATGAGCCAGGCCGGCCAACGGCTCGAATTCGACGAAAAGGGCTTCGCCACCTGCCCCCAAACGGGCGTCGGGTATCGATTGGAGGGGGA
>CAZBYX010000315.1:0-4980 GCA_964496055.1 uncultured Saprospiraceae bacterium
AGCCCCGCGAAGCCCGCAACATCGTGCGCCTGGTAGCCGAGGACGCCTTCGGAATCCGCGATTGGCACAGCCAGGCCCCGCTTCCCCCCGAAGCCCTCGAACGCCTTCGGGCCATCGGCGAGCGCCTGGCGAGCGGCGAGCCGGTGCAGTACGTCCTCGGGCAAGCGGATTTTTACGGACTGAAGTTCAGGGTGAGCCCCGCCGTCCTCATCCCACGGCCCGAAACGGAGGAGCTGGTGGCCGAAGGCCTGAAATTCCTGCGCGCCCTCGACCCGGAGCAGGCTCCTCCCACCGTGCTGGACGTGGGCACGGGCAGCGGCTGCATCGCCCTGACCCTGAAAAAGCACGCCCCCCGCACGCGCGTGCTCGCCCTCGACCTGAGCGCCGAAGCCCTCGAAGTGGCCCGCGAAAACGCCCGCAGCCTTCAACTCGAGGTGGAATTCCTCCAGGGCGACATCCTCGACCCCGCAAGCTGGGCCCACCTCCCGCCCCTCGATTTGCTCATCAGCAACCCGCCCTACATCGCCCCCGAAGAGCGCAGCCTCATGCCCCGGCAAGTGCTCGAACACGAACCCCCCGAAGCCCTCTTCACCCCCACCGCAGACCCCCTCGTCTTCTATCGGGCTCTGGCAAGGTTGGGCAAGGAAAAACTGCGCCCGCAAGGGCTCCTGCTCGCCGAGTGCAACGAATTCCGCGCCGGGGAAATCCAGGGCTTGCTGCAGCAAGCCGGCTATGCCGCCGAATTGCTCCAGGACCTGGAAGGCAAGGACCGCATGGTGAAAGCCCGCCCCCTCCAACCCTGAAGAGTAGGGCGGTTTGCGGGGCGGGTAGGGGGCACCCCTCATTCCCGCGCTTCGATGCGCACTACCACCGATTTGGAGATGGGCGTCTGGCTCTTTTCGGCAAAGCGGTCGAAGGGGACGAGGGGGTTGGCTTCGGGGAAGTAGGTGGCCAGGCAGCCCCGGGGGATGTCGTAGGCCACGATGCGGAAGGCTTCGGCGCGACGGGTGAGGCCGTCGTAGTGGCTGGTCAGGTTCACGAGTCGGCCGTCGCTCAAGCCGGCCCGGCGGATGTCATCGGGGTGCATGAAGAGGATGCGCCTGCCGTTGCGGATGCCGCGGTAGCGGTCGTCGAGGCCGTAGATGGTGGTGTTGAACTGGTCGTGGCTGCGGATGGTCATGAGGAGGAACTCGCCGGGCTGGAGCCTCCACTCGGGCAGGGGGTTGATGGTGAAGCGCGCCTTTCCGACGGCGGTGTCGAAGCGGCCCTCGCGGGCGCCGTTGGGCAGGTAGAAGCCCCCCGGCTGGCGGACGCGGCGGTTGTAGTCCTCGAAGCCGGGAATGACCTTTTCGATGAGGTCTCGGATACGGTCGTAGTCTTCGACCAGATGGAGCCAGTCGGTGGGGGAATCGGGGAGGGTGGCGGCGGCCAGGCGCGCCACGATGGCGGGTTCGCTCAAAAGATAGGGGGAGGCGGGTTCGAGGTGGCCGCGCGAAGCATGCACGATGCCCATGGAGTTTTCGACGCTCACGAACTGTTCGCCCGCAGCCTGCACGTCTTTTTCGGTGCGGCCCAGGCAGGGGAGGATGAGGGCCGTGTGGCCGGTGATGAGGTGGCTGCGGTTGAGCTTGGTGCTGACCTGGACGGTGAGGCGGCAGTTTTGGAGGGCCTGGGCGGTGCGTTCGGTGTCCGGGGTGGCGGAGAGGAAGTTGCCGCCGAGTGCAAAGAAGACCTTCACCTTTCCTTCGAGCATGGCGCGGATGGCCTGCACGGTGTTGAGGCCGGGATGGCGGGGCGGCGAAAAGCCGCAGGCGGCCTGCAGGCGGTCAAGGAAGGCGGGGCTGGGCTTGTCCCAGATGCCGACCGTGCGGTCGCCCTGCACGTTGCTGTGCCCGCGCACCGGGCAGGTGCCGGCACCGGGCTTGCCGATGGCGCCCTTCATCAACAGGAGGTTGACGATTTCGCGGATGTTGGCCACGGCGTTGCGGTGTTGGGTCAGGCCCATGGCCCAGCAAGCGATGATTTTGCGCGAGGCGGCCAACCAATCGGCGGCGGTTTCCAGCTCGGCACGGGGCACACCGCAGGCTTCGCTCAGGGCGTCCACCTCGAGGGTTCGGAGGTGTTCGCGCAGAGCCTCGAAACCCTCGGTTTTTTGGGCGATGAAGTCGTGGTCGAGGACGGTGCCGGGGCTGCGCTCCTCGCGTTCGAGCAAGAGGCGCTGGAGGGCTTGGAGCAGGGGCACGTCCCCGTTGATGCGCACCTGGAGGTAGAGGTCGGCCAGCGGGGTGCCGCCTCCGACCCACCCCCCCACCTCCTGGGGGTTGCGGAAGCGCAGCAGGCCGGCTTCTTTCAGGGGGTTGATGGCGATGATGCGGGCGCCGGCCCTTTTGGCTTTTTCCAGGGCGCTGAGCATGCGGGGGTGGTTCGTGCCGGGGTTTTGCCCCAGGATGAGGATGAGCTCGGTGCAGTAGAAATCCTCGAGCCGGACGGAGCCCTTGCCGATGCCGAGGGTTTCGCTCAGCGCCACGCCGCTGCTTTCGTGGCACATGTTCGAGCAATCGGGCAGGTTGTTGGTGCCGAACTGGCGCACGAAGAGCTGATAGAGGAAGGCGGCTTCGTTGCTGGTGCGGCCCGAGGTGTAGAACACCGCCTCGTCGGGGCTGTCGAGGCTCCGGAGCTCGCGAGCGATGAGGCGGAAGGCTTCCTCCCATTCGAGGGGCTCGTAGTGGGTGGCGCCGGGGCGGAGAATCATGGGGTGGGTGAGGCGCCCGCTTTTGCCGAGGCGGTAATCCGGCCACCGGGAGAGCTCCGCGACGCTGTGCCGTTGGAAGAACGCCGGCCCCACCCGCCGGGTGGTGGCTTCCTCGGCCAGAGCCTTGACGCCGTTTTCGCAGTACTCGCCGAGGCGGGAGCGCTCCTGCGGGTCGGGCCAGGCGCAGCCCGGGCAGTCGAAGCCCCCCACCTGATTGACGCGGAACAGGGTGGGCAGGCAGGTGCGCAGGTTCATCTCGTTCCACACATGGCGCAGGGATTCCTTCAAGGCGGGCAAGCCGGCCGCTACCTTTTCCGGGCGGGTCACTTGCGGAGATTCCGGGCTCAGGGGCGGCACGGCACAGGGGCGGTCGTTCGCTTTCATGACGGGAGGGAGTTGTGGTTGAAGCGCAGTATCGCACGGGGTGGGGGCAGCCCGCCTGAAAAACGAGCGGGCCGCCGGCTCCGGGCTGAAGTTAAGAAGAAGGTCGCAGCGGCAACCCCCCGATGCTTTTGAAAATCCTTACCTTGAACCACCTCCCCGGACCCCCATCGAAATACTGCCATGAAAACTACCTCCGCCCTCGTCCTGCTCAGCCTGGTCCTCTACTGGTTGCTGCGCCCCATCCCTTCCGCCACTTCGAATGCGATGGAGCGATTCCTCGCCACCCTGGACGATGCCCAAAAGGAAAAAGTGCTGCTGCCCCTGGACGATGCCTCGCGCGAGCGCTGGCATTACTTCCCCTCGAGCATGTGGCCGCGCCCGGGCCTGAGCCTCCACGACCTGAACGCGGAGCAGGAGGCGGCGCTGTTCGCCCTGCTGCAGGCCAGCCTCAGCGAAATCGGCTACGGCAAGGTGCGTCAAATCATGTCCCTGGAAAGCGTGCTGCGCGAGCTGGAAGGCAACGCCCGCCTGCGCGACCCCCGGGCCTACTGGGTGGCGGTGTACGGCAACCCCGCCGGGCAGAGACCCTGGGCCTGGAGCTTCGAAGGGCACCACCTGTCGCTGAACTTCACCGTCGTTCGCGGGCAGGTGGCCGCCAGCCCCCGCTTTCTGGGAGCCAACCCCGCCACCATTCGCTCCGGACCCCGCCAGGGGGAACGCACCCTCCAGCAAGAGCAAGACCTGGCTTTCGAGCTGCTCCACAGCCTGACCCCCGAACAGCAGCGCCGCGCCCTCATCGCTCCAAAGGCCTACCCCGACATCCTCAGCGGCAACGAATCCCGGGTGAAACCCCTGCCCCAGGAAGGGCTCCCCGCCGCCGCGCTCGACGCCCGCCAGCAAGCCCTCCTGCGTCGGCTCATTGACGAATACCTCAGCGTCCTGCCTCCGGCCCTCGCCGACACCCGCCGCCGAAAAATCGAAAGCGAGGACTGGAGCGCCCTCCATTTCGCCTGGGCCGGCAGCACGGCACCGGGGCGCCCCCACTACTACCGCATCCAGGGGAATACTTTCCTCATCGAGTTCGACAACTCGCAAGACGGCGCCAACCACATCCATTCGGTCTGGCGCGAGTTCGACGGCGACTTCGGCCGCGACCTCCTGCAGGAGCACTACCGCACGGCCCCGCATCACCGGCGGTGAAGTTTCCCACCCGGTGCCCTTTCGGAAAAACCTTGCAACTTCGGGGCCCCGGCCCGCCCCGCTTGCCGAACGGCAGGGCTTGCTCAAGCGACTTCCTCCAACGCCCTCACACCATGCGCATCCTCCTGCTCGAACCCTTCTTCACCGGCAGCCACGCCCAATGGGCCGAAGGCTATGCCCGCCACAGCACCCACCAGGTCGAGCTGCTCACCCTCCCGGGCAGGCACTGGAAGTGGCGCATGAGCAACGGCGCCCTCACCCTCGCCCGCCTCTTCCTCGAACGCGCACCCCAAACCGACCTGCTGCTCGCCACCGACATGCTCGACCTGCCCGCCTTCCTCGGGCTGACCCGCTCCCGAACCCACCACCTGCCCACCGCCCTCTATTTCCACGAAAACCAAATAACCTACCCCTGGAACCAGGAACCTCCCCTCGAACGCGACCGCCACTACGGCCTCATCAACTTCCGGAGCGCCCTCTGCGCCGACGCCGTTTTTTTCAACTCCAACTACCACCGCGAAACCTTCCTTCAGGCCCTGCCCGGGTTCCTGCACATCTTCCCCGACAAACGGGAAAAACGCCTGGCCCGCAGCCTCGAAGCCAGGTGCCAGGTGCTGCCCCTGGGCCTGGACTTGCAGGAGCTG
>CAZBYX010000316.1:0-4953 GCA_964496055.1 uncultured Saprospiraceae bacterium
AATCGAGGATTTGAATAAATCATTGACAACCAAAGAAATAAACTTTAAACTTCAGCTCCACAAGCCCTTTTTGCAGTGGGCTCCTTCTTCAAACGTCGCCATGCACCGGTTCATTACCCCTGGTCTTTGTGGAAGCTCAGGAAGAGGATGCGTCCGAGGAGCAGGTCGAGGCGGTTGTGGACGGAAAAGGCGATGCCCTGCCAGCGGCAGTAGAGGTAGAGGAAGGGCCAGAGGAAGAGCAGGGCGCGGGAGGTTCCCTGCCATTTGTCCACGGCGAGGGTGAGGGTGGGGAAGCCGGCGCGCAGGGCGAGGTTGCGGTACTGGTCGAGGGTGCGGGCGGCGAGGTGCTGGAGGCCGTCGTTTCGGGTGTGGTCCAGGGGTTTGAAGGAGTAGAAGAAGCCGGAGAGCAGGAAGCGCAGGCGGGACTTGAGGGAGAGGATGTTGGGGGTGGTGACCATGAGGCGGCCGCCGGGCTTCAGCACGCGGTGGCATTCGCGGAAGAAGACCCCGTGGTCGTGGATGTGCTCGGCGACCTCGACGGCGACGACCACGTCGAAGGCTTCGTCGGGGAAGGGCAGGCCCACGGTCAGGTCGGCGCGCAGGCAGGGCACCTCGTCGAAGCGGTAGATTTCGGGGTAGAGGTCGCAGGCCGTCACCTCGCAGCCGGCTTCCCAGAGCCAGCGGGTGAAAGCGCCGTGCCCCGCCCCCACCTCCAACACCCTCAAACCCTTCAGAGGGCTCAGTTCGCGGCGGAAGTGCGCGGCGAAGCGCTCGTGAATGCCGGGGATGGCGATGGGCACGACGGCATCGGCCGGGGGTGGTGTTTTCATGGGCGACAGGCTGCGGTTTTTTCGGGGGCAAAGTAATCATTGCCCGGAAAAGCGGGAAAGAGCGGGCGGCGTTTCGTCAATCCACCACGAAGCGATAGCCCACCCCCTTGAGGGTGATGATGCGGACGGCGGGGTCGGCTTTGAGGCAGTCGCGCAGGCGGGTGATGTACACGTCGAGGTTGCGGGAGTTGAAGATGGAGTCGTCGCCCCAGATGGCGTGGAGGATGCGGCGGCGCTCGACCACCCGGTTGCGGTTTTCGGCCAGGATGCGCAGCAGCTCCGCTTCGCGGTGGGAGAGCTTGCGCACCTGCCCCTCGAAGTGGAGTTCGTAGCGCAGGGGGTGGAAGGTGAAGCGCCCTATGCGGAGGGTGCGTTTTTCGGGGTCGGTGCGTTCCTCGCCGGTCAGGTGGAGGAGGTTTCGGATGCGGGCGATGAGCTCTTCCAGGCTGAAGGGCTTTTTGAGGTAGTCGTTGCCGCCGGAACGGAAGCCCTCGAGCACGTCTTCGGTCTGGGTTTTGGCGGTGAGGAAGAGGATCGGCAGGCGGGCATCGAGGGTGCGCAGCTCGCGCCCGAGGGTGAAGCCGTCCTTGTGGGGCAGCATCACGTCGAGGACGACCAGATCGGGTTGGAACTGGCGGAAAGCCTCGGTCACGAGGCGGCCGTCGGCCACCTGCCGAACGGCGAAGCCCCGGCTTTCGAGGCTTTCCCGAACGATCTTCCCCAGATGGGGCTCGTCTTCGACGTACAATATTTTCACGGGTGCTTTCATGTCGTGTGTTCGGGCGCAGCCGGCAGGCGGACGCGGAAGCAACAGCCGCCCAGGGCGCTGCTTTCCAGGCGGATGACCCCTTGGTGCCGCCGAACCACCTCCGCCACATAACTCAAACCCAAACCGTGCCCCTTGACGTTGTGGGCGTTGCCCCGGGGCACGCGGAAGAACTTTTCGAAAACCCGCCCCCGGAATTCGGGGGGTATGCCGGGGCCGCCGTCTTCCACCAGCAGCTCCACGAAGCCGTCGCGGCCCCGAACCCGAACGCCGATGCGGGGGTTGTCGCCGCCGTACTTCAGGGCGTTGTCCAGCAGGTTGTAGAGCACGCTGGTGAGGTGCAGCCGGTCGCCCTGCACCCGGCAGGCGCCCCGGGGCGCTTCCTCGAAAGCGACCTGCGCGCCGTAGCGCTCGAACTGCAGCTTCATGGAGCGGAGGATGGATCGCACGAGGGCTCCGGCGTCCAGGGTTTCCACCTTCAACTCCAGCCCCTTTTCCTCGTAGAGCGACATCTTCAGCACCCGGTCCACCAGGATGGAAAGGCGCTGCAACTCCAGACGGCAAATTTCCAGGTACTCGCGGGTGCGGGCGGGGTCTTCGAGCCCCTGAAAATCCTCGAGGGCTTCGATGGCCACGCCGACGGTAGTGATGGGGGTCTTCAGCTCGTGGGTGACGTTGGAGACGAAATCGCTTCGCAGGCGCGCCAGGCGGCGCTGTTCTTCGAGGTTACGATGCACGCTGAAGAAGGCAAAGCCTACCGAACAAAACAACAGCCCCGAGAAAAAGAACTCGGGCAACAGACGTCGCAACAGATAGCCGCGGTACCCCTCCAGCCGAAGGGCGTATTTCTTCTCGCTGCCCAGATCGAAGTAGGGCGCGGAAAACAAGCCCGAAAGCGCCCCCGAATCGGGCAGTGCCACCAGCTCGTAAGCGAAGGGGAGGGTTTGGGTTTGGGCGCGCTCCTTCAACTTCTTTTCCAGGGCGGCCCCCACCCCCACCCAGTCGGTGCGGTGGAGGGGCGTGTCGCCGCCGGCGCCATCGAGGGAGTCGATGCTTCCCTTCCAACCCAGGACGATGGAGACGGCGCCTTCGCGCTCTTGCCCTTCGATTTGCCGTTCGGAGTGGAGGTAGAAGCGCATGAGGGAGCTGTCCACCGGGGCATCGAGGCGGCGTTCTTCGGTTTTCAGCAGGGTGATGCGTTTTTCGTAGCGGGTGGGGGTGCGCAGGTCGATGTTGAAGTTGAAGGTGAGGGGGGAATCGGGGTTTTGCGCCTCGAGGATGGGGCGGAAGAAGACTTCGTGGACGAACTCGTCCTCGATGCTGCGGACGGTTTCGAAAAGCAGCTCGTCGGCCTGTTTTTGCAGGGCGCGCCGCTCGTCCTGGTAGGAACGCTGCAGCCAGGCCCCCAGGAAGCCGGCCAGGAGCAGCAGGCTCAGGCCCATGAGCAGGTAGGAAAACAGCAAGCGCTTGGCGGGTGCGACCATGGTCAGCCAAAGTTAGCCCATTCCCGGAGGGGGTGCGCTGCGCATTAACCTTAATTAACCATCCATCAAGGTTGCTTAACCCACCCGGCGCCCGCCCCCGCTTACCTTTGTTCCGCCAATCAACCCTTGCACTCCAAAATCATCCCTGCCATGAAAAACGCCATCCCCTTTCTGCTTTGCCTGTGGGTCGCCGGCAGCCTGTTTGCCCAGGAAACGGCCGGCACCGTCACCTACCAGGAAACCGTCAAAATCGACATCGATTTGCCCGAGGACATGCCCTTCGAAGGCGAATTGCCCTCCTCCCAGACCGTGCACAAGGCCTTGCTCTTCGACGCGCAGCGCTCGCTGTACCGCACCCCCGTGGGCGCCGAAGACGAGGGCACCATCGAGCACACCGCCGGCGACGAGAATTTCCAGTTCAAGTTCGTCATGCGGCAGCCCGAGGTCTTCATCTTCAAGGACCGGGGCGGGGCGCGCCTGGTCGAGCAAAACGAAATCATGGGCAAGAAATTCCTCATCCGGGATGCGCTGCCCGCCCGGAAGTGGAAAATCGTTCCGGGGGGGAAGGTCCTGTTGGGCTACCCCTGTCAGAAAGCAGTGCTGGTGGACACGGCGCAGCAGGTCGTGGCCTGGTTCACGCCTCAGATTCCCGTATCCGACGGTCCGGAGCGCTTCTGGGGGCTGCCGGGCTTGATTCTGGAGCTGGAAATCAACGGCGAGAACCGCCGCATCGTGGCTACGGAGGTGGATTTGACGCCCCCGCCGGCGGAAGCCATCGCCCCGCCCGAGAAGGGGAAGAAGGTGAGTCTGGCGGAGTTCGAGCGCATCCGGGAGGAAAAGCGCCGGGAGGTGGAGGAAGCCAGCGAAGGCGGCATCCAGATCCGCATCCGGAATTGAAAACCAGGCGTTGAACCACCCAACCCGACTGCCATGTTGCCCATGCGCCCATCCTTTCTCGTTCTGTTGCTGGCCCTGGGGCCGGTCCTGCTGCTCGCCCAGAATCGGACGGAAGTCCGCGGGGTCATCCAGGACAGCAGCGGCACCCCCCTGACCGGGGCCACCGTCATGCTCCTTTCCCCCGAAGATTCCCTTTTGCGGGCCTTCGCCGTCAGCGAAGCCGAGGGGCGATTCCGCGTGCCGAACGTGGTGCCCGGAGCCTACCTGCTGCAGGTCACCTTCGTGGGGTACGCCCCGCTGATGGAGCCCCTGGAGGTGCCCGCCGAACCCTCCCCCTTCGTCCTGCCGCCCACCGTCCTTCGGCCCGAATCCACGGTGCTGGAAGGGGTGACGGTGGCCGCCGAACGCATACCCATTCGCGTCAAGGGGGACACTCTGGAATACGACGCCGAAGCCTTCAAACCCCGCGACGGCGCCCCCGTCGAGGACCTGCTCAAACGCCTGCCCGGGGTGGAAGTGGACCGGGCGGGCAACATCCGCGCCCACGGCGAGCAGGTGCAAAACGTGCTGGTGGACGGCAAGGAGTTCTTCGGCAAGGACCCCAAAATCGCCACCCGCAACCTCCCAGCCGAGGCCGTGGACAAGGTGCAGGTCTTCGACAAAAAATCCGAGTACGAAGACCTCACCGGCATCGACGACGGCCAGCGCGACCAGAGCATCAACCTGCAACTGAAGGAAGACCACAAGACCGGCCGCTTCGGCAAAGCCGCCGGCGGCCTGGGCCGGGACCTGAGCCCGCAGCGCGGGCAAGCCCGCTACGAGGGAAAGTTCAGCTTCAACCGCTTCTCGCCCAAAAGCCAGTTCTCCGCCCTGGGCATGGCCAACAACCTCAACGAGCAGGGCTTCTCCATCGACGAGTACATCGGCTTCATGGGGGGGCTCCAAAACATGATGGGCGGGGGCGGGTTGGTCCTGT
>CAZBYX010000317.1:0-4930 GCA_964496055.1 uncultured Saprospiraceae bacterium
CAGGCGCTTCCAGCCCCGATGAGGGATGCGCCCCTTCGGAATTCCGGGCGGGTATCTCCGTACGCTCCGAGAATGGCACCTTCCGGCGTGCCCTTCCTTCTTTCCGAACACCGAAAACTCTGGGAGTACAATCACTCATTCATTGAAAACCTGACGAACGCATGAAGTTTTCATTTGCCCTATGCCTGGCCCTGGCCGTAGGGATTGCCACCCTCCAGGCTCAGGCTCCTCAGGCCATTTGCTATCAGGCCCTGGCCAAAGACCAACAAGGCAACGATTTGGCCGACCAACCCGTCAGCATTCGGGCTTCCCTGTTGCGGGGCGGTCCGAATGGAGAGCTCCTCTGGGAGGAGGTGCATCCCAAGAGCGGGCAAAGCCTCCTGACCGACCCCTTCGGCATTTTCACCATCAACGTCGGCGAGGGGGAACGCACGGGCGGCACCCTATCGAGTTTTGACGCCATCGACTGGGCGGATGGCAGCTACTGGCTGCGCATCGAACTGGATGCCCAGGGCGGCTCCGACTTCGAGTTCATGGGCGCCAACCGCATCGTTTCGGTGCCGTATGCCCTGCACGCGAACACCGCCGGCAGCGCCGCCCATGCCCAATTTGCGGATTCGGCGCAGGTGGCCGCCTCGGCTGCTTTCGCCGCCGAAGCCGGGCACGCCCTCACCGCCGAACAAGCCCAGCGAGCCGCTCAGGCCGACACCAGCAGCTTCGCCCACCTGGCCGGCGTCGCCCTCTCCATCATCGGCGACAACGACCTCGACGACCGCAACGAACTGCAACAACCCCTGTTCGAAAACGACAGCCTCTATCTGCTGGCCCCCGACGGCTCCCGCAGCCCGGGCCTCCACCTGCCCACCGAAGATGCCGACGCCGACCCCGCCAACGAATTGCAAACCCTCGAATTCGACGGCGAAACCCTCAGCATCTCCGGCGGCAACGCCGTCAGCCTGCGCGAGGACAAGAAAGCCTTCTCGGCGCTGGGTGCCACCCCCGATTTCCCGCAGGGCATCCTCGGGCAACACATCGTCCTGGGAGGAGGCAATTACCAAGTCCCCCCGGGGAAAACCCTTTGGCTCACTGCCGCCGGGCCTTCCATCCTCCTGCCCACCCACGGCGGCGCCCACCCCACCACCCCCAACATGCCCGTCCTGCCCCAACTGACCACCGTCCAGAATTGCTATTGCACGGGCTTCCTGACGGACACCACCAGCCAGGTGCAACCCATCATCATCGAGCTCGACAGCAGCGGCTCCACTTACGTCGTGCCCCCGGGCAAGGTCCTTTTCATCAAGAGCGGCCTGGAAAACGACGAAGCCTCCTTGCTGACCGTCAACGGCACCATCATGGAGTTCATGCGCCCCAACTTCACCCGGGGCACCCGCATCATGGTTTTCCCCGCGGAAACGGTGCTGCAAAAGCCCAACATCGGGGGCACGACCGGCAGCCTGTTCCTCACGGGCTATCTGGTGGATGAGTGAGCCGGCACCTTCGCCCGGCGGCCGTGCCGTGGTCGCTGGGCTTGCTTGCCCGCCCCTCCCTCCCCCACCCCTTCGCGGGGGCAGGTGGGTCGAGCCACTTTTTTCAAGGGGGAGGAGGTGCTTGTCAATCAAATTCGAATCCATGCGAACGAAAATATTGTTGCCGCTCTGCTTTCTGATTGGATGGGGGGCGAGCCCCGCAACCGCCCAACAACTGGTGGGCGGCGGGATCAAGTCCATGGGCGCTTTTCAAGCCGGCTCGCAAATCATGCTGCGTTCGGGTTTGGGCGGGTGTCCGGGGTGTGGCACCCTGCAAGGAGACAGCACCTGGTTGTTTCAGGGGCAGCCCTACCCGGATGGAGCCGACTGCTTTACGGTGGGCTTCGAGGTGGAAGAACTGACCGACTCCTGCGGGACGGTGTACGACTTCTTCTACACGGGCGACGCCGACCCGGGGCAGGCGCATTTTCTGTGGTCGTTCGGCAACGACGGCTTCCCTCAGAGCTCGCAGGAGGTGAACCCGGCCGGAGTGTCTTTCGCCACGCCGGGCGCGAAAGAAATCACCCTGCGGGTGGAGCTGGGCGCCTGCTGGGGCGTCATGAAAACCACCCTGCAGGTGCATCAGCCCGGCTTCAGCACCAACCCCCTCGTCAGCCCCGTGACCTGCCGGGGCGGTAAGGACGGCCGCATCGAAGTGGAATTCCTCGAGGGGGAGCCGCCCTTCGAAATCCTGTGGTCTTCGGGGGCCAGCGGAGCGGTGCTTTCCGAGCTGCCGGCCGGCACCTATGCCTACACCGCCACCGACGCGCAGGGTTGTCTTTCCAGCCATTCGGTGGTGCTGCCCGACGGCACCGACAGCCTGTACCTGGCGGAATCCCACATCCAGAACGCCAGTTGCCGCGCCATCGCCGACGGCCGCATCGAAGTGGCGGGGGCCGGCGGAACCGCCCCCTACACCTATCTGTGGAACGACGGACGCAGCGGCAACCGCCTGGAAAACCTCGAAACGGGAACCTACACCCTGACCCTCGAAGACGCCCGCGGCTGCTCGGCCGACTTCCAACTGGAGGTGAAAGTCGATTGCCACCTGAAAATCTACGACGTCATCTCCCCCAACGGGGACGACGTCAACGACGTCTGGATCATCGAAGGCATCGAAGACTACCCCGAAAACGAAGTCTTCATCTACAATCGCTGGGGCGATGTGGTCTTCCACAAGAAGAGCTATACCAACGACTGGGCCGGCACCACCGCCGACGGTCGCCCCTTGCCCGACGGCGCCTACTACTACACCGTCAAGCTCCGCCCCGAAGACGAAGAGATGCTCTCCGGCTCCGTCACCATCGTTCGCTAAAACACCATTGCCGCCACCATGAGACACCTTTGCCTGCTCCTCGCCCTGTTCGGCTCCCTGCTTCGGCTCTCAGCCCAGCAATACCCGCTGTTCAGCAATTTCCAGCTCAATCCTCTGGGGTTCAATCCCGCCCTGGCCGGCACCACCGAATTCCCCGAGCTGTACTTCACCTACCGCACCCAGTGGGTGGGGCTGCAGGATGCCCCCGCCACCCAAATCCTCAGCGGGCAAGCCAGGCTCCAGCGCATCCCCGTGGGGGTGGGGGGCTTGTTTTACAACGACGCGGCCGGCAAATTCCGCCGCTCGGGGGTTTCCATGCTGCTCAGCTACAGGCTGGACTTCAGCGACGGCGGGTTCTGGAGCGTGGGAGCCGCCGGCGGCTTCTACAACCTCCGACTGGACGGCGACTACCAGGCCGCCATCCAAACCGACCCCACCCTGGCCGGCGCCCAGAGCGGCCAATGGACCCCCGACCTCATGCTCGGCACCTTTTTCCGCCTGCCGGGGGGCGCCTGGGCGGGCTTCAGCGTGCCCCAATTGTTGCGCCGCAGCTTCCGCTTCGAAGACGACGAACAAAACCCCGTGCCCACCGAGCTCATCCCGCACTACTACGCCATGCTGGGCTATGAACTCTTCCTCTCCGAAGGCTTCCAGCTCGAACCCCACGCCTTGCTGAAAATCACGCGCAACGCCCCCGCTCAGGTGGACGTGGGCGCGCGCGCCGTCTTCGGCAAGCGCTTCTGGCTGGGAGGCACCTACCGCACCGGCGATGCCCTTTCCGCCCTCATCGGTTACAACATCGGAAACCGCTTCCGCCTGGGCTATGCCTTCGACTTCACCCTCAGCACCCTCAACCAACACACCGACGGCTCCCACGAAATCACCCTCGCCCTGCGCCTCGGCAAAGTCAACGACCGGGACGGCGACGGCATCCCCGACGACGAAGACCAGTGCCCCGAAGAACCCGGCACCCCCGAAAACAACGGCTGCCCCGAGCTCCCCGTCGCCGCCGTCACCTCCGACCGCGACCGCGACGGCGTGCCCGATGACGCCGACAAATGCCCCGACATCGCCGGCATCGCCCTCAACCAGGGCTGCCCCTTCGACGACAAAGACAACGACGGCCTGCGCGACGACCTCGACAAATGCCCCGACGCCTTCGGCATCGCCGCCAACGAAGGTTGCCCCCTCTACGACTCCGACCAGGACGGCATCGTCGACAGCAGCGACCCCTGCCCCAACATCCCCGGGCCCCTGCAAAACATGGGCTGCCCCATGACCGACCAGGACAACGACGGCGTGCCCGACGAAAAGGACCAATGCCCCACCACCCCCGGCCCCGTCGCCCTCGATGGCTGCCCCGCCATCACCGCCGCCGAACGCGAAAGCCTCCGCCTGGCCATCCAAAACCTCTTCTTCGACACCGACAGCGACCGCATCCGCCCCGAAGGCTACCAAAGCCTCGACCGCCTGGCCCAAACCCTCCTCCAGCGCCCCGAAATGAAAATCCGCATCCGCGGCCACGCCGACCAACGCGGCGACGAACTCTACAACCTCGAACTGAGCAAACGCCGCGCTGAAGCCGTCATGTATTACCTGCTCAACCGCGGCGTCAAACGCGAGCAGCTCGTCGTCGAATACTACGGCGAAAGTCAACCCCTCGACCCCCGCCCCTCCGAAGCCAGCCTCCAACTCAATCGCCGCGTCGAAATGGAGTTCTTCTTCAATTGAGGGACGACGGATGCAACGTGAACGTCCGGAAATTAGAGTGTCGGCGTGACTTCGAGTCACGCCGACACTTGGTAGAGGAAGGTTTCGGGGTGTCAGGGTCTCATGGTTTCAAGGGGGCACGATGGGAAAGAACTTGAAACACGTGGAAACAGGTGGAGACAAGTTGAAATAAATTGTCCCCCACCCGCGCCCCCCTCCAATCCTGAAAATCCTGGGTATCATGGTCATCCTGATTCTGACAAAAGGGTTTCAGGGATGCACAATGGGCTAGACATCGAAACAAATGGAAATAGGTGGAGACAGGTTGAAATAAATTGTCCCCCCCGCACCCCCTACCCCTTCCTGTAAAATCGTAAAA
>CAZBYX010000318.1:0-4924 GCA_964496055.1 uncultured Saprospiraceae bacterium
TGTCTCCACCTATTTCCATTTGTCTCTATATCTAGTCCTCCCCTCGATTTTACGATTCCACAGTTTTACGATTTCCCCCGAAATTTTGCGAGAACGAGCGTCACGTTATCCGGGGCGCCGCGCCGGAGCACTTCTTCGAGGAGCGCCCGGCCGGCATCGGCGGGGGAAGTGTGCGGGGCGAGGAGATTTTCGATTTCCGCATCGCGCAGGACGGCGTTCAGACCATCGGAGCAGAGGAGCAGGCAGAGCCCGTCTCTCAGGGGCAGGGTGTGGGCTTCGGGTTCGGAAGGGTAGTTCGGATTGCCCAGAAAGCGCGTGACGATGTTGCCATAGGGATGGTCGAAGGCCTCCTCGGGCGAGAGACGCCCTTCCTCGACCCAGGCCTGGACGAGGCTGTGGTCTTTGGTCAGGCGGGCGAGCCCATCAGCAGGGTGCCAGGCGTAGGCACGGCTGTCGCCGCACCAGGCCAGGTGGGTCAGCGAACCGAGCACCCAGGCGGCGACCAGGGTGGTGCCCACTTCTTTGCCGGTGGCCCGGGCGAGCCGGACCACCCGCTCCTGGCTGGCGCGAAAGGCATGGCGCAGGTGGTCGCGAGCGGCATCACCTTTCGGCAATTCCTCCCGGGCCAGCCCCTGAAAATGGTCGTGCAATCCAGCCAGCGCGCTGCGGGCGGCCAATTCCCCCTCCTCCAACCCGCCCATTCCGTCGGCGACGGCCAGCAGCACCCCCCTCGCCCCGACTTCCAACCACCCCTCGGGGGGCGGGGCGGCGTCTTGGACCGGGTCGAGCCAGACGGCGAAGGCGTCTTCGTTTCGGGGGCGCACTCGCCCTCGGTCGCTCCCGGCCCAGATGGCAAGCTCATAGTGCCGCTCCATGGAGTTGCTTTTTCAGGGGAAAGCGCAAATTCTACACACGAGGCAAAGCGAAAAGCCCCACCCGAAAATAGCACTTTCGAATGGGGCCTTCTTCCGACAGAGTGGCCAGTCAAGGCGTGGCGAAAGCCTCAACGGCTACCACTGGCGTTGTTCTTTTTTGAGGCCTCCTCCTCTTCGGGCAGGGGTTTGCGGGGAATCATTTCATCCCGCTGGGCGGTGTGCCAGACGAAAGAAGCGATGATGGTGGCCGCCTGTTTGAGGTCGTCGGGGACGAGGTGGTCGTAGTTGTCCATGTTGGAGTGGTGGGTACGCGACCAGTAGGCCATGGGCTCCTGAATGAACTGGAAGCCGGGGATGCCGACGCGGTCGAAGGCCAGGTGGTCGGTGCCGCCGGTGTTGGCGAGGGTGAGGGTGTTGGCGTCGAGGTCTTCGAAGGCGTCGAGCCACTCGCGGAAGATGTCGCGCACGAAGGGGTTGCCTTGCATGTACACGCCGCGGATTTTGCCGGTGCCGTTGTCGAGGTTGTAGTAGGCGGAGATTTTCTGCTGGGCGGGTTTGACCTCGAGGAGGTTGCCCTGGGGGTCGGTTTCGGCGAAGTGGTCCTTGACATAGGCGCGGGAGCCATAGAGCCCCTGCTCTTCCCCCGTCCAGAGGGCGAGGCGCAGGGTGCGCCGGGGCTGCACGCCCGATTCCTCGATGACCTTGAGCAGAATGCGCGCCACTTCCATCATGACGGCGGAGCCGGCGCCGTTGTCGGTGGCGCCCGTGGCGGCATGCCAGGAGTCGAAATGCGCCCCGAACATGACGACCTCGTCTTTGAGGTCGGTGCCGGGGATTTCGGCGATGATGTTGTGCTCCATCCCGTCGGGGTTGGTGTAGCGGGCACGCAGCTCCATGCTCAGCTTGACGGGGATGCCTTTTTTCAACATGCGGAAGATGCGGTTGTAATGCTCCACGGCCATGGTGATTTGGGGCAGCACCTCGGCGCCTTCGTCGCGGGCGCTGCCTTCTTTGGCCCGAGCCCCGGAGACGAACACGGTGCCGTAGTCCCCCTTGTAGCTGCGATCGATGTAGGCCAGGGGTTGTTCCTCATAGAGCAACTCCCGCAATTTGCGCACGAAATTGCGCCCCGAGCGCGGGAAGCGGCGGAAAACGCGGGGCGTGGGCATGGGGGCGTTGGCCAGCTCCAGCAGGCTTTCGGCGTCGTGGCGCTTGGCCAGGGGATCGAACCATTCCTCCAGCACGCGCAGGGTATCGATGAAGACGAATTTGCCCCGCAGCTTGCCGCGGTATTGCTCGAGTTCTTCTTCGGTGTTGGCATCCAGGTAAATCACTTCCCCCTCGACCACTCCGTCCGTGGAGGGGGACCAGGCTTTCGGGTAGGCGATGATGGGGAAGTAGGAAGGCTCCAGGCAATGCATTTCGAAGTGCTCGAGCTCCCAGCCACGGCCGAAGGGGCCCCATTCATGCAGGTGTACGTTCTGCATGCCCCATTTCTTGAGTTCCTCGACCGCCCATTCGGTGGCGCGGTCCAGTCCGGGGGAGCCCGTCAGGCGCGGGCCGTACACATCCACGATCCAGGAGGCGATTTCCATCACCTGGCTTTGTTCCAGGCCGTGCTTGCGGATGAGGTCGTTGATTTCGGCATCCACTTTTTCCTGGGCGAAAAGGGAGCCCAGGGCGATGCCAACCAGCAAAAGAAGAAGGGTGATTCGTTTCATGATGAATGGAATTGTGCGTTAGGAGCAAATGATTCGAAGGGGCTTGGGGCCCGAACCCCAACCCGAAGAAGAGGCGTGGTCGTGGGGTTGGAGTTCGGGGCGAGAGGGCGACACAGCAACGGAAAACAGCGGGTTCAACCGAAGCCTGAAATCAAAGGAAGTTCAGGTCTTTGGTGTGGATACCGTTGCGCAGGGAGTCCCGGGAGGTGCCCGAAAGCTGGATGCCGTTCACGCGCAAGACGCTGCGGGAGGAAAAAATTCCCCGCCCTTCGGAGAGATTCGTGAAGGTAGGCACCTCCTGGGAGGCGGTGATACCGGTGTTGGCCTGAATGACGCGGATGAAGTCCTTCAACTCCTGCCCTGCTGCGGTGACTTCGATGTCGATGCCCTGAAAGACGCGGCTGATGCCGTCGTCTTCTTCGAGGTTCTTTTGGAGGAAGAGGTAGAACTCCAAGCCGGGGAATTCGATGTCGGTCAGTTCATTGGCTTCGAAGACCAGGCCCCGGGCCAGCTCCCATTTCAGGCGGCGCTCGGTCTGTTGGCTGGGATCGTTTTTGGGGAATTCGAGGATGTTGAGATAGAGCACCACGTCGAAGATTTTGGCTTCGTCGGGGCTGTCCCAGCGGATGCGGGTGTTGAGCACGTAGTCGAAGTTGATATTGGTGCCCTCGACGGGACGGCGGGGTTCGAGTTTGGGCACGATGGTGGTGGTGGCGGTCACCAGGGGTTTTTCATCGCCCCGATTGATGAGGAGGCGGATTTCCTCACCCGGTTGGAGGTCGATGGAGGCGCTGTCGATCATGTAGAGGTAATTGGGCTCGGAGGCGAAGATGCCCTCCTCTTTGGGAAGCCCGATGGTGGTGCCGTCCACGCGCTGGAGGGTGAAGACACTGCCGTCGCTGAGGCGCTCCAATTGGACGGTGGCGCTTTCGTAATAGAGGGAATCGGGGATCTGGGCGATCGTGAGGGCGCTGGTCTGGGGGTCAAGGAAGGCCTTTTCCAGACGGATGAAGTGCACCGGGTCGTTGATGTCGAGCAAGCCGTAAACGATGGGGATGTCCTGCCAGTCGGCGGTGAGTTCCAGGTCGTTGTCACAGCCGAACCAGGCGGTGCTCAAAACGCCGAAAAGCAATGCCGTTCCAAGTCTTTTCATGCACGTGTAGATTTTGGCCCAAAGGTAACTTTTTTTGCCTTCCAGCTCCGATTGGGCACCAGCCGTCCAGCCTGCCAGATGACAATTTTGGTCACTCGCCCCCCCAAGGCTCCATCTCCCCTCAAACCCAAACGGCAAAGGGCCGAAACCCCTCCCTGTCTCCGGGTACCTTCCCTCCCCTCGTTCTCCCTTGGCACACCTATCGCCGGCCAACCGTACACCCTTTGCTCATTTGGTTAACTTGCGCCCCGAAAAACAGCACACCTAACGAAGAACTTCAACGCCTATGTCCGTCAGCAAGGAGGTCCGGCGCATTACGACGCACGTTCTGCAGGCCATGAAGGCCCGCGGTGAGAAGATCAGCATGCTCACCGCTTACGATTACAGCATGGCCCGCATTCTGGACGAAGCGGGCATCGATGTCCTTTTGGTGGGCGATTCGGCCTCCAATGTGATGGCCGGCCACGAAACCACCCTGCCCATCACGCTGGATCAGATGATTTACCACGCCAGCAGCGTAGTGCGCGCCGTGAAGCGCGCCCTGGTGGTGGTGGATTTGCCCTTCGGCTCGTATCAGGGCAACAGCCGCATCGCGCTGGAGAGCGCCATCCGCATCATGAAGGAGGCGGGCGCCCACGCCGTCAAGTTGGAAGGGGGCGCCGAAATCGAGGAGAGCGTGCGACGCATCCTCACGGCGGGCATTCCCGTCATGGGGCATCTGGGGCTCACGCCGCAGTCCATTTACAAGTTCGGCACCTATCAGGTTCGGGCCCGCGAGGAGGAGGAAGCCCGCAAGCTGAAAGAGGACGCCCAGCTGCTCGAACGGCTGGGATGCTTCGCCATCGTGCTGGAAAAAATACCCGCCACCCTGGGCAAGGAAGTTACCGAAAGCCTCACCATCCCCACCATCGGCATCGGCGCCGGCCGACATTGCGACGGCCAGGTGCTCGTCACCCACGACCTGCTCGGCATCACCAAAGAATTCCAGCCCCGCTTCCTGCGCCGCTACCTCGAACTCTTCGATACCATCAAAGGCGCCGTCCAACAGTACATCGCCGACGTCAAAAACCGCGACTTCCCCAACGAACACGAACAGTATTGAACGGTAGGTGTACGATGGGGGTACGGTGGGCAAGACAAGGAAACAAATGGAAATAGGTGGAGACAGGTTGAAA
>CAZBYX010000319.1:0-4899 GCA_964496055.1 uncultured Saprospiraceae bacterium
CCCACCTCCCACCCCGAACCCCCCGATGAGCCCCGGATGCGCGAGGTGAGCCACGAACGGGGGTTGCGCTTCCAGCACCCCGAACGCGACTACATCGACTTCAACGTCCAGCGCCTGCTGCTGCACAAGCTCTCCCAGTACGGACCCGGTTTGGCGGTGGGGGATGTGAACGGGGACGGGTTGGACGACCTCTACATCGGGGGCTCCCACTTTCACAAGGGACTTTTCTTCATCCAGAACGCCGACGGCAGCTTCGCCCCCCAGGACCTGCTGCCCGGCCCCGACGGCCCCGACAAACGCGAGGAAGAGCTCGGCGCTTTGCTCTTCGACGCCGAAGGCGACGGCGACCTCGACCTCTACCTCGTCAGCGGGGGCTATGAGTTCCCCATCGACGACAGCTGCTACCAGGACCGCCTCTTCCTCAACGTCGGGGGGCGCTTCGAGTACGCGCCCGAGGCCCTGCCTCGCTTCCTCAGCAGCGGCTCCTGCGTCCGCGCCGCCGACTACGACCGCGACGGCGACCTCGACCTCTTCGTCGGCGGGCGCGTCCTGCCCAACGAGTTTCCCCGCCCCGTCAGCAGCTACCTGCTGCGCAACGAAAGCACCCCCGAACGCGTCCGCTTCAGCATCGCCAACGCCGATGCCGCCCCCTTCCTCGATGACTTCGGCATGGTCTGCGACGCCCTCTGGACCGACTTCGACAACGACGGCTGGACGGACCTGCTCCTCGCCCCGGAATGGCAGCCCCTCACCTTCCTCCAAAACCGCCGGGGCACCTTCCACGACCTCACCCCTCAAACCGGCCTGGCCGAACACACCGGCTGGTGGAACAGCCTGGCCGCCGCCGACCTCGACCGCGACGGCGACACCGACTACCTCGCCGGCAACTTCGGCCGCAACAGCCTCTTCCAGGCCAGCCCCGAAACCCCCGTCAGCATCTACGCCGCCGACTTCGACGGCAACGGCGGCCTCGATGCCGTGCCCAGCGTCTTCTTCAAAGCCACCGACGGCTCCCTCCAGGAGTTCCCCTACTTCGGCCGCGCCGACATGATCAAGCAGATGGTCGCCATCAAGCGCCGCTACCCCCGCTACGCCGACTTCGCCGTCGCCACCATCGAGGATGTGCTGCCACCTGAACAGCGCCGCGAAGCCCTCCAACTGCGCGCCACCTGGCTGGAAAGCGCCTGGGTGGAAAACCTCGGCAAGGGCCGCTTCCGCCTCCACCCCCTGCCCCTCGACGCTCAAACCGCCCCCGTCTATGCCCTGCTGGCCCAGGACTTCACCGGCGACGGGCGTCCCGACGTCCTGCTCGTGGGCAACGACTACGGGGTGGAAGTGGCCACCGGCCGCTGCGATGCCCTGAACGGCCTGCTCCTCGAAAACCGGGGGGACGGCGGCTTCCAAAGCCTCTCCCTGCAGGAAAGCGGCTTCGTCGTGCCGGGCGACGCCAAAAGCCTCGTCGCCCTGCGCAGTGCCCGGGACGAGCTCCTCCTCATCGCCGGCCAAAACCGCGGCCCCTTGCGCGCCTTCCAAACCCGCACCCCACCCGCCCGCTGGCTCCCCCTCCAACCCGACGAATGGGTGGCCCTGCTCCACCACGCCGACGGCCGCATCGAACGCCGGGAGCTGGGCTACGGCACCTCCTTCCTCTCCCAATCCACGCGGGCTTTGCCCCTGCCCGCTACGGTCAGGCGGGTGGAGATTCTGGATTTCCGGGGAGGGAAAAGGGTGTGGGAGGCCCCGGCGGGCGGGGGCTCAGCGCTCGGACAGTAGGGTCGCAGAGGGCACTTCTTTCCAGGCGCCGTCGTCGGAGTAGATGAACACGGCTCCGGGCCGGGCATCCAGAAGGTGGAACCGATAGCTGTTACCCTCGATGCGCACGCTGTGGGTGGGTGCCTCGTAGCTGACGGCGCCGATGCCGTGGCGCCACCACCAGTTGCCCCACTGGCGGAAGCTGACCTTCAGGTCGCCGTTGTCGAGGGGGCTGACGGAGCAACCGTCGTTCGGGCGGGTCATGTTGAACTGCAACACCTGCACGAACGCGCCGCGGGGGTTTTTGCCCCCCTGGTAGCGGAGGGCGTCGGGCAGGGCGCGGTTGCGGCGGCTGAAGTCCTTGAACATGGGCGCCCCCTGGTAGTTGTCGGGGAAGGCGAGGACGAAGACCTGGGGGGCGCCTTCCCAGCGGAAGTCGTCGAGCAGGCTGTAGTACACTTCGGCGCTTCGGCTCCAGCGGGCGGTGTTTTGCTGCAGGAGCCAGCCGCTGAGCAGCACCAGGCCGATGCCCAGCACGATGCTCACCCAGCGCGGCAGGAAAGCCACCAGGGCGAAGAAAAAGAGCCAGAAAAAACCCAGCGCCAGATAGCCGTAGCGGTCGTTCTCGATGTGCAGAATCCAGCCGTGGTAGAGGTTGATGGCGGGCAACAATGCCAAAAGGAACAAGGCGAACCACAAACCCGCCGCACACCAGCGCGCATCGAGGGTGCCGAACCTCCGGACCCACACCGCCAACCCGGCGAGGGTCAGGAGGGCGAAGCCCCCCACCGCCCAGGCGTTTTCCCAGAAGCCGTTGAGGGCCGCCTTGTAGGGGTGCGGCCAGTCCCGGCTGAAAAGCAAAAACTTGCTCAGGTATTTGAAAACATTGCCACCCACCGTCAAAGGGGGAAAGCTGAGATGCACCTGCGCCCCGTAATGCCCCACCCACTCGCCGAACAACCACCGATTGAGCCCGAAGTACACCCCCAGCAACAGAAGCGGGGCCCCCAGGCTTTTCAGGAGGGTGTGGGGCAAGGCGTCGAGGGGGCGCACCGCCCGGTGCCAGAAGAGCACCAGCACCAGCGCCATGAGTGGCAGGCTCAAAGCCAGCTCGAAGGTGAACAAACCCAGGAAAAAGGCGCCGTGAAAGAGCCCCAGCCACGCCCCCCCTCGGCGGTCCAGCCAGTTCGTCAGGGCGTACAGGGCGGCGAGCATGAAAAAGGAGGAGAGCAGGAAATTGAGGCACACGCGCCAGACGACCGGCTCGGTCTGGTAGGGGGAGAGCAGGAACAACAGACCCGCCAGCAGGGCGAAGGTGCTGGCGCGCCGCACCCCCGAGCGCCAGAACAGCTTCCGCCCCAGCACGAAAATCAGCAGGGCGTTCAGCGCATGCAGGGTGGTGAAGACCAGGTGCCAGTGCAAACCCTGTGCTCCCAGGCTGTGAAGCAACCACAAGCCCAGATTGCTCACCTGCGCCAAAGCCGGAAAGCCGAAGCAATGCAGGAAATCGAGGAAGGCGGCTCCTTCCAGGCGTTGCTGCAGCCCCGTGAAATCGGTCACGAAGCCCGACTCCAGGGTTTCCACATAGAAAAACTGCGTCAGGGCCCAAAAAAGCAAGAAGACGCGGATGGGTTTGGAGGCCAGTTCCTGGGCAAGAAGGGAAAGCCAATCTCTCATGAGTGGTGGGTCGGAAACATTTTGGGAATCGGGAGCTTGGGGCTGAAATTAACGGAAAGGGCTCGCATGCCCAAACCTCCGACCATTGGCGCGGGATGGGAGCTCCTACAGTCGGGCGGGGACTTCGTTCATCGTGCGCGGCGATTCATTCAATTGTTTGGCGGCATCTGCCTTGGCGGGGCTAATTTTTCTGCATTTCTCAGCCCTCACCGGGAGCATGCGCCTCTTCGGGGAGCCTTTCTTTCCTGTGGGGTTTTCAAAACCTAAATCGTCATGGCTTTCACCAACATTGGAGACCCGAAGGATCCAAACGTCCGCATCGGGGAAGGGACGGGCGGCTCCTATGAGCCCTACTTTCATCCCGGCGACATCGCCACGGTGGCCAACCAGCCCGGCGCCGTGTCCGTCATGATGACCCGGGCGGTCGTGGGGCGGGGGGCGAACCAGCGGGAATGCTTTGTGCTCATTGGAATCACTCAGAACAACCATTTCGAGCCCCCGAGCGGCGGCGAGGCGAAAATCCCCCCCGATGTTCAGATGGCCGCTGCCGAGCACCTCGTGGCCTTGCCTTGCCCCCCGTTCAATCACGACGACGGTTTGTTCATGCCCGAACCCATCCCCGACCCCAATTTTCCCTGATGTGCCTGCACCCCCCTCAAACGCTGCACTATGCCAAATTTGATTCCGGTAATCGAGCCGGCCTCCATTCAGGCGGGCATCCTCGCCAATCACGGGCGTGATCACCATTGGTGCGTTTTCCTCCAATTCCATTTCGGGGTGCCGCCGGAAAAAGTTCGCGGCTGGCTGCAGCGGTTTCTGCCCGAGATTCGCTCTTTTCGGGACCAAATCCTGCAGCATCGGGAACGCCGACGGGATCCCGCGGCGGATGGAGGGGTGATTTGCAACCTTTTTCTCTCGGCCGAGGGCTTTCGGAAATTGGGATGGGAAGCGGCCCTGGAGGACATGGACGCGGCCTTCGTGGCGGGGATGAAATCCGCAAGGGTTCGCGAGCGGCTGAACGACCCCGATTCCCGAACCTGGGCGGGCCCCTATCGTTCCACCCTCGATGCGCTCGTTTTGCTGGCCGATGACCACCCCGGCCGCCTGGCCGACCGCCTGAACGCACTCATAAACTCCCTTCACGGGGTGGGTCGGGTGCTGTTCATCGAAACCGGAGAAACCCTGCGCAACGAAAAAGGGCGGGCCATCGAACATTTCGGGTATGCCGACGGCATCAGCCAGCCCCCACTGGTCCAGAAGACAGATGATGGCCTGGTTGCAGTCCAAAAGGAGGTTTTCCAACACGCCCTGGACGAGCACCAGGGGAGCTATCTGGTTTTTCGCAAGCTGGAGCAGGACGTGGAAGAGTTCTACCGCAAGCTGGAGCAGATGGAAAATCACAGGGACATCCCCCAGGAATTGGCCGGAGCCCAGGTCATCGGCCGTTTCCGGGACGGGACCCCCCTGGTC
>CAZBYX010000320.1:0-4889 GCA_964496055.1 uncultured Saprospiraceae bacterium
AAAAGCAAGAAGTGCGAACAACACAGGCCTTGAACTTCAGGACAATATGCAGTGCTTCTGTTCATTTTCCCGAACCCTTTCGAAAAGGGTCTAACCCCTCGACGGCAGTAGGTTCGCCTTCAGAAGGCATCCCTGCAATTTTCTCCCCTTTCCACCTCCTCGCCTTCGGTTGCGGCATAAAACACACTTTCAGATGTGATGTTTTTTGGTCTGTGACTGCCAGTTTGGGACTGAAATTGTACCCTTCCACCGATGAAAGGGGTGACCAGCACCCGGTTGGGCTCCGGGGACAGCTTCACGCAGTGGATAAGGAAGGCGCAAAAAAAATACCCTCCGGCTCGGAGGGCATCGCTGGGGAAGGTTGATATTGAAGGGTCAGAAACAACCAAAGGATTTCTCATAGGCTTCGACGATGATATCGCGCAGGCCTTTTGAGGAGGTCGAATTGACGAACAAAACCACGGCGGTTCCGTCGGGGAATTCGACGGCTGCGCTGCGCAGCCAGTGTTCCAAGCCGTTTACGGTGGTGAACCAACCGCCGAGCTTGCAGTAGTAGCGGCCGCCGTTCGAGTTGCCGGAGTTCCACAGACCCATTTCCGTATCGCGCATTTGTTGGCGCTGCTCCTCATCGAGCAATTCGTCGGAGTGCCAGAGGTAAGCCCAGAATTTGGCCACATCGCGGGCGGAGAGAACCCAGCCGTAGCCCCCCGCCTTCTTCCTGTAGTCAAAGGTTTCGAAGGCGCCATCGGGGTCGGAGGCGGAGCTGTAAGCCAGCACGCCGCCGTTGGGGTCGTTGTCGAAGAGGGAAGCCTGAATGCCGAGGGGATTGAAAACCAGCTCGTTCACGATTTGCTCGTAACGGCGGGCGGTGTAGTCCTCGTTGTAGATGGGGGCGCTGTTGTTGGGATAGTCCCAGAGTACGGGGAGGATGATGCGCAGCAAAGCGTGGTGCACATTGGAGTAAATACGAGACTTCATTCCGTTGGCGCCGTTGGCCACCATGATTTTCAGGCCGTCGTACTCGGTGGACAGGGTCGGGGCATCGTTGATTTTGTCGAGGAATCCCGCGCGGTGGCTCATCAAATCACTGAAAGTCAGGGATTGGACGTTGGGACCGATCTGCCAGTCGGGAGGCAGGTACTTGTAAATCTTCTCACTCGGGTCGAGGCCTTTCATCTTCAGCAGGCGCAGGGTGGCGACGGTGGTGATGGTCTTGCTGATGGAAGCCACGTGCATTTTTTGAAACTCGTCCCAGGGCTGGAGCCCGTCTTGGGGGCTGCGGGCATGACCATCGGAGTAGGTGTACTTCACCTGGCCGTCTTTCATGATCAGGTAGGTGTACCCCTTCAAACCGGTGTTGAGGTTGCTCCTCAATTGGGCATCGAACACCTCGAGGTTGAGGCCCGGGATGCACACATCATCGGTGGCTGTCTTCTTGCAAGCGCTGGTGGACAGCAAACAAGCGATCATCATCAGGAAGAGAGGGCTCTTTTTCATGGCTGAAAATTTTTGGTGAAACATTTTTCACCCTCTCATCCTGAGTGGACGGCTTTTCTTACGTCTTGCCGGGAATTTTTTCTGGAGGAGAGATAGGAACCCCCTTCAAAAAAGGCGCCCCTGCTGGGAGAAGCTGTCGGGGTTTTCGAGTTCGAGGAGGCGGCGCTTCATGTCGAGTCCGTAGAAGTAGCCCTGCAAGTCGCCGTTTTTGGCGATGACGCGGTGGCAGGGCACGATGATGGCGATGGGATTGCACCGATTGGCCTGCCCCACGGCCCGGACGGCTTTGGGGTCACCCAGTTTGTAGGCGATGGCGGAGTAGGTGGTCGTGTGTCCGTAGGGGATGGCGAGCAATTCCCGCCACACGGCGCGATGGAAAGCCGGCCGGCCCGCCCAGTCGAGTTTCAGCTCGAAGCGGGTGCGCTCCCTGCGAAAGTACTCCTTCAACTGGCGAACGCAGGGCTCCAGCTCCGGGGGAACGGGGGGCAGGGAAGCAGGCGCCTTCTCCACCAAACGCACGGAGCGGATGCCCCGGGCACTTCCCTGGATTTCAAAAACACCGAACGGCGAAGGGCAATAGGCCAGCATGGCGGCGGGGATTGGGCGAATCACTGAAAATCCAGCCGGGCGAAGCGGAAGCTGCGCCCGCGTTCGCCAAAGATAGCCATCTGTCGGCGACCGATTTGCTTGCAGACCTTCGGGCGGGTGATGACGTCGGCGTCGCGGTTGGGGAAGAGGGGGTGGATGAGCACCTGCCCGTCCTTGCGCACTTCGGCCAGGGCGATGACGCTGTTGCGCCCGTCGTAGTTATAGATGCGGCCGTCGCCGGCGCGGGCGGGGTCGAGGTTGCGGGCGTTGTCGTTGTAAACGAAGAAGATGCGGTCGCGCACCACGGCCATGGCGTAGGAGCTGAAGTAGCCTCCGTCGTCGATGGTGCTCTGGCGTTTGGGGATGACGGCCGTCCACTCGATTTCGCCGTCGGGGCGGATGTTGACGACGATGATGTCGTTGTAGTTGTAGTAGATGGTGCGGCGGTAGTAGGGGTCGTAGTAGAAGGGCGAGGGGTAGTAGTAGTCGTAGTAGGAGTAGTAGCGGTCGGAGCGCTCATAGACGAAGAACTGCTCGGCGATGAGGACGGCGCCGCCGTCGGAGCGGAGGATGAGGTCATCGAGGCGGTAGCGGTACAGCTCGGGCTGGTTGCGGCGTTTGCCTTCGCGTTCGGCGTCGCGGGCTTTTTCCTTTTCCCTGGGGTTGAGGGCATAGGTGAGGAAGTCGAAGTCGAACTCGCGCAGGTTGCGGTTGTAGATTTCGCGGCTGCGGGTGTCGAGGCGGAAGAAGTAGGTGCCCTTGATGCTGTAGGTTCCCTTTTCGGAGTAGAAGCCGGTGCAGAGGAGGTTTCCGTCGTTGCCGACGCGGAAGGTCAGGTCGGTGATGAACTTGCCCTGCAGGTCGAGGCGAAACTCCTCGACGCGCTCGCCCCCGTCCATGTAAGCGAGGATGACGTACTGATAGTTGGGGGCGCCGCGGCGACGGGCACGCGCCTGGTCCTGGTAGAGCACGCCGAGCAGGTAGACATTACCGGCGCGGTCCACGCGGTATTCTTCCACGCTGAACTGGTTGTCGGGATAGGGCAGGGCGATGTCTTTGGTCCAGAGTAGCTCGAAGGCGGCGTCGTACACGCGCAGGGAGAAGCGTTCGGGGTCGTTGCGTTTGTAGGGCAGTTGGTTGTAGATGAGGAGTTTGGAGCTGTCGCGGCTGATGAAGAAGTCGAAGGTTCCTTCGCGCTCCTTGTTTCGGGCTTCCGTCTCGGCAATCATGTGCAGGGTACGGGAAGGGAGCAGGGAGCGGCGGCTGATTTCCTGCCGAAAGAGGTAGTTTTTCTTTTTCGCCTGGTTGTTGAAGGAGGTGAGCAAATAGAGGCGCCCGCCGAGAAAGAGCACGTCCTCGAAATCGCGCTGCTTGCCTTTGTATTTCAGCTCCAGCTCGTTGGCCCGGACCAACTTCATGTCCCGGTCGAAGAATTCGAGGTAAACGCGGGGGCGGGCGTTGGTTTTCTCGATGTTTTTGTAGCGCAGGACGTAGAACCCCTCCGGGACGATGCCCACGATTTTGGCCACCTGCGTGCCCGAGGGCTGGTTGTATTCCGGCCCCCAGTGAATTTCGGCGGGCACGGAGCTCATCTGTGCGGGCAGGGGGGCGAGGGCGGGCAGGAGGAGCAGCAGGGTCGAGAGTGTTCGGGGAAGCCTTCTCATCTCAGGGGGAATTTAGGCACCTCATCGGTTCATGGCGATGCGGTATTTGGAGGCGTTGGCGGGGTCGATTTGTTGCATGACCCGCACGACGCGGTTCTTCTCGTCGGGGGGGCTGACCTTGAACACCTCCACGATTTCGTCGCTTTTGGCATTGGCGAACATTTGCAGAATCATGGCATTGGGGTAGTTGCGTTCCACCTCGCCGAGGGCTTCGAGGGCGGCAGCCATGATGGCGCGGCCCGTGGCGGGGTCTTCGTGCATGATGTCGAGCCCCTGGCGGTGGTAGTCGTACATGGCCTGGCGGAAGGGCCGCACGCGCGGGGAGAGCAAGTTCTCGACGATCCAGTAGCGGTTGCGGGTGCCGTCGGTGGAGCGCCACCCGGGCACGCTGTTGGCCACGTTCGGGGGAATGGTGTTGACGATTTCCTGGGCTTTCTGGAAGTAGGGCTCCCCGCCGAAGGGCGAGAAGCTGTCGTAGTCCATCCCGATGACGATGTAGGCATAGAAGGCAAGGATGGAGGTGAGGTTGTCCTGGAAGGAAGTCTCGCTGAACTCCAGCGGCTGGTATTGCTCGTAGTTGAACACCACGTCCTTGTCGTTGTGCTTCAGCAGGACGGTCTCGTAGGTGCTGCCGTACACGGGCCGCGAAGACTGCAGGGACAGCTCGCCCCGGAAACTGGAGGTGCTCAGCTCGTCGGTGATGGTGAGCACCAGGTCCACCTTGATGCGCTCCTCCTCCTCGAACACGTCGTTGGTCCACTTCTGATTGGTGAGGAACTCCCGAATGGTCTGCTCAAGGGTTTCGAAGACCTCCGGGTCGGTGGTTTGCAGTTTGGGCGTGTTGATGGTCACGCTGACTTCCAGCTCCTGCGCCGGCAGGGCGAAAACGACCAAGCTCAACAGAATTAGGAACAAAGTGCGCATGTGTTTGGTGGGTTTACAGGGGGTGTACGATGGGTTTGCAGTGGGATTGAACGGATGGTGCTCCATTGCCTGCATTCGTCCTCTTTGTCAAATTGTAAAATCGTCAAATCGTAAAATCGTAAAATCGTAAAATCGTAAAATCGCGGTTTGGGGGTGGGTGGGGGTTGGTTTATAACCACAGATCGAACCATACGGTCAAGCCATACGGTCAAGCCA
>CAZBYX010000321.1:0-4872 GCA_964496055.1 uncultured Saprospiraceae bacterium
CTAAACTCTCCACTCTATCACACCCCCACCCAACGAACAACGAACAACGAACAACTTCTGCAGACCCCCGATTCCTTGAAGCTCCCCTTCCCTCGTCACAGGCGGTTCGTTCACCGCCCGAACTCGAGCCAGTCCAGGTGCCAGGCATCCCCTTCGATGGTTTTGCCCGTTTTGTCGGTCCAGGTATTGGGCGTTCCGGGGAAGCAGAGGTACAGGTCCCGGGGACCTCGTTCGACGGAATTCAGGGGCAGGGTGATGGTTTTCCAGGGGGTACCGGCGGTGGCGTGGGTGAGGGCTTTTCGGCCGAGGAGGGGGCCGTCGGGGGCGTCGTAGCGCAGCTCCACGGCTCCTTCGCGCTGATGGATGAGGCGGAGCGTGAGCCTTTTGACGCCGCTGAGGTCCAGTTGTTCGTAGCGCAGCCAGCCCCCGGCTTTCAGGTTCACCTGGGTGAATTCCTGATTGACGCCGAAGCGGCTCTCCAGCCCCTTGAAGAGCCCCTGATGGTTTTCGGCTTCGATGCGGGGCAGCCGCAGGACGAGCAGGCTGCGACCCGTCAACGGAGGGATGCCTTCGGCGCCCCGGTCCTTGTAGGCGGCGGAGAGGACGAAGCCCCCGGTCCGGGCGCCTTCGGGGGGGCGCAAGTCCACGCTGCCCTGGAGGGGCAGGTTTTCGGCGCCCTCCAGGGAAAGGATGTAGCGTACCATACGGGCGGCGGCTTCCTCCGAAAGCTGGGGGTGCCCCGCCATGATTTTTTCGCCCCAGACGCCGTTGCCCCCGATGATGACCTTGCGAGCCAGGCGCGCCACGACGGCTTCCCCTTCCGGGGCATAGCGACGGGCGATTTCCCGATAGGAGGGGCCGATGTTCGGGGCATCGGGCTCGTGGCAGGTGGCGCAATCGCTGCCCGCCATCAGGCGGTAGCCCTCCACGTATTGGAGCGGCCCTTCCGGCAGTTGGACCCGGCCCTGTCGGAGCTTGTCGAGGTATTCGGCATCGCCCACCCAGGAGAGGTTGACCAGCGCGCGGGCGGGGTCGATGCCGCCTTCGGCTTCGTCTTCGGGGTCGGTGATGCGGATGGAATAAGAGCGCGGCCCCGGTTCGAAGAAGAAGCTCCGGTTGCCCGCCACCTCGATGCTTAGGTTCGGGGGTTCGTTGCCGACCAGCAGTTGCACGGAGGCTTTGTCGGCGGCGCCGGTGGCATCGCTGACCACGACGAAAGGCTCGTAACGCCCCGGCTCGTCGAAGGTGAAGGCGGCCTCGGGGCCTTCGGCCTGAGGGGATTCCGGGTCGGTGAAGTGCCAGGCGAAGTGGAGGGTGCTGTCTTCGGGGTCGTAGTCGAAGGATTCGGCGGCGGAGAAGTGCACCGTCAGGGGGCTGGCACCGGCCAGGGGCGCGGCCCGGAGGCGGGCCTGGGGTGGGCGGTTTCCGGGCGCAAATTCGATTTTGGAGAGGGTGGCGTCGGGGTTGTTCATGAAGTATTGCCGCCCGTATTCGAGGACGTAAAGGGCGCCGTCGGGGCCGAATTCCAGCTCGATGGGCTTGCTCAGGGGCATGTCGGGCAGGAAGGGTTCCATTTTGAGCAGGGCGCCGCTCTGCTTGTCGATGGTGAGGACCATAATCCAGCTACGCGCCCACTCGTAGATGAACATCTTGCCCTCGTAGTATTCGGGGAACTTCACCCGGGAAAGCGGCATGACGCCCTTGCCGGAGTAGAAGGGTCCCGCCATGGCACTGCGGGAGCCTTCGCCCAGGAGGGGAAATTCTGCGGAGGGGCCGTAGGGGTACCAGATCCAGGCGGGCTGGGCAGGGGGCAGTTCGCGGCTTCCGGTGTTGTTGGGCGAGTCGTTGACGGGGTGTCGGGGGTCTTGAGGCGGGCCCACTTCGTCGGTGGCGAAGTCGCGGTCGGGGTAGGCTTTGTTGTCGGCTACGAAGTAGGGCCAGCCGAAGAAGCCGGGGCCTTTGGCCTGGTTCCACTCGTCGTAGCTCTGGGGGCCGTAGCGGCCGTCCACGGCGCCGTCGGGGCCGACGTCGCCCCAGTAGAGCCAGTTGGTTTCGGGGTCGATGCTGATGCGGAAGGGGTTGCGGCAGCCCATGGCGTAGATTTCGGGGCGGCCGCGGGAGCCGTCTTTGGGGAAGAGGTTGCCGTCAGGGATGGAGTAGGAGCCGTCGGGTTCGGGTTTGATGCGCAGGATTTTTCCGCGCAGGTCGTGGGTGTTGGAGGAGGACTTCTGGGCGTCGAAGGGGCCGCGGCCCGGGCGTTCGTCGATGGGGGTGAAGCCGTCGCTTTCCTTGCTGCTGGTGTTGTCGCCGGTGGAAAGATAGAGCAGGCCGTCGGGTCCGAACTCGACGCTGCCGCCGCTGTGGCAACAGGTTTCGCGCTGAACGGGCACCTTGAGCAGCACCTTCTCGGTGTGCCAGTGGAGGCTGTCGTCGCGGAAGACGAAGCGCGAAAGGTACTGCTCGGGCACGTCGCACTTCGAGGAGGGCGAGTAGTAGATGTACACCCAGTGATTGTCCTTGCCGTAGCGGGGGTCGAGAGCGATGCCGTGCAGGCCGTCTTCGTAGTTGCCGTCGATGCAGACGTCGAATTCGGCGACGGTGCGGGTTTGCTTGCGGGAGGGGTCGTACATCTTCATCTTGCCGCGGCGCTCCAGGAAGAGCACCTTCAAATCGGGCAGGATGACCATCTCCATGGGCTCGTAGATGTCGTCGTCGAGGACGATTTTGGTGAAGCGGTTGTCGTGGGGGGCGCGGGGCAGGGTGACGGGGCCATAGTCATAGGCGTTGTCGCCGATGAGGAATTCGAGCAGGGCGGGAAGTTCAGGCGCTTCGGCGCCCTGGAAACCGGGGAGGGTTGCGCGGGCGGCCCGTCCACCCTGCCAACCGCCCACCTCGAACCCCGCCAGCTTGGGGGGCACCCCCTCCAATGGTTGAAGGGTGTCGTTCAGCAACCCCTCGAAGAAGGGCCAGAGGTAGGGTGTGACCTGCGCACTGTCGAGGGCCAAAACCGCGCCGCCGGCGCGGGCATAGCGCTCGATGTCGGCGTGGTGCCAGATGCGCAGGCTGTCTTCCTCGATGTCCAGCACGAGCAGGGCGCTGTAGGTTTGGAGGGTGTCTTCCTCCAGCAGGTTGAAAGAGGAGGCGGTGTCGAGGCGCCATTGGCGGGCGGAAGCGACCTGTTGGAGGGCCTGCAGCAATTCCGACACGGCCTCTGCAGGTTGGGCTCTGCAAAGGGCCAGGAAGGACACGTCCGTGCGCTGAACTTTCGTTGTCCGGGAGTTGCAATGCCAAAAGCCCAAAAGAAGCAGGCAGGCGAGGAGGCGGGTGAGTTTCATACACCGATGGCGTTTTCCCCTTTGCGGGGTGGGCTTACTTTTCCGTTGCGGGTTTTATCTGGCAGAGAAGGGAGGGTGGGCGTCCGGGTTTGGGGAAGCTCCCCAAAAGCCCCGGCAAACGAAGGCCGACCCCGAGGGCACAAAATGAGAAAGATATTTCACAATCGGGAAATCGGCTGCCGGAAAATTCGTTCTCTCCGGGCATGAACTATTCCCCGGGAATCTTCAACGGCTGACAAGGCCCGCCGCGGTCTCCCTTTGAAGTCCGCGATTTTGGCGTTTCATTTGCGCACGAAAAGCCAAACAACCGACCCCGCCTCGAAAGGCTTACCCCCTTTCGAAGCGGACCAAGACCCGAACCCATGAAAAACTGCTTTTTGCTGTTCGCGCTCTGCCTCGGTCTGTTCGCCTGCGACGATGCCCCCGCCGAACAAAGCTCCCAACCCGCCGCCCCCGAGGCTTCGACCGAAAACTCTCCCAACCCCTACCGCAAGGAGGTCCCGGCGGTGCCTGCCTACGACAACCCGCCCCCGGTCGATTCGGCGCGCCTGCTGGCCGTCATCGCCTACCGAGACAGCATCAACGAAAACCGCGAACTGAAGACCAGCTTCTCCGAGCCCCACCTGAACGTGGAACGCGACCGCCTGCACGTAGCGTGGATGGAGGGGCGCCCCGCCCGGGTGGTTTTCAGCCAGTCCGATGCCACCATGCAACAGCGCAATTTCTGGTACTTCAAGGGCTCCGAACTGGTCTTCTACCGCCACCAACACTGGCAGAAAATCGAGCCCACCTTCGCCGAGGAGTTCAACTACTTCATCGACGGGGGGAAAATTTTCTACGCCACGGGCTTGCGCATCCCCCTCTACGGGGAGCAGAAGCCCCTCGTGATGGAAGGGCTCGAACGCCTGCCCCTGAAAATCAACCGCGACTCCATGATGCAGGTCATCACGGAGTTTTATCGGTCCTTGCAACCCTATATGCCCGCTCACCCCTGATTGAAGATTCCATTTTGCCGCCACTTTGAACGCAACCGGAAAGAGGGCGCCCCGCCCTTACGGTATTTATTACCCTATCTTTGCCCCCTCATTCCGGAAATGCAGAAAAAGCACGAAATCATGGCCAAAGAGCACAAGTACCAGTTGCAGGAGGTGTACAACGAAAAGGGGGAGCACCTGAGCCCGCAATTGCCCAGGGAAGTCAAGAATTTCCTCATCGACATCGACGGCACCATCTGCGACGACATCCCGAACGAAGAGCCCGAGCGCATGGTCACGGCCCTGCCCTACCCCGATGCGCTGAAGATCATCAACAAGTGGTACGACGAAGGCCACATCATCACCTTTTTCAGCTCCCGCACCGAGCAACACCGCGAAATCACCGAGGAGTGGCTCCAGCGTCATGGTTTCAAGTACCACGGCCTGTTGCTCGGCAAGCCCCGCGGCGGCAACTACCACTGGATCGACAACCACATCGTCAAAGCCACCCGCTTCAAAGGCCAGTTCACCGACTTGGTCGTCCGTACTCACCAAATCGAAGT
>CAZBYX010000322.1:0-1440 GCA_964496055.1 uncultured Saprospiraceae bacterium
GCGCCGGGGCGGCGGCGCAGGGCACGGGGGAGGGGGCCGGCTTCGGGGGCGTAGCGTTCGGGGGCTTCGCTCAGCAGGTCGATTTCGGCTTTGGGCAGGCCGAAGACCTTGCCCAGCTCGCGCACGATGGAGCGTCCCTTGAAGGTGTTGTAGGTGGCCAACAGGGCGGTGTGTTCAGTGCCGTAGCGCTTGAAGATGTAGTCGACGACGTCGTCGCGTTCGTCCCAGGAGAAGTCGATGTCGAAGTCGGGGGGTGAGGCGCGGTGGGGGTTGATGAAGCGCTCGAAGTAGAGGTCGAGTTCGAGGGGGTCCACGTCGGTGATGCCGAGGCAGAAGGCGACGATGGAGTTGGCGCCGCTGCCGCGGCCGACGTGGTGGTAGCCGGCGTTCTGGGCGTAGCGCACCACATCCCAGGCGATGAGGAAATAGGCGCAGAAGTCTTGCTGGCGAATGACGCGCAGCTCGCGTTGCACGCGCTCCAGGGCCCGCTTGTCGCGGGGGCCGTAGCGGCGGCGGCAGCCTTCGACGGCGAGTTTTTCGAGCAGGTGGTAATCGCCGCCCTTGCTGCCCGTGAAGGTCTGGCGGTTGAGTTGCAGCCCCGTCTCGAAGTCGATGGAGCAATCGGCAACGATGCGCTCCGTGTTGCGCAGGATTTTGGGGTAGGTCTTGTAAAAGTCGCGCAGCACCTGCGGCGGGTGGAAGAGCTCCGTTTTGCGGGCAACGCCTTCGCGGGGCAATTTGGCGAGCAGGGTGTTGAGGTCAATGGCGCGCAGGATGCGATGCAGAGCGTAGCCCGCCTCGTCGAGAAAGGTGACGGGGCTGAGCACGACGAGCTTTTCGGGGAAGCGCCGCACTTCGGAGGAGAACAGCCCGTGCACGTGCTCGGGGCGGATGCCCAGCAACTCGTGTTCGGCAAACCGCTCGATGGGCTTCACCAAACGCGGATAGACGACGTAGGCGTACTGCAGGGGTGGGGCCAGCGGGGGGAGGGGTTTGTTTTCCAGCGAGCAACGCGTGAGCAGTTCGTTCAGCTCGGCCCAGCCCTCCAGGTTGCGTGCCAGCCCCACGTAGCGGCGCTCGCCCCCTTCCGTCCGAAAGTCGATGCCCAGCAAGGGCCGTATGCCGGCCCCGCGGCACAGGCGGTAAAACTCCAGCGCCCCGGACGTGTTGTTCACGTCCGTCAGGGCCAGGGCTTCCACGCCGCGTTGCTGCGCCGCTTCCACCAGCGCAGCCGGCGACAGCGTGCCGTAGCGCAGCGAAAAATAGCTGTGGCAGTTGAGGTACATCGGTGCCCGTTTGGAGGCCGTACCTCATGTGTGTTCGGGAATTCCGGGAAAGTGTCGTTCCTGCGTGTCGTTCCGGAAAGAAGCGAGAAAAATCGCGTGGGGGGAAATGCGCCTGCAAGTTCCGAAAAAATGAGGACAATGGAGCCGCAATGAC
>CAZBYX010000322.1:1540-4849 GCA_964496055.1 uncultured Saprospiraceae bacterium
TTTTGAGGAAATGCTCCAGAGCCCATGTACCTCCTGGGATTCGACATAGGCAGTTCCAGCGTCAAGGCGGCGCTGGTGCGTGCCGAAGACGCTCAGGCGCTCGCCGTGGTGCAGAGCCCGCCGACGGAAATGCCCATCGAGGCGCCGCGGCCGGGCTGGGCGGAACAGCATCCGCATTTGTGGTGGGAGCACGTTTGCCGGGCGAGTCGGGAGGTGCTGGAACGGGCGGGGGTGAAGGGGGAGGAGGTGCGGGGTATCGGGCTGGCTTATCAGATGCACGGGCTGGTAGTGGTGGACGAGCGGTTGGAAGTGCTGCGCCCCGCCATCATTTGGTGCGACGGGCGTGCCGTGGAGCAGGGCCGAAGAGCTTTCGAAGCGCTGGGAAGGGAGACTTGCCTCCAGCGCTTGCTCAACTCGCCGGGCAATTTCACCGCCTCGAAGCTGGCCTGGGTGCGCGAGCAGGAACCCGAAATCTTCCGACGGGTGCGGCATTTCCTCCTGCCGGGGGATTACATCGCCCTGCGCATGACGGGGCGCCCGGCCACCACGGTTTCCGGCCTTTCCGAGGGTATCCTCTGGGACTTTCGCGCCGAGCAGCCCGCCCACTTTCTTCTGGAGCACTTCGGCATCCCCGCCGAGCTGTTGCCGCCGTTGGTGCCCACTTTCGGCGAGCAGGGGCGCCTCGATGCGGAGGCGGCGCGGGCCCTGGGCCTGCCGCCCGGAGTTCCGGTCACCTATCGCGCCGGCGACCAGCCCAACAACGCCCTGGCCCTCGATGTGCTGGAACCGGGGGAGGTGGCCGCCACGGGCGGCACCAGCGGGGTGGTGTACGGGGTGGTGGAACGGCCCGCCTACGATGTCCGCTCGCGGGTGAATGCCTTTGCCCATGTGAATCACAGCCCCGCCGCGCCCCGCATCGGCATCCTGCTGTGCATCAACGGAGCGGGCATCCTGTATGCCTGGCTGCGGAAGCAATCCCTGGGCGGAGCGCTCAGCTACGATTCCATGGAAGCCCTCGCCGAACAGGCGCCCCCGGGAGCCGACGGGCTGACCCTCCTGCCCTTCGGCAACGGCCCCGAGCGCATGCTCGAAAACGCTTTCCCCGGCGCCCAGCTCCTCCACCTCGACCTCAACCGCCACACCCGCTCCCACCTGCTGCGGGCCGCCCTCGAAGGGGTGGCTTTCGCCTTCGCACAGGGGATGGAAATCCTGCAGGAACTGGGCCTGGACCTGAGCACTCTGCGGGCAGGCAACGACAACCTTTTCCGCTCGCGCATTTTCTCCGAAACCATCGCCTCCTTGCTGGGCTGCCGCATCGAATTGCTCGACACCACGGGTGCCGTCGGTGCCGCCCGGGCCGCCGGTCTGGGGGCCGGGCTGTACGATTCCCTGCGCACCGGGGGGCGACCGCAGCCCATTCGGGTTTACGAACCCCCACCCCCACCCAGCCCCCTCCGGGAGGCTTTCCTCCGCTGGCGCGAAGACCTCCAACACATCCTTGCCCGTCTCCCCGCCTGAGCTATCTTTGGCCGGGCAGGGAACAGCGTTTTCCGCTGCCCGCTTTCCTCGTTCACGAAAATCCACGACACCATGAGTCGGCACCTGAACATCGTCCTCGGCGACAAAACCTATTTCCCCGGCATCGAGCAGGTTCATTACGAAGGCAAAGACTCCGACAACCCCTTTGCTTTCAAGTGGTACGACGAAGACCGCCTCGTGGGCGAAAAGACCATGCGCGAGCATTTCCGATTCGCCGTGGCTTACTGGCACTCCTTCTGCAACACCGGCAGCGACCCCTTCGGCGCACCCACCAAAAATTTCCCCTGGTTGCAGGCAGCCGACCCCATCCAGCGCGCCAAAGACAAGATGGACGCCGCCTTCGAGTTCATCACCAAGCTGGGGGTGCCTTTCTATTGCTTCCACGACTACGACCTCGTCGAGGAGGGGGAGTCCCTCGCCGAATCGGAGCGCCGACTGAGCTTGATTTCCGACTATGCCCTGGAAAAACAGAAAGCCTCCGGCGTGCGGGTGCTCTGGGGAACGGCCAACCTTTTCGCCCATCCCCGCTACATGAACGGCGCCGCAACCAATCCTGACTTCCGGGTGGTCGCCCACGCCGCCGCCCAGGTCAAAAACGCCTTGGATGTCACCCTCAAACTGGGCGGGGAAAACTACGTCTTCTGGGGCGGGCGCGAAGGCTACCTCAGCCTGCTGAACACCGACATGAAAAGGGAACGGGAACACCTGGCGCGCTTCCTGCACATGGCTTGCGATTACGCCCGCTCGCAGGGCTTTGAAGGCAATTTCTTCATCGAACCCAAACCCATGGAGCCCAGCAAGCATCAATACGACTTCGATTGCGCCACCGTCATCGGCTTCCTGCGCGAATTCGACTTGCTGGACGACTTCAAACTCAACGTGGAGGTCAATCACGCCACCCTGGCGCAACACACCTTCCAGCACGAGCTCCAGGTCGCCGCCGATGCCGGTTTGCTCGGAAGCATGGACGCCAACCGCGGCGATTACCAGAACGGCTGGGATACCGACCAGTTCCCCATGAATGTGCCCGAGCTGGTGGAAGCCCTGCTCGTCATCTTGCGCAGCGGCGGCTTCCAGGGCGGCGGCATCAACTTCGACGCCAAAACCCGACGCAACAGCACCGACCTGGAAGACCTCTTCCTCGCTCACATCGGCGGCATGGACGCCTTCGCCAAAGCCCTCCTCATCGCACATGCCCTCCTCGAACAATCCCCCTACCTCCAATGGCTGGAAGAACGCTACGCCTCCTTCCAATCCCCCGAAGGGCAAGCCTTCGAGAAAGGAGAGCTCGCCCTCGAAGCCTTGGCCCGCCTCGCCCACGAATGGGGGGCCCCCCCCTTGACCAGCGGCCGCCAGGAACGGTTCGAAAACCTGCTCAACGAGTGGATTTTTAAGTAAAATCGTAAAACTGTAAAACTGTAAAATTGAGGGGAGGGTGTGCAGCGAGGGCGCGGGGGCGTTCTGCTACACAGAGGAGCACCGAGAAGGCACAGAGTTCCACCGAGTACCACTCCCAAACCCCAACCCAAACAACCCATTGCGCACCCATCGTACACCCAACGAGCCACCAGCCACGAGCTACGAGCCACGAGCTACGAGCCAACGAACAACGAACAACCAACAACCCCCCCCCACACCATGGCGATTTGACGGTTTTACGATTTGACGATTTCACAAATGGAGCTATCCGCTACGGGGGGCATCAATCCCACAGGCCTTCTCCTTGCCAGATGATTTTTCGGCGGGCTTTGGATTCCAGGTGGCTCAGGT
>CAZBYX010000323.1:0-4786 GCA_964496055.1 uncultured Saprospiraceae bacterium
TCTCGCCCCACACCCTCCCTTCGATTTTACGGTTTTACAGTTTTACGATTTTACAGGAAAGAGCGCGGGTTGGAGACAATCTATTTCCATTTGTCTCCACCTATTTCTACCTGTTTCATTTTCCTTCCAATTGCCATTCGTCGGGTTTAGGATTCGGTGATTTCGCTTTCCAGTTCGCGGCGCAGGAAGCGCCCCGTGTGGCTTTCGGGGCAGCGGGCCACTTCTTCGGGGGTGCCTTCGGCGACGATGCGCCCGCCGCCGCGGCCGCCTTCGGGGCCGAGGTCCACGATGTGGTCGGCGATTTTCACCACGTCGAGGTTGTGCTCGATGACGACGACGGTATTGCCCTTGTCCACCAGGCGGTTGAGCACCGCCAGCAGGTGGCGGATGTCTTCGAAGTGCAGGCCCGTGGTGGGCTCGTCGAGGATGTAGAAGGTGTTGCCGGTGGCGCGTTTGCTGAGCTCTTCGGCGAGTTTGACGCGCTGGGCTTCGCCCCCGCTCAGGGTGGTGGCTTGCTGCCCGAGGGTGATGTAGCCCAGCCCCACGTCTTGCAGGGTTTTCATCTTGCGATGAATCTTGGGGATGTTGGCGAAGAATTCGACGGCCTCGTCCACCGTCATGTCGAGCACATCGCTGATGGACTTGCCTTTGTAGAGCACCTCGAGGGTCTCGCGGTTGTAGCGCCGCCCCAGACAGGTTTCGCACTCCACATAGACGTCGGGCAGGAAGTTCATCTCGATGACGCGCATGCCGCTGCCCTGGCAGGTTTCGCAGCGCCCCCCTTTGACGTTGAAGGAGAAGCGCCCCGGCTTGTAGCCCCGGATTTTGGCTTCGGGCAGGCCGGTGAAGAGCTTGCGGATTTCCGTGAACACCCCCGTGTAGGTGGCGGGGTTGGAGCGGGGGGTGCGCCCGATGGGCGACTGATCGATTTCGATAACTTTGTCGAGGTGCTCCAGTCCGCGGATTTCGCGGTAAGGCAGGGGGCGTTTGAGGCTTTTGTAGAAGTGCTGCCTGAGGATGGGGTAGAGGGTTTCGTTGATGAGGCTGGACTTGCCGCTGCCGCTGACCCCCGTGATGCAGGTGAAGGTGCCCAGGGGGATGCGCAGGTCCACGTTCTGGAGGTTGTGGCCCGAGGCGCCGAGGAGCTCGAGCCACTTGCCGTTGCCTTTGCGGCGTTTTTTCGGCAGCTCGATGCGGCGTTGCCGGTTGAGGTAACGGGTGGTGAGGGTGTCCTGCTGGAGCAGGGTGTCGGGGGTGCCCTGCGCGACGACGCGACCCCCGTGTTTGCCGGCGCCGGGTCCGAGGTCGATGAGGTAGTCGGAGGCCAGCATGATGTCTTTGTCGTGCTCGACGACGAGGACGGTGTTGCCGATGTGGGTGAGCTCTTTGAGGGCTTCGATGAGGCGGTGATTGTCGCGCTGATGCAGGCCGATGCTGGGCTCGTCGAGGATGTAGGTGATGCCCGTGAGCTGGGAGCCGATCTGGGTGGCCAGGCGGATGCGTTGCGATTCGCCGCCGGAGAGGGTGCGGGCGGGGCGGTTCAGGGTGAGGTAGTCCAGCCCTACGTGCAGGAGGAATCCGAGCCGCAGGCGGATTTCCTTGAGCACGTCGCGGGCGATGGCGCGCTGGCGCTCGCTGAGGCGCTCCTCCAGCCCCTCGAACCATTCGGCCAGCTCCGAGAGGTCCATCTCCGCCAGCTCGGCGATGTTCTTCCCGTCGATTTTGAAGTGCAGCGATTCGCGCTTCAGGCGCATGCCCTGGCATTCGGGGCAGGTGTCCACCACCATGAACTCTTCGGCCCAGCGGCGGATTTTCTCCGAGCTGGAGTTCTCGTACCAGCGCTGCAGCATATTGAGCAGCCCCTCGTAGGCCAGGTTGTACACGTACTCATTCTGGGAGGCATAGCTCATGGTGACGGCCAGCTCCGATTTCTGGCCTTTTTCTTTTTTCTCCCCGCCATAGAGGATGACGTTGAGGGCTTTTTCGGGGATGTCGCGGATGGGGGTGGAGAAGGTGAAGCCGTACTTTTTGGCCAGGGCGCGCAGTTGTTTGAAGGTGATGTTGTCGCGCACTTCGCCGAAGGGCACGATGCCCTGCTGGTTGATGCTCTTGCTGTCGTCGGGGATGACGCGCTGGAGGTCCACCCGGTTCACCTGCCCCAGGCCCTTGCAGTGGGGGCAGGCGCCGTAGGGGGAGTTGAAGGAGAAGGTGTTGGGGGAGGGTTCTTCGTAGCTCAGACCCGTTTCGGGGTCCATCAGGTGGCGGCTGTAGTTGCGCAGCTCTCCGCTGTCGGGGTCGAGGAGCTGGACGAGGCCGTTGCCCATTTTGAGGGCGGTTTGGAGGCTGGCGTGGAGGCGTTCGGCGCGCTCGGGGCTGATGCGCAGGCGGTCCACCACCACCTCGATGTCGTGCACTTTGTAGCGGTCCACCTGCATGCCGGGAACGATGTCGAGGATTTCGCCGTCCACGCGCACTTTGGCGTAGCCCTGCTTGCGCACCTGCTCGAAGAGCTCGCGGTAGTGGCCTTTGCGCCCGCGGATGAGGGGGGCGAGCAACAGAGCCCGGCGCCCCGAGAAATCGTGCAGGATTTGCTCGCGCATCTGCTCTTCGGTGTAGCGCACCATCTTTTTGCCCGTCTTCCAGCTCCAGGCTTCGCCGGCGCGGGCAAAGAGCAGGCGCATGAAGTCGTACACCTCCGTCACGGTGCCGACGGTGGAGCGCGGGTTGCGGCTGGTGGTCTTCTGTTCGATGCTGATGACCGGGCTCAGGCCCGTGATTTGCTCCACGTCGGGGCGCTCCATCTCACCGATGAACTGGCGGGCGTAGGCGGTGAAGGTCTCCATGTAGCGGCGTTGCCCCTCGGCATAGATGGTGTCGAAGGCCAGGGAGGATTTCCCGCTGCCGCTGATGCCGGTGATGACCACCAGCTTGTTGCGCGGGATGCGCACATCGATGTCCTGGAGGTTGTGCTCCCGCGCGCCGATGATTTCGATGTACGCCTCCTCGAAGAGTTCGGGGGCTTGCGCCGCCCGGCCGTTTCCACCTTGTTCGTTCATATCGTGGTTGATTCAATGCGAATCCGCAAAGGTAATCGAACGTCGGCACAACGATGGCAGGAGTGGAAGCGGAAAGGCTGGGGCGCAGGTTGGGGAAAATAACCCTAATTTTGCCCTCCTTTCCCGAGTGCTTATGAACCTCAACATCCTCGAATCGCTGGGCCGCTACATCGTCTGGATGGGCACGGTCTTCTCCCGCCCCGAGAAGTGGAGCATGTACTGGAAGGAGACCCTGCGCCAGATGGAAGACATCGGCATCGGCTCGCTGACGGTGGTGGGGCTGATCAGCATCTTCATCGGGGCCGTCACGGCGGTGCAGTTCTCCTACCAGCTGGACGGCACGCTCGTGCCGCGCTACTACATCGGGTACATCGTTCGGGATTTGGCCATCATCGAGTCGGCGCCGACCATCACCTGTCTGGTGTTGGCGGGTAAGGTGGGCTCGAACATGGCCGCCGAGCTGGGCGGCATGCGCCAGAAAGAGCACATCGACGCCATGGAAATCATGGGGGTGAACACTTCGGCTTATCTGGTCTTGCCCAAGATCGTGGCCTCCCTGGTGGTCATCCCCATGCTCGTCACCCTGGCCGCTTATGTGGCCGTCATCGGGGGCTATGCCGCCGTTGTGCTGCCCGGCGAATTGACCAACGACGAATACGTGCGGGGGCTGCGCTCCTTCTTCGACCCCTACAACGTGACCATGATGTACGTCAAGGCGGCGGTCTTTTCCTTCATCCTCACCACCGTGTCCTGCTTTCAGGGCTACTTCGTCACGGGGGGGAGCATCGAGCTGGGGCGCGCCAGCACCCTGGCGGTGGTGTACAGCAACGTCCTCATTCTGGTGGCGGATTTCCTCATTGCCCTGCTGCTGACGGGCTAAGGCTATGGCATGATTCGAGCGGAAAACATATACAAATCCTTCGACGACCAAGAGGTGCTCAAAGGCATCAGCCTGACCTTCGAAAAGGGAAAGAACAACCTCATCATTGGGCGCAGCGGCGCCGGCAAGACCGTCCTGCTCAAAATCCTCGTCGGCTTGCACAAACCCACATCCGGCAAGGTCTGGTACGACGACGTGGACTTCTTCAGCCTCGACAAAATGCAGGTTCGCGAGCTGCGCATGAAAATGGGCATGCTCTTCCAGGGCAGCGCCCTGTTCGATTCCATGACCGTCGAGGAAAACATCCGCTTCCCCCTCGATATGTTCACCAACTGGACGGCGGCCGAGAAACGCAAACGCGTGGACTGGTGCCTGGAGCGCGTCGAGCTCAGCGGCGTCAACGACAAGTTCCCCTCCGAAATCTCCGGCGGTATGCAAAAGCGCGTCGGCATCGCCCGCGCCATCGTCCTCAACCCCGAATACCTCTTCTGCGACGAACCCAACTCCGGGCTCGACCCCAAAACCGCCCTGCTCATCGACGAGCTCATCTCCAACATCACCCACGAGCACAACATCACCACCGTCATCAACACCCACGACATGAACTCCGTCATGGAAATCGGCGACAACATCGCCCTGCTCCACAACGGCCAACTCGCCTGGACGGGCAACAAAAGCGAAGTGCTCGAAAGCGACAACGAAACCCTGCGCAACTTCATCTTCGCCTCCCCCTTCCTCCAACGCCTGCGCGACGCCGCCCTCAACCAAACCACCCGCTGAACGCCCCCGGCAATACGTTGTTCGTTGCTCGTTGTTCGTTGTTCGTTGCTCGTTGTTCGTTGTTCGTTGG
>CAZBYX010000324.1:0-4666 GCA_964496055.1 uncultured Saprospiraceae bacterium
CCCCCTGAACCGACGCCTCCCCCTACCCCGCCGCCCCCGCTCCTGAAGGTTTTAGCCGGGATTTCCTGTCACAGGGTTTCGTTCGCCGCCCGACAGGCGAAGGGGCGGCAGCAGCTTGCGACGGCTTTTTGCACGATACTTGTTAGGATTGGGAGGAAAATGACTCGGCTAACTCCCATACGAACGCTCGTTTGGCTCTACCTGAGCCTGATGGGCACGAGCATTGCGGCCCAGCCACTGCAGGACCCAAGGCCCGAGGTATGGGATTTGTCCGGGGTGGATTTCAGCGCCGGCGACACCGTTCAGCTCAACCGGGGTTGGGAATTCTACTGGATGCAACTGCTCAATCCCAGGGATTTCGAGCGGCGGGACATCTTGCCCGACACGGCCGTCCAGTTGCCTTTCCTCTGGAACGAATGCACGCTGCTGGGCCACCGGCTGCCTTCCACGGGGTTCGTCACCTTGCGCCTGCTTCTGAAGCTGCCCGACAACCTGCCCGTCCTCGGCATTCGCATGCCCGAATGCTATTCCAGCTACAAGCTCTTCGTCAACGGCCGGCTGATGGCCAGCGATGGGCTGGTCGGCAAAACCCCTCAAACCACCCGCCCCCACAAGGCCGTCCGCACCCTCAGCTTCCATCCCGACAACGACACCCTGGAGCTGGTGCTGCAAATCGCCAATTTCCACGATTACAAAGGCGGCATCCTGCGGCCCATCGTGCTGGGCAGCAGCCAGACCATCGCCCGGCTGCACGAGCGCAGCCTGGTGTACGACCTGCTCATGACGGGGGCCCTCATCATGGGGGGCGTTTTCTTCCTGGGGCTGTTCTGGGTCGTGCGCCGCGAAACGTCCATTTTCTTCTTCGCCCTCTTCTGCCTGGTGTATGCCTACCGCACCATGGCCACCGGCGACTTCCTGCTCCACGAGTTCGTGCCCAACCTGGACTGGAGCATTGCCCTGCGCCTGGAATACCTCACCGTCTATTTCTCGGTCATCTTTTTCATCGAGTATTTCCGCCTGGTGTTCATGGAAAAATTTTCCATGAAATTCACCCGCTTCGTGCAAGGGGTGAGCGCCGTGATGGTCTTGCTGGCCCTGACGACCGACAGCCGCTTCTACACCACCGTCAATTACTACTACCTGCCCCTGGTAGTGGTCGCCATCGCTTACGGATGCTTCGTGGTGGTGCGTTCGCTGAAAGGGCACCGCTGGGAGGCTGTCTTTGGCATCCTGAGCATCCTGGCACTGTTCATTGTGCTCATGATGAACATCGCCAATTACTACGGGGTAGTGGAAATCACCAAAGGGGTCAACTTCATCGGGGTGAACCTCTTTTTCTTCTTCCAGTCGCTCATCATCGTGCAGAAGCTGTCCAAGCATTTCAATCGGCTGGCGGAAGAAGCCCGCGCCGGGGCCAAAGCCAAGTCGCAGTTCCTGGCCACCATGAGCCACGAAATCCGCACCCCCATGAACGGGGTCATCGGCATGACCAGCCTGCTTTCCCAAACCCAATTGACGGACGAGCAGCGCAAATACGTGGAGACCATCCGCATCAGCGGCGAGAACATGATGGCCATCATCAACGACATCCTCGACTTTTCGAAGATCGAATCCGGGGCCATGGAGCTGGAGCAGGTTTACTTCAACGTGGAACGCGCAGTGGAGGAAGTGCTGGACCTGTTCAGCGGTCGGGCGGAAAAAGCCGGGCTGCTCCTCTTCTACGAGCTCGAGCCGGGCGTGCCCATCAAAGTGTTGGGGGATGTGGTGCGGGTCAAGCAAATCATGACCAACCTGGTGAACAACGCGCTGAAATTCACCTCCAAGGGGTATGTGCTCATCCGGGTCAGCAAGAAGAAGACCCTGGAGGGGAACGAGGGGAAAACGGGTGCGGTTTTGCAGTTCGAGGTCGTGGACACCGGCATCGGCATTCCGCGCGACAAGCAAAAGCAACTTTTCCGGGAGTTCAGCCAGGTGGACGCCTCCATCAACCGGCGGTTTGGGGGTACGGGTTTGGGCCTGGCCATCTGCAAGAAGCTCGTCCACATGATGGGCGGCGAAATCTGGGTGAGCAGCGAGGAAGGGCAGGGCACCACTTTCAGTTTCACCCTGCAATTCGAGGAGGTCAGCACGAAGAGCCGCCTGCTGGAGGCGCCCAAAATCCGCCGGGTGCTGATTCTGAGCGCCCACCCCGTCTTCGACCGCATTTGCGCTTCCAACCTGGCTCAGTGGGGGCTGAAGACCTTGCGCGTGCCCGTTCAGGGCGAGTCTCCAGACCTGGTCATCGCCGACGTGGGCCGCTTCCAGAGTTCCAAGGGGCTATTGGACTTCCTCCGCCAGGAGAACATTCCCACCACGGTACCCATCGTCATCTGGGGTCGGGAGAAAAGCTATTCGGGCTTCGAGGAGCTGGGCGAGCAAAAACTCCTGGCCCTGCACAACCCGCCCAGCATGCGCAGCCTGCGCGAAGCCATCGTGCAGGGGCCCGTGCGGCGCCTCAGCCCGAGCGAACAACCCGGAAAACCACCCGCCCAGGACGACCGCCCGCTCGGCGAGCGCCTGCCCCTGAGCATCCTCGTCGCCGAAGACAACCCCATCAACCTCCAGCTCATCATGTTCCTGCTGAAGAAGCTGGGCTACACCGCCGACCATGCCGGCAACGGCAAGGAAGCCCTCGAATGCCTGATGCGCCAATCCTACGACATCGTCCTCATGGACGTCCAGATGCCCGAAATGGACGGGCTGAGCGCCACGCGCGAAATCGTGCGGCGCTTCCCCGAAGCCGACCGCCCCATCATCATCGCCATGACGGCCAACGCCATGGCCGAAGACCGCGCCGCCTGCCTCGAGGCCGGCATGAACGATTACGCCAGCAAACCCCTCAAGCCGGGCATCGTCAAGGAATTGCTCGAAAAATGGGGCACCCACCTCAAAAACCGCCGCCTGCAAGACCAGCCTCCCCCCGCCCTCCAAAAACCCGCCAACCGGGCCTGAGTCCTTCCCCTTCCCGCTTCCCCCCAAACCCACCCGGCTTGTTAGCTTTGCGCCATGGTACGCAACCCCCTTGCCCGCGCCCTGCTCCTGCCCTTCAGCCTGCTCTACGGTTTGGGAGTGAGTTTGACGGACTTCTTCTACCGCCAGGGCTTGCTCAAAGGGGTGCGCTTCAACCTCCCCGTCATCGGGGTGGGCAACCTGACCGTCGGAGGGGCCGGCAAGACCCCCCACATCGAATACCTCCTGCGCCTGCTCATCAAACACCTCGATGTGGCGGTGCTCAGCCGGGGTTATGGCCGCAAGACCAAAGGCTTCCGCTACGTCAGCACCCGCGACTCCGCAGAAACCGTCGGCGATGAGCCCCTCCAGTTCAAGCGGAAGTTCCCCGAAGCCGTGGTGGTCGTGGTGGAAGACCGCGCCCTCGGCATCCCCGAAATGCTGAAGAGCCACCCCGAAGTGGAGCTCGTCCTGCTGGACGACGCCTTCCAGCACCGCAGCGTGAAACCGGGCCTCAACATCCTGCTCACCGAGTACAGCCATCCTTTCACGCGCGATTTCCTGCTGCCCGCCGGGCGCCTGCGCGAGTGGCCCGGCGCCTACCGCCGCGCCGATGTGCTCATCGTGAGCAAATGCCCCCCCGACCTGAGCCGCGAGCAAGCCGAAACCCTCCTCGCCGAGCTGCAACCCCTGCCCCACCAAAAAGTCTTCTTCTCCCGCTACCGCTACGGCCGCCCCTACTACCTGCTCGACCGCCGCTACACCACCCTCCTGGAAAACGACTGGGAGGTCCTGCTCGTCAGCGCCATCGCCCGCACCGAATACCTCCTCGATTTCCTCCAAACCCAAGTGGCCGAGGTCAAAAGCCTCGAATTCGAAGACCACCACTACTTCAGCCGCTACGACGTAGCCCAAATCAAACGCCACTTCGACCACCTCGAAAGCCCCAAAAAAATCATCCTGACCACCGAAAAGGACGCCATGCGCCTGGAGCTCCACCGCTCCTACCTCCCAAAAAACCGCTTGCCCGTCTTCGTCCTGCCCATCCGGGTGGAGTTTCTCTTCGGCCAAGGCCCCGAATTCGATGAGCTGGTCCGGCAATTCCTCCTGGAGTTCAAGGTGTGAAAAGGTGGGGGTACGGTGGGCAAGACATTGAAACAAATGGAAATAGGTGGAGACAGGTGGAAATAGATTGCCTGTAAAATCGCTGAACCGTAAAACCGTAAAATCGAAGGGAGGGTATAGGGTTTGAGGCCTTGGGTTTGTTTGAACCGCAGAGACATCGAAACAAATGGAAATAGGTGGAGACAGGTTGAAATAAATTGTCCTCCCGCCCGCACTCCCACCCTCTGCGGTCAACTGCGAAAAAAGCTGCGGAGCACTGCGGTTCAGGACCCCCAAACCCACACCCCCACGTCAAATCGCCAAATCGCCAAATCCTCCCTCAATTGTAAAATCGTAAAACTGTAAAACTGTAAAACTGTAAAATCGAAGGGAGGGTGTGGGGTGAGAGGTTGGGTTTGGGGGTAGTCAGAATCAGGTTTCACGGTTTCAGGGTTTCGAGGTTTCAGGGTTTCACGGTCTCAGGGTTTCACGGTTTCAGGGGTGCGCGATGGGAAAGAACTTGAAACACCTGGAAATAGATGGAGACAAATGGAAATAAATTGTCTCCCAGCCC
>CAZBYX010000325.1:0-1922 GCA_964496055.1 uncultured Saprospiraceae bacterium
CCCCCAAACCCCCAAACCCCAAACCTCCAACCGTCCACCCATCGTCCACCCATTGTAAACCCACCGTCCACCCACCGTCCCCGCTCTTTTTCCTTTCTTTGGGCAAAAAAATATGGCCCGGGAATACGTCAGCCTGCGCACTTTGCGCTTTCTCTTGTTCGAAGTCTTTGGGGTACAGGAAACCCTGCCCCGAATCGAGCGCTTCGCCGACTACGACCGCGAGGCGATGGACATGGCCCTCGAAGCCGCCAAGCAGCTCGCCGACCAGCATTTCTTTCCCATCTACCGGGAGATGGACACCCACAAGGTACGCCTCGAAAACGGGCGGGTGCACACCCTGCCGGCCCTGGGCGACGCCATTCGCGCCATGGCCGAGGGCGGCTGGATCAGCGCCCCGGCGGATTTCGAGGAAGGGGGGCAGCAAATGCCCTGGACGCTCCTACAGGCTTGCCTCTTCGTACTGTACAGCGCCAACGGCAATGCCGCTTCCTACGCCCTGCTGACCCAGTCCGCGGCGGGGCTCATACGCCGATACGGCAGCCCCGAGCTGAAAGAAACCTACGTGCCCCACATGTTCGCCGGGCGCTGGCAGGGCACCATGGCCCTGACCGAACCCCAGGCCGGCAGCTCCCTGATGGACCTCAGCACCACCGCCGTGCCCGACGAGGCGGGCTTCTACCGCCTGCGCGGGCAGAAGATTTTCATTTCCGGCGGCGATCACGACCACGCCGAAAACGTGGTGCACCTCCTGCTGGCTCGCATCGAAGGGGCGCCCCCGGGCACGAAGGGGGTCAGCCTGTTCGTAGTGCCCAAGCTGCGGCCCGAAGGGGGGAGGCTGGTGCCCAACGACGTGACTACGGCTGGGCTGTTCGAAAAGATGGGGCAGCGCGGCTACGTCGCCGCCCACCTGATGCTGGGCGAAGGGGGCGACTGCCGCGGCTGGCTCGTCGGGGAGCCCCACAAGGGGCTGGCCTACATGTTCCAGATGATGAACGAAGCCCGCATCGGCACGGGCAACATGGCCGCCGGCATGGCCTCGGCAGCCTACCACGCCAGCCTGCAGTACGCCCGCGAGCGCGCGCAGGGGCGTCACCCCTCCCGCAAGGACCCCACCTTGCCCCCCGTGCCCATCATCGAGCACGCCGACGTGCGACGCATGCTCCTCTTTCAGAAAGCCGTGGTGGAGGGCAGCATCGCCCTGCTCGTGCAGTGCAGCCTCTACTTCGACCGCAGCCACTACGGCAGCCCCGAAGAACGCGAAGACGCCCACCTGCTGCTCGAATTGCTCACCCCCGTGTGCAAGTCCTGGCCCGCCGAAATGGGCAACCTCTCCGTCAGCATGGGCATGCAGGTGCTCGGCGGCGCCGGCTACACCACCGACTTCCCCCTCGAACAGTACTACCGCGACATCCGCGTCAACGCCATCTACGAAGGCACCACCGGCATCCACGGCCTCGACCTGCTGGGGCGCAAGGTCTTCCTCCACGACGGGCGCGCCCTGAAGCTCTTCGCCGGGGAGGTGTCGGAAACCATCGCCCGGGCCGCCGAACACGAGCGCCTCCAACCCCACGCCGAGGCCCTGGGCGAAGCCCTCCAAACCCTTCAAACCGTCACCCAACACCTCGCCCGCCTGGCTCAAACCCGCCCCCCCGAATACTTCCTCGCCGACGCAGTGCTCTACCTCGAATGCTTCGGGCACATCGCCGTGGCCTGGCAGTGGCTCCGTCAGGGCATCGCCGCCGTTCAGGGGCTCGCAAACGAAGACAGCCCCCAGACGGATGCCTTCTACCGGGGCAAGCTCCTCACCCTCGACTTTTTCTTCGAGTACGAGTTGCCCAAAATCCAGAGCCTGCGCAGCCGCCTGCTCAGCAGCAACCACCTGACCGTGGAACTGGAGGAAGCCTGGTTGGAGGAGGTTTGAG
>CAZBYX010000325.1:2022-4623 GCA_964496055.1 uncultured Saprospiraceae bacterium
AGACCAGAATCTTTTCCTTATCGATGATGCTTTTGAATCGTTGGTTTCGGAGGGCTTTTAGTTCGAGTAGGTCGATTTTCCGTTGGAAGATGCGCTCCAGTTCGAATTTGAGGGCAAAATAGAGCTCGGCATATTCGAGCGGGTCGTTTGAATCGATGGCAACCAGGAAATCAATGTCGCTTTCTGGATGGAAACGCTCAGACAACACCGACCCGAAAACATAAAGGGCTTTCACCCGATACCTGGCGCAGGCTCGCTCCAACTCCTTTCGATGGCGATTGATGATTTCCACGGGTTCGCGCAATTGTCTTTTCAAAGGTAGGGAAATTGTTTCCCATCCCGGTGTCAGTGTCGGCGTGACTTCAAGTCACACCGACACTGACCTTCGACATCGCCTTCACGCATCCATTGCCTTTTCCACTTCGGGGGGCAGGGGGGGCGGTTTGCCGAGCAGGGAGAGGCCGATGAAGAGGGTGAGGGAGAGCAGCAGGGAGAAGGCGCCGAGGTCGAAGCCGTAGGGCAGGCGGATGTCGAAGAGTTTGAAGAAGAAATTGACCCCCAGACTGACGAGGATGGCGACGTTGGCGGCGAAGGGGGTGGCGCCCTTCCAGTTGAAGCCCAGGGTGACGACCGGAACGAGCGCCGCCGCAAAGGTGCCCCAGCCGAAAGCGCCCAGGATGGCGATGAGGTCGCCCGTGTAGAGGGCAAAGGAGGCGGCCAGCACGGTGAGCAGCACGGTGGTGAGGCGTGCCCAGAGCAGCTCGTTTTTCACCGTCTTACCGAAGGCTTTGGGCAGGTCGTGCATGACGGCCGCGGTGCCGATGTTCAGAAAGGCATCCGCCGTGGACATGATGGCGGCGAACAGGCCCGCGAACACCACCCCTGCCAGAATGGGGTGGGCGTAGTGCTGCAGGAACTGAGGCGCGGCGGCGTCGGCGCTTTCCAGGGGCGGGTGCCCGCCGCTGAGCACCAGGGCCCGCATGACAAGCCCGATGCTGATCCACAACAGCGCCGAAAACAAATACCCCACGATGGACACCGGCAGGATGAAGCGCAAGTCCCGGATGCGGCGGTTCATCATGAACTTCGTCACCACGTGGGGCTGCCCCGAACCCCCCAACCCGAAGGCCAGAAACCACGAAAGGCTGCCGACCATGCCCAGCGTGCCCCAGGGGCCGATGGCTTCGGGGTCGTCGGCCAGGATGATGCCGTTCATTTCGCGGAAGCCTCCCTCGAAGGTAAAAACCACCGTCAGGAAGATGAGCACCGCCGCCAGCATCATCACCCCGCCCTGAATCAGGTCGGTGTACACGGAGGCCACGATGCCCCCCGTGACGCTGTAAAACACCAGGATGGAGCAGGACAGAAGCATGCAGGCTTCCAGACTGATGCCCTGCAGCCAGGGCGTGGCATCGAGCAGGTCGCGCAAGACCACCGCCATGGCGAGGATTTGGGTGGCCAGGTAACCCAGCACGCCCAGCAGGATGGCCAGGGCCGTAAGCCCGCGGGTGCTGTTGCGCCCGTACCGCACCCCCACCACATCGGGCAGGGAGAGGCAGTCGCCCACCTCGGCCAACAGCCGCAGCCGCTTGCCCAGGCAGTAGGTGGATATGCTGAAGCCCATCAGGATGCACACCACCATCCACACCGAACTCATGCCCATGCGGTACACCAGCCCGGGCCCGCCCACGAACCCGAAGCCGCTCAGGGTGCTCGAAAACACCGCAAAGGCCGTGACCACGATGCCCAGATCCCGCCCCGCTACGAAAAAGTCGCGCGCGCTGTGGGTGCGCCGCAAGGCCCAAACCCCCACGGCCACACAGAGCAGCAGGTACAACCCCAGCGAGGACAATATGATGATTTGACGGGAAGCCTCCATAGCAATGGGTTCGGGTTTTCAGGGAGGGAAAAGGGAGGGGGCGCGGATTGGGTTTGAGTTTGCCTCCTGTACGCGCGAAGTCTCTTCTCGAGTTGGTGGGTCTCAGGGACCGTTTTTCACCTCCTCATATATCCAGCGCCGGAAGCCCAGCACGTAAAGCGCCACGAAAAACCCCGGTGCGAAGAGCATTCCGAACAGCATCCAGGCGGTGGGCAGCGGAAAGCCCAGAAACCAGCCCACCCGACCGTGCAGGGCGTAGTCCCAATGCGCAAAAACCAGCGCACTGAACACCGCGCCGTAAAGCAGGAAACCCGCCGCCAGCCAGCCTTTCAGCCGCCCCCAACCCCCTCGCCGGCGCGTGCCCAGCAAGAGGAAAAACGCGAAGATGCCTATGATGCCCATGCCGAAACCCCAGCCCAGCCACCGATGCAGGGGGCGCAGCGCCAGGCTTTCCCCGCTGTGCAACATGCTGTCCACCTCCGGATGAGGAACGCCGGTCGCATGCTCCGGTGGCGGCGCCAGGAACAGCACCGCCAGCAAGACCCACAAAATCAGAAGGAAGAGAAAAAAAACACGGACGAGCTTCATGCCGAGCAGGTTTTCCGTTTCCGCTCCCGCAAGGATACGAAATCGTTGGAAGCTCCCGTCGACGCCCCCGAATTCTGCCGCACTTGCGAACGCGGCTGTCCTTTCGAAAGCCCTCGCGAGCGGCGTTCGCGCGT
>CAZBYX010000326.1:0-4613 GCA_964496055.1 uncultured Saprospiraceae bacterium
CGGGCGATGGTCTCCACCCATTGGGGGTGGTCGTTGAGGCTGGGCACGAGGTCGAGCGTTTCGCCGCCTCGTTCGAGGAATTCTTCCCTGTACTCGACCCCGATTTCGATGGTGGTTTCGAGGCAATCGGCGACGAAGGCGGGACAAAGCACGAGCAGGCGCTTGTCGCCGTGACGGGCGCGCTCGGCGATGACGTCGCTGGTGTAGGGTTGGGTCCAGACTTCTTTGCCGAGGCGGGACTGGAAGCAGGTGGTGTAGCGTTCGGGGGTGAGGTTCAGGAGTTCGGCCAGGGCGCGGGTGGTGGCGTGGCATTGGGCCGAATAGCAAAACCAGTTGGCATCGCCGAGGGTGCGGCAGCAGTCGGGGCGCTGGAGGCAGTGGTTACCTGGATCGGCTTTGCGGAGCTGGCGTTGCGGCAGGCCGTGGTAGCTGAACAGGATGTGGTCGTAGGTCTCGGGTTGGAGGGCGCGCGCGTTTTCGGCGAAGATTTGCAGCATGCCGGGGTCGGCGTAGTAGTCGCGCACGAGGCGCAGTTCCGGAATCACCTCCTGCCGCCTGAGCACCCGCATCACCTCCTCGTGCACGCTGCCCGTCGTGGCGCTCGCGTACTGCGGAAACATGGGGAAAACCACCAGCCGGCGCACCCCTTTGCGCAGGAGCCGTTCCAATCCTTGCTCGATGCTGGGCGACTGGTAGCGCATGGCCAGCTCGACCGCCCACCCTTCCCCCAACCGCTCCTGCAGGGCCGCCGCCACGCGCTCCCCGTACACCTTGAGGGGGGAGCCTTCGGGCGTCCAGAGCCGGCGGTACACCTCGGTGGATTTGGAGGTGCGAAACGGCAGGATGAGCCCCCGCACCAGCAATTGACGACCCAGCCACGGGTAATCGATGACCCGGCGGTCGAGCAGAAATTGTTTCAGGTAGCGATAGACGGGGCCCCATTCGGGGGCATCGGGGGTGCCGAGATTGACCAGCAAGACCCCCTGAAGTGGTTCAGCCATGCGATTGGGCTATTGTTCGGGCGTTTCCAGCAAGCGCTCCCGACCGAGAAAATCGAAGATTCGGACGGTGCGCACATTGGAGGGCAAAAGTAACACCCGCGCCGATTGCGAAAGATAGGAATGGCCGTAGTGAAGTTCCTCGCGCCGGGTGCTGCCGTCGGTCAATTCGAGCTCCGCCCAGGCATCGAGGGGTTCGAGGGGGAGGAACTTCTGCTTGCGGCGATTGGCGAAGACCTTCAATTTCCCCTGATTTTGACCGGCGAGGATGAGCTGGGTGCCGTCTTCGAGCAGGAGGTGGCAAAGGCTCTTGCCGTCCCCCCCGACGAGGAAGCCCGTTTCGGCGTAGCCTTTGGGCTCGAAATTGCCGCGCCCGTCGCCCAAAAGCAGCAGGCCGTTCAGGGCGTCGAGGCGGCCCCAGAAGACTTCCGGTGCGAAGGAGTTGCCCACGGCCAGGACGTCGAGCCGGCCGTCGTCGTTGAAGTCCTGCACCATCATGCCGTACAGGGGGGCGAGTTGGGCGGGGGTGGGCAGGGGTTTGAGGGCGAAGCGGGGCAACCCGTCGGGCCCGGGGCCGAGGTTTTCGACGTAGCTGTTGGCCAGCCAGGTGGCTTTGAGCACCATGGCTTTGTCGAGTTCTTCGGGGGTGAGCAGGTCGTAGATGGTGGCGCGTCCGTAGTCGGCGTACTTGAGGAAGCGCTTTTTGAGCCAGACCATTTGCTTGGTCAGGTCGTCCTTGCTGTGCATGGGATAGGGCTTGAGCTCACCGTTGGCGTCGGGCTTGTACTCGACGACGATGGCGTCGTAGCCGCCGTTGTCGTCGAAGTCGCCGGCGAAGACCATGACGGGGTGCTCCTCGGAGGCCTGGTAGTGGGAGTTGAGGCCGAGGTTTCCGGCGAGGTAGTCCAGGTCGCCGTCGTCGTCGAAGTCGCCGGCGGCGAGGCTGTTCCACCAGCCGGTTAGGTTTTGCAGGCCGGTGGCGGCGGTTACGTTCTCGAAGGCCATGCCTTCCTTGTTGCGCAGGAAGGTCAGGGGCATCCATTCGCCGGCGAGCAGCAGGTCCATCCAGCCGTCCTGGTCGAAGTCCGTCCACAGGGCATCGGAGACCAGGCCGATGCCCAGCAATTCGGGGCAGAGCTCGGGGGTGGCGTTGACGAAGCGGGGCTTGCCGGGCTCGGATTCGTTGCGCAGGATGTAGGAGTCGGTGGGTTTGGGGTATTCGCCGGGCACGATGCGCCCCCCGACGAAGAGATCGAGGTCGCCGTCGCGGTCGTAGTCGGCGGCTTTGACGCAGGAGGTGCTGACGGCGATGGGCGGCAGGGCTTTGGAAGCCACGACGAACCCGCCGCGGCCGTCGTTCACCAGCAGGCGGTCCTGGTAGGCGGCCTGGCTGAGCTGCTGCTCGCTGCTGCCGCTGGCGATGTAGAGGTCGAGGTCGCCGTCGTTGTCGGCGTCGAAGAGCAGGGTGCCGAGGTCTTCCTTGTTCTTTTCGTGGTCCTTGCCGAAATATTCCACCCGGAAGAGGCCGTCGTCCTGCAGGGCGAAACTCCCTCCCACACCCAGCGACCCCCCCGTGAAGAAGTCGAACCGGCCGTCGCCGTTCAGGTCGCCCACCGAAATGGCGGGTCCTTGCTGGGAATACTGGTGGGGCACCGTCCGCTGGATGTTGAAGTCGGTGAAGACGTGCTCGAAGTGGTAGTACTGGATGCCCAGCGAATCGGAGATTTCCCGGAAGAGGGGGTGGTAGCGCGGAGGTTCGGGGGTGAAGGGGCGGGCGTCCTCGATGCGGAGCTCGAGCACCTGATTGACGGGCACATCGGTGAGGACCTGGCGCAGGTAACCGTGCCACTCGACGATGAGGGTGTCCACCTTGCGGGCGGCGCCCACCCCGAAGTGGAGGAAGGGCTCCATGGTGGACAGGTAGCCGCGGTAGGGCGAGTTTTCGTTGATGAGGGTGTAGCCGTTGACCTTGAGGACGACCGTCGCCCCGAAGCCGAAGGGGTTTTGGGGGGTGCCTTTCAGGCGCAGGCGCAGGTAGTTGGCGTCGGGGCGGCCTTGCTGCCGGAGGGTGTTTTCGAAGATGAAGGCTTCCTCGTCGAGGTTGTTGAGCACCAGGTCGAGGTCGCCGTCGTTGTCCAGGTCGCCGTAGGCGGCGCCGTTGGAATAGGAGGGGACGGAGAGGCCCCACTCTTTGGTGACGTTTTGGAAGCGCAGGTCGCCGGTGTTTCGGAAGGCGTAGTTGGAAATCTTGACCTGGGGGATGGCGTTCAGGAGGTCTTCCTTGAAGAAGGCCATGCTTTTGCCTTCGCGGTAGGAGGCGAAGTCGAGGTCGGTGATGTCTTTGGGGAAGCCGTTGGTGACGTAGAGGTCGCGCCAGCCGTCGTGGTCGAAGTCGGCGAAGAGGGGTGCCCAGCTCCAGTCGGTGGCGTACACCTGGGCGAAGAGCCCGATTTCGGAGAAGTTTTGCTGGCCGTCGGGGGCGAAGCCGTTGTTGAGTTGCAGGGTGTTGCGCATGTATTGGTACTCGTAGCCGAGCTTGTCGGAGTTGACGTACTTGGAGAAGCGGTTTTCGGGGATGATTTGCTTCTGGCGCTGGTTGTCTTCGGGCAGCATGTCGAGGGTGTAGATGTCTTCCCAGCCGTCGTTGTTGATGTCGGCGATGTCGTTGCCCATGGCGAAGTGGCTGGTGTGCTTGAAGTAGGTGCCGGCTTTGTTGGTGAAGGTGCCGTCGCCGTTGTTGACGTAGAGCAGGTCGTTGGTGATGTAGTCGTTGGAGACGTAGATGTCTTTCCAGCCGTCGCGGTTGACGTCGAAGATAGCCAGCCCCAGACCGTAGCCCTCGATGAGGATGCCGGCTTCGCGGGAGACGTTGGTGAAAGTGCCGTCGCCGTTGTTGCGGTAGAGGCGGTCGGTGGTGGGGGCGGAGCCGTCGAGGCGTTTGAAGCGGAACTTGTTGGGGGCCAGGCGCTCGATCTGGTTGGTGAGGACGTAGAGGTCGAGGTCGCCGTCGTTGTCGTAGTCGAAGAAAGCGGCGTGGGTGGAGTAGCCGTCGTCGGCGATGCCGTACTCATGGGCGGCTTCGCGGAAGGTGGGGATGCCCTCGGCGTCGGGTCCTTGATTGAGGAAGAGGAGGTTGGCGCGGTCTTCGGGTTTGCTCAGGGTGGAGGCGCAGACGTAGAGGTCGAGCAGGCCGTCGGCGTTGATGTCCACGGCGGCGACGCCGGTGCTCCACTTGCCGGCGGCGGCGACGCCCGCCTTTTCGGTGACGTCTTCGAAGCGCAGGTCGCCCCGATTCAGGTAGAGGCGGTTGCCGACCATGTTGCCGGTGAAGTAGAGGTCTTGCCAGCCGTCGTTGTTGAAATCCCCGATGGCGACGCCGCCCCCGTTGTAGAGGTACTCGTAGTTGAGGATGTTGAAAAACTCGTCTTCCTGGATGACGTTGCGGAACTCCACGCCGCTGTCGTCGGGCGGCACCAGGCGGAAAAGGGTCTCTCGATGGCTGCAGGAAGTGAAGGCAAACAAAACGGCCAGGACGACCGGGCAGATGGTGTAGCTCCTCATGATGGCTGGAGGCATTTTGTTGTAAGGAAGCGAAGATAGGCAAATTTAGGCCGC
>CAZBYX010000327.1:0-4546 GCA_964496055.1 uncultured Saprospiraceae bacterium
CCCAACGAACAACGATCAACGATCAACGATCAACGAACTCCCGATTCTAAACCAACCGCAAATCCACCGCCTATCGTCGCTACAGAGAGGAGTGGCTTTAACGAACCCTTAGGACAAGAAATGCGGGGATTCCTTGACAATCCCGCTCGGCATCCCTTAGATTTGCCCAAATTTTTTACCCTTTGGCAACACGAGTGGCACATATCGCTTTGGCTTTCGTGGTGTTTTTCAGCTCCAGCGGCTTCGTGCTGCACCGGCATTTTTGCCAAACGGAGCTGAAAAGAGTCAGCCTCTACGTGCCCGCCAAGACCTGCCACGGCAGCGCCCGGCGCGCTTGCCCCCACCACGGCACCACCCCCTCCTGCCACCTGCCCCAACCCGACGATAACTGCTGCGACGACCAGGCGGAATTTCACAAATCGGAGCAGGTGCAGTTGGTGCAGCCGTTCGAATTGCCGGTGTTGAACGTTCCGGTTTTCGTGCCGGTCGCCGTTTTTGCCGCCTCGACGGTTCCCGCTCTCGATACGGGTTTTCCACCCGCTCATCTCACCTTCAAACCGCCCATTGTCTGCGACAACATACCGGCCCTGTTGCAGACCTTCCTTCTCTGAATTCGTCTTCCGTTTTCCTTGCCGCTCGGTGCTCGTGCATCGCAGGGGCTGAACTCGTTTGCGCCCTCCTGCGGGGGGCTGTCATCGCCAACCAACGGAAAGACGAACCATGCTCAACGCGACCATCCGGTTTTTCCTCGAAAACAAACTCGTAGCCTGGATCCTGCTGCTGACCTTCGTGGGCTGGGGCCTCAGCACCGCCCCCTTCGATTTCGAACTCGACTGGCTGCCGCGCGACCCCGTGGCCGTGGACGCCATCCCCGATATCGGCGAAAACCAGCAAATCGTGTACACGCCCTGGCCCGGCCGCTCCCCCCAGGATGTGGAGGACCAGATCACCTACCCCCTGACCAGCGCCTTGCTGGGCATTCCGGGGGTGAAGAGCATCCGCAGCAACTCCATGTTCGGCTTCTCCACCATCTACGTCATCTTCAAGGACGAGGTGGATTTTTACTGGAGCCGCTCCCGCATTCTGGAAAAACTCAACTCCCTGCCCGCCAACACCCTGCCCGAGGGCGTGCAACCCACCCTCGGACCCGACGCCACCGCCCTGGGCCAAATCTTCTGGTACACCCTCGAAGGGCGCGACCCCGAAGGCAACCCCACCGGGGGCTGGGACCTGCACGAGCTGCGCTCCATCCAGGATTTCTACGTGCGCTTCGGGCTGGCCAGTGCCGAGGGCGTCTCGGAGGTGGCCAGCGTCGGGGGCTTCGTCAAGGAATATCACGTGGACCTCGACCCCGACGCCATGAAAGCCCACAACATCACCCTCGACCAGGTGATGAACGCCATCCGCAAAAGCAACCTGGACGTGGGCGCCCAGACCCTCGAGGTCAACATGGTGGAGTACTTCGTCCGGGGCCTGGGCTACATCCGCACCATCGAGGACATCGAGAACAGCGTGGTGGCCGTGCGCAACAACGTCCCCATCCGAATCAAGGACATTGCCTGGGTCAGCCTCGGCCCCGCCACCCGCCGGGGGGCCCTGGACAAGAGCGGCGCGGAAGCCGTGGGCGGTGTGGTGGTAGCCCGCTACGGCTCCAACCCCATGCAGGTCATCAAAAACGTCAAGGCCAAAATCGCGGAAATCGAGCCCGGGCTGCCCACCAAGGTATTGCCCGACGGCACCGTCTCGCAGGTCAAAATCATCCCCTTCTACGACCGCACCCAGCTCATCAACGAAACCATCGGCACCCTGGAGGAAGCCCTCACCCTGGAGGTGCTCATCACCGTCATCGTGGTCATCATCCTGTTGATGAACCTCAAGAGCTCCCTGCTGGTGAGTATGGCTTTGCCCGTGGCGGTGTTGATGTGCTTCACGGCCATGAAACTGTGGGGCATCGATGCCAACATCGTCTCGTTGTCGGGCATTGCCATTGCCATCGGCACCATGGTGGACATGGGCATCGTGCTGACGGAAAGCATGGTGAAGCACAGCAAGGAAGCCCCTCCGGGCCAAAACATGCTGACCACCATCTACGAAGCCACCGTGGAGGTGGCCAGTGCGGTGATGACGGCCGTGGCCACCACCATCGTCAGCTTCCTGCCGGTGTTTACCATGGAGGCTGCCGAAGGCAAGTTGTTCAAGCCGCTGGCCTTCACCAAAACCTTTGCCCTCATCGCCTCCATCATCGTGGCGGTGACCATCATTCCGCCCCTGGCTCATTCGGTGTTTTCCATTCGGGTGCGGCGCGCAGCCCTGCGCTATTTCACGAACGTGTTGCTGCTGTTCGCGGGGGCGGCCGTCGGCTGGTTCTACGACCCCAACCTCGGGGGCATCATCGCCTTCATCGCGCTGATGGGTCTGCTGACGACCTATGTGTCGGAGCGCTTCCCCGGCACCGCCACCCGCCGCTTCGACCTGGTGAAGAACATCCTCTACGCCGGCATCGTGGCCTGGTTTCTCACCCGCGCCTGGATGCCCCTGGGCGTCACCAAGAGCATCCTGACGAATTTCCTGTTCGTGGGGGGAACCATCGCCCTGTTGCTGGGCTTTTTCAACCTCATCATCCACTACTACGAGGCCATCCTGCGCTTCTGCTTGCGCCACAAACTGCTCTTTTTCGCTTTCCCCATCACCATCTTCATCCTGGGGTTCAACATCTTCCGCCAGACCGGGCAGGAGTTCATGCCCTCCCTCGATGAAGGCTCCTTCCTCTTGATGCCCACCTCCATGCCGCACTCCGGCATGGAGGAAAACATCAAAAACCTCCGCCTGCTCGACATGGCCGTCACTTCCATCCCCGAAGTGGAGACCGTCGTCGGCAAATTGGGCCGCGTGGAAAGCGCCCTCGACCCCGCCCCCATCTCCATGTACGAGAACGTCATCCTGTACAAACCGGAGTACAAGGTGGATGAAAGCGGCCATCGCGTGCGATTCCGCGTGGACGAAAACGGCGAATTCGTGCGCGACGAAAACGGGGAGCTCATCCCCGACCGTCGCGGACAGTACTACCGCAACTGGCGCGATCACATCAAAAGCCCCGACGACATCTGGAACGAAATCGTCAAGGCCACCCGCCTGCCCGGCGTCACCTCCGCCCCCCGCCTCCAGCCCATCGAGACCCGGCTAATCATGCTCCAAACCGGCATGCGGGCCCCCATGGGCATCAAGGTGAAAGGCACCGACCTGAAGGCCATCGAAGCCTTCGGGCTCGAGCTGGAAAAACACCTGCGCGAAGTGGAAGGAGTGAAGGACGCCGCCGTCTTCGCCGACCGCATCGTCGGCAAGCCCTACCTCGAAATCGACATCGACCGGCAGGCCATCGCCCGCCACGGCCTGACCATCCTCGACGTGCAGCGCTACATCCAGGCCACCATCGGCGGCATGAAAATGACCGAAACGGTGGAAGGCCGCGAACGCTACGCCGTGCGCGTGCGCTACCCCCGCGAACTGCGCGACGACCCCGAAAAACTCAAACGCGTGCTGCTGCCCACCGCGGACGGTGCGCAAATCCCCCTCGGCGAAGTGGCCGAGGTGCGCTTCGTCAAGGGCCCCCAATCCATCAAAAGCGAAGACGGCTTCCTGGTGGGCTACGTCCTCTTCGACCGGGAGCAGGAGTACGCCGAAGTTACGGTGGTGGAAAACGCCCAGCGTTACCTGCGCGAAAAAATCGAAAGCGGGGAACTGACCGTGCCCCCGGGCATCAGCTACAAGTTCGCGGGCAACTACGAACAGCAGGTGCGCGCCAGCAAGCGCCTGAGCATCGTCTTGCCCATCGCCCTGGCCATCATCTTCCTCATTCTCTATTTCGAATTCCGCTCGGTGGCCGTTTCGAGTATGGTGTTTTCGGGGGTGTTCGTCGCCTTCGCCGGCGGCTTCATCATGATCTGGCTCTACGGCCAACCCTGGTTCATGGATTTCGAAATCTTCGGCACCAACATGCGGGACCTGTTCCAGATGGGCACCGTGAACCTGAGTGTGGCGGTGTGGGTAGGATTCCTGGCCTTGTTCGGCATCGCCACCGACGACGGGGTGCTCATCGCCACCTTTCTGCGCGACAGCTTCCGCGAAAACAACCCCGACACCATCCAGGGCATCCGCGACGCCGTGGTGCAGGCCGGCCTGCGGCGCGTCCGCCCCGCCATGATGACCGCCGGCACCACCATCCTGGCCCTCCTGCCCGTGCTCACCAGCACCGGCCGCGGCGCCGACATCATGGTGCCCATGGCCATCCCCTCCTTCGGGGGCATGGTCTTCCAGCTCATCACCATGTTCACCGTGCCGGTGCTTTATTCGGTGTGGAAGGAATGGGGACTGAAGTGGAAACAAACGGGATGGGGATTGACGGAGGGGGAGAAGGATTGAATGGAAATACGTGGAAATAGGTGGAGACAAATGGAAATAATGGAGGGAGGGGGTGTGGGGGGGAGGGGGATGGGATGGAAATACGTGGAGACACCTGGAGACAAATTGAAATAATGGAGGGAGGGGG
>CAZBYX010000328.1:0-4530 GCA_964496055.1 uncultured Saprospiraceae bacterium
TGTACTTTCGAACTCCGTTCGAAAGATGCTCGCGAACGGAGTTCGCGAGTACGGTCCGTTCGAAAGCCAGGCTCGCGAACGGAGTTCGCGGGTACGGTCTGTTCGCGAGCGCCGTCAATGATAAGGAATTGGGGGGGAGGTGGGAGGGAAAAAGCGGGATTTGGCGTGCATCCGACGCTCAGACGGTGGCGGGGGCTTCTTCGAAGAAGCCGGTCTTGAGGTTTTTCCGAACGCGGTTCCAGGGGAAGAAGCGCCCGTTCATGACCACGTAGATGCCCGGCGGCAAGACCTGGACGAAAGCCAGGGCGCTGCCGAGGTTGAAGAAGCCGTCGCTGGAGGTGCCGAAGGCATAGGGAATCATGGCGCCGGTCAGGACGATGGTTTTGCCCTGGAGATTCTGGCGGGCCAGGTACACCGCGGTTTCGACCATGGTATCGGTGCCGTGCGTGATGAGGATTTTGTTGCTGCGGCAGTGGCGGCAGTTGTGGGCGATGATTTCGCGGTCGGTGTCCTGCATGTCGAGGCTGTCGAGCATCATGAGGGTTTTGATGTCGATGTCGAGGGTGCAGCGCCCCAGCTCGAGCATGGTGGGCAGGTGGGTGTCTTTGAAGTAGAGTTGGCCGGTGATGTAGTTGTATTCCTTGTCGAAGGTGCCACCGGTGACGAAGATTTGGATCATGGTTGGATAGCCTTTGTGCAGTTGGGTAGTGGAATCTGCAACAAGTATAGGCAAAAAAACAGTCGGCTATCGGTGGCAATCTTGTCAGGGCCTTGACTACCAGTCTTTTCGGTCTTTGTTGAAGAAGCCGGGATGGAGCCCGCATTCCGTTTTTCCCGTGCCCGCCCAGCGCCCCGAGCGCCCCGAACCGGGCTGGGTGCAGTGGGTGCAACCCACCGATCCGTAGCCTTTTTCCAGCAGGGGGTGTTTGGGCAGGCGGTAGCGTTCCAGGTGGTAGAGCACCTCCCCTTCGTCGATGTCGATGAGGGGGTGGAATTTGAGGATGTCGCCCTGCTTTTCGAAGATGCGCAGGCGGCTGCGGAATTCCGTTTGCCAGGCCATCAGCCCCGAAATCCACACTTTGTGGCGGGCTTTGAGCGGCTCCAGAGGAGTTATTTTGTTGATGGTGCAGCACATGCGGGGGTGGTCTTTCCACCATTGTTCTTCGCGGGTCATGCGGTTGGGCTCTTCTTCGGGGCGAATGGTCACCACCCGGAGGTTGAACAGGCGGGTGAGCTGCTCCTTGTAGGCCAGGGTTTCGGGGAAGTGGTAGGTGGTGTCGATGAAGTAGATTTTCTGGGTGGGGCGGATTTGATGAATCAGGTGGAGCAGGAAAACGCTGTTGGTGCCGAAAGAGGAAGTGAAGAGGACCTCGTCTTCGTCGAAGTAGTTGTAGAGTTTGCGCAGGCGTTCGCCGAAGGTCAGGGGTGTGAAGATGTCGTTGAGCAATTCGAGGCTGATGGTTTCCCCCGGAACCACTTTGGGATAGAAGATGCGGTAGGTGCGCTTGGTCATGTCGGAAGCGTTTTTTCGGTGAAAAGGAATCAGTTCACGAGGTTTTGGGTCAGGGCATCGAGCCGGCGGACCTTCTCGGCGAAGTCGCCCTGGAGGCGTGCGCGCAAGGCGTGCAGGTTGCTCAGCAGATCGTGGATATTGTCGGGGAGGGCGGATTCGAGGAGTTGCCGGAAGCGCTTGGCAAAGGTGGGCGATTGCCCGTTGGTGGAGATGGCCACTTTGAGGTGGCCTTTGGTCACGATGGCTCCCAGGTAGAAGTCGCAAAGGTCGGGTGTGTCGGCGACATTCACCAATAGCCCCTGCCTTTTCGCTTCCCGTCGGACGCGCTCGTTCAACCGGCGGTCGTTGGTGGCGGCGATGACCAGGTCGTGACCCTGCAAGTCGGCCGCTTCGAAAGGCTTTTGCCGCAAGGTGACCTCGGCTTCCGGGCTGTGCAGGGCCAGGTTCCGAATGGCGGGCGCAATCTCCTTGGCGACGAGGGTCACGCGGGCGTCGGGGCTGCTTTTGAGCAAAAAGCTCAGCTTCTCCAACCCCACACTCCCGCCCCCCACGATGAGGACGTTCAATCGCTGGAGCTTCAAAAAGATGGGATACAGGTTGTTGCGGGTTGCCATGAAGGACAGTGGGTTTACGGTTGGTTTACAGTGGGTTTGCAATTGGTTTCGAGGTTTCAGGGTTTCAGGGTTTCGAGGTTTCATGGTCTCAAGGTTCCACGGTTTCAGGGTTTCACGGTCTCAAGGTTTCAAGGTTCCAGGGTTTCATGGGTGCACAATGGGCAAGACATCGAAACAAATGGAAACAGGTGGAGACAAGTTGAAATAAATTGTCCCCAAGCCCGCGCCCCTAAACCCCCACATCGATTCCTCAAATCCTGAGTCCACTGCAAAAAGGGTTGTGGGTCTGAAGGTTAAATTTTATTCCTTTGGTTGTCAATGATTTATTCAAATCCTCGATTCCTCAAATCTTCAGTTCCTCGGCGGAATTGGACTTTTTGCAGAAGACTCAATCCTCATATGCTCAAAGGGACGGTCACGGCGGGCTGCCCCACCTCCCCGCGGGCGTATTCGGGGTGCAAGGCCACCACTTCCCCGATGACGATGATGCCGGGGGCGCCCAGTTGGGCTTCTTTCACCCGCTCGGCGATGTCGTTCACCCTGCCGAGGACGGCGCGCTCCTCGGGCAGGGAGCCGCTCTGGACCACGAGGGCGGGGGTGTCGCCCCGGCCCGCCGCCTGGAACAGAGCCGCGATTTCGCGCAGCTTGCGCATGCCCATCAGGATGATGACCGTGGCGCTGGAGCGCGCTGCCAGCTCTACGTCTTTGCTCAGGCTGCCCGAGCGGGTGGTGCCCGTCAGCACCCAGAAGCTGTCGTTCACGCCCCGGCGGGTGACGGGCACCTGCTGAAGGGCCGGCACGGAGGTGCAACTGCTGAGGCCCGGCACCACCGCCACCGGGATGCCGAAGGCGCGGGCATAGCTCAACTCCTCATGCCCCCGCCCGAACACGAAAGGGTCGCCCCCCTTGAGGCGCACGACGTGGCCGTGGCTGAGCGCATACTGCACCAGCAGGCGGTTGATTTCACTTTGGGAGTGGCTGTGCCGGCCGGCGCGCTTGCCCACGAACACCCGGAGGGCGTGGCGGGGTGCCTCTTCCAGCAGGGCTTCGTTCACCAGTGCGTCGTAGAGCACCACATCGGCTGAGCGCAGGGCGCGCAGCCCCTTGAGGGTGATGAGTTCGGGGTCGCCGGGGCCGGCGCCGACCAGAGAAATGCGAGCCCGGTTTTTTTGCATCGTCATGGGTTGCAGGTTGTGGGTGAAGAAATCGCCCTTTCTTCAGGCTTTGTAGTGGTCGCGCAGCACCACTTTGTCGTTCAGTTGGGCGGCGCGGGTTTGGAGCACTTGTTCGAAGAAGGCCTTGCCCAGCTCGTGGTAGGCGCGGGCGAAGGCTTCCGAGGGCACGTGGGCGTTCATTTCGAGCACGCTGTCCTCGAAGGAGCCTTTCCAGGGGAATTCGCCCGGCTGCACGTAGTGGGCGTCGAAATCTTCGAGGATGCCCTTGTGGGTGTTGCAGCGCAGGTCTTTGGCCAGCAGCAGGGCTTTGGCACCGATGACGAAAGCCGTGTAGGTGTAGTAGATGGCGGCGGGCCAGTCCTTTTCCTCCAGGCTTTCGGCGGCGCTTTGGAGCCGTTCGCGGGCGTCGTTGAGGATGGTGGCCACCAGGTCGTAGGCCACACCCGCACACTCGCCCACACCGATTTGCTGCACGTAGCGGTGTTCCTGGCCCCAGTCGCGGTAGAAATCATCGGGGATGCCCTCCAGGTCGGCCAGGGGTTTGAGCAGGTCGTAGAAGTAGCGTTTGCCGCGGCGCTGGAAGTAGTCGTTGAAGTATTCGCCGTCGAGGGCGTGGGTTTCGTAATCGAGCAGCAGGGCGCGCAGGGCATCGGGGATGCGCTTGGTGGGCAGCTTGATGACCTTTTCGGCGATGAAGCCGCGGCCCTGCGGGTCCACGCCCCCGCCGAGGACGACCTGCATGGCCGGCAAAATGTGGGTGCCGTTGCGGATGGAGGAGCCGTGAAAGCCGATGTTGGCAGCCATGTGCTGCCCGCAGGAGTTCATGCAACCGCTGATTTTGATGTGGAGATTGCTCTCGGTGATGAGCTCGGGGAATTCTTCGTGCAGGAGGGCTTCCAGGGTTTGAGCCAGGCCCGTGCTGTTGGTGACGCCGAGGGCGCAGGTGTCGGTACCGGGGCAGGCGGTGATGTCGGCGATGGTGTCGAAGCCGGGTTCGGCCAGGCCCAGGGCGTCGAGCTCGTTGAAGAGATGAGGCAGGCTGTCGGGGCGCACGAATTTCAACAAGACCCCCTGATTGACGGTCAGGCGGATGTCGTCGGCCGCCCAGGCACGCACCAGAGCTGCCAGCCGGCGGGCCGTGTCGCTGGACAGGTTGCCCAAACGCACCCGCAACTGCACGCCGTAAAAGCCCCGCTGCTTTTGCTCGAAGACGTCGGTCTGCCGCCAG
>CAZBYX010000329.1:0-4519 GCA_964496055.1 uncultured Saprospiraceae bacterium
CCCCCACCCAACTCTAAACTTTCCACTCTAAACTCTCCACTTTATCACACCCCCCCCAACGAACAACGATCAACGAACAACGAACAACGAACAACGAAAACCCTCTGTGGCTCAGCGCTTTTTCTTTTTGCGGGAGCTGTTGAAGAGTTCGTGGATGGAGTCGAATTCCTTTCGGAAGCTGAGGCCGACGCCTACCTTGTTGCGGCGCCCGCCGCTGATGTCGGGTTCGGTGCTGTTGTAGGCGCGCACTTTGAGGCGGCGGTCTTCGGTGAGGATCCACTCGATCATGAATTCGTGGGCGAGCAGGCCGTTGTTGGAGGGGGTTCCCTGGAGGCGGGCGTTGGCGCCGCCGTCGAAGTTGCCGCCGGCCAGGAAGGAGACGCGGTCGTTGAAAAACACCTTGAGGCGCAGCTGCACCTCGTTGCCGGAGCGCTGCACGTCGTCCACCTCGAAGCCGGGCGAGTACTGGTTGTAGGCCAGCTTCACGTCCACCCCGGAGATGAAGCCGCTTTCGGTGACCCACTCGGAAAGCAGGTCGGTCAGCAGGATGGACAGCTGGTTGGCGATCATCTCGCTGACGGTGTTGATGCCGATTTCGGCGGGGGCCAGGGTGTAGTCCGTGGGGAGGAATTGGCCCATGACCAGCAGGCCGAACACCTGGCGGTTCAGTTCGTTTTGGTCTTGTTTCAGGGTGCGCAGCTTGGTGTCGGTGTAGTTTTTCAGTTCGCTGGGCAGGTCGGGGAAGTCGATGTCGAAATCGATTTTGGGTTTGAGCAGTTTGCCGGTCAGGTGCATGGTCAGGTCTACGGTGGTGGGGGTGCGGGCCAGGGCCTGCAGGTCGGAGGGGGCGGAGGAGATGTATTCCTGGATGAAGTTGGCCACGGAGGTGCTGAGGCCGAAGTACTCGGCGTTGATGTCGATGTCGGCGTTGTAGGGGTCGCCCGACCAACGGATGGTTCCGCCGCGTTCCAGGCGGAAGGGTTTGTTGACCAGCAGGTTCATCAGGGTGAAGAGGTATTCCCCTTCGTTCACGGTGTAGGAGCCGAACATTTCGAAGGTGCCGTCCCGGGCCATGAGGATGCGCAGGTCGCCGGTGCCGTTGCCTTTGATGACGTCCCCCCATTGCTTGTCGAAGATGATTTCCACGATGGCATCCTCGGTCATGCGCAGGTCCATTTCGAGGTTCATGCCCTTGACGTCGATGTGGGCGGGGTTGTCGGGCAGGGAGCGGGGGTCGAGGAATTCGATGAAATTCACTTCCGTGACGGCAGTGCCCGAGGTGATGGGGATGACGATGTGGGTTCCGGGGCTGGAGGTGGCGTTGACGTAGAGGTCGGCTTTGCTCAGGGGGCCGCTGAAAGTCACGTACCCGCGCCCGATGCCGGTGCCGTAGAAGTAGGGGTTTTGCTCTTCGGTGGTGTTCAGGCCCAGGAAGGGGCCGCCGTCGGTGCTGAGGCGGGCGTCGAGGCCGAGGTGTTTGAGGTGTTGGTGGGTCAGGCCGCCGGTCAGGGTGGCGGTATTGCCGAGCTGGTCATACACTTTGGTACCGCTGGCGTCGATGCGGTCGTTGGTGACGGTCAGGTCGGCGTAGGGGACGGTGTAGGTGGTGTTCAGGTAATGGATGGTGGTGGCTACGTCGCGGGCGTTGCCGCGGCCGCTGAAGTTCAGCCGCTTCAGGGGCCCCCACAGGCGCAGGTCGGCATCCACCATCCCCTGGGTGTTGAGGATGCTGCCCCGCAACCAGTACTCCAGAATGCGCACGGGGTAATTGATGAGGTGGATGTCCAGGTCGAGGGTGTTTTTCTGCAAGGCCTTCGTGTTGCTTTTCCCGGGGTCGTAGGAGGGGGGGATGAAATTCCCTTCCGCGCTGAGCTGCATGAGTTTCCCCGAATGGGTCAGGGAGAGGAAGGTCTGGACCGGGTCGTGGATGGAGGGGGCACGCGCATCGAGGTGGAAGACCCCGAAATCGTCGTCGTTGATGAGCAGGGTGTCGAGCACGAGGGTGGCTTCGAGGTCGCGCAGCTGGAAAAGGTCCCGCACGCGGAGGGTGAAATCGGCGCGGCCGGCGAAATTCAGAGGTTCGTATTTCCACAGGTCGTTGACGAAGGCGACGTCCACGTTTTGGAGGAAGATTTCCAGACCGGAGTGGCGCAGGCTCTGCAGGCGGATGACGCGGTCGGCGTTGGTGATGATGAAATCCCGGGTTTCGATCGTCTGGGGGCCGATGCGCAGGTAATTGTTTTCGTTGATGGTCCAGATTTCGTGGAAAAGGACCAGCTCGGAGGTGTAGAAGCGGATGCGGTAGAAGTCTTCATCTTCGGCGAAGAAGGCGCCGTTGATTTTGAGGTTGTCCAGGATGCGGTTGAAGGCGATGGAGGTCAGGGCGAATTCGAGGGTGTCCCCTTCGAGCAGGCCGAGGAGGGTGATGGGGGCCAGTTCCACTTTGTCGCGGATGCGGGTTTTGAAGACGCCGAGGTTGATGTCGCCTTCGGTGCGGAGCAGGTCGGCGAGCAGCACCACGTCCACCAGTTGCACTTCGCCGAAGGTCAGGGCCGGCACTTCGAGGTCGATTTTCAGGGAGTCGGCGGCGCTGGCCAGGTAGCCTTTCAGGGTGGCTTTTTCCAGAGACTGCAATTTGGGGTGGAGCAGGCTGGGGAAGGGGCCGCCCTGCAGCAGTTGCACCCGGAAGGCGAAATCGGCGGGGGACAGGGTTTCCTCGTAGCGGGGCAGTTTCAGGCGGCGGGCGAACTCGGGGTGGTTGCGGTGCAGCAGGTTGAAGAGGTGTTTGTGCAGGGTATTGAGGTCGAAGACACCGGTGAGCTCGGCTTGCAGAATGTCGGAGGAGAGCAGCACGGTTTTCCTTCCCCCGTCCGAGTTGGCGCTGACCCGCAGATGCCCGAGGTGGAAGGTGTCCCTGTCGGCACGGATCATGCGCAGGTCCTTCCCTTGCACCAGGCCTTCCATGTCGAGGAGGCGGCGGTTGCGCAGGCGCAGGTCCACCACGCCGGAGAGTTCCAGGGGCTGGCGGGAAAGGTGCAGGGGTTGCAGGGCGAGTTTGGCCACGTTGGCCTGAAAATCGAAGACGGGCACCGTGTCGGTGAAGTCGATTTCACCCAGGAAGGACAGGTCGATGTTTTCGTCCTGGATGATGAGTTCCCCGTCCAGCAGGCTTCGGTTGAGCTGCCCGTCGAAGCGGATGTTGCGGTAGGTGTAGCCCTTGAAGGCGACGCTGTCGATGTGGGCTTCGAGGACGGCGTTGGCGGTGTTGCGGTCCAACCCGACCCCTTGTTTGACGCGGGAGGTGAGGGAGACGAGTCCGAGGTTGGGGTTGGCGCTCCAGCGCCCGAGGTCGAAGCGCTGGAGGCTGAGGCGGCCGGAATACTGGGCCCGGTCGCGCCCCTCTTTCAGGTTCATGCGCATGTCCATTTCGGCCAGCCCCAGGTCGGTGCGGAGCTTGCCGTCGGCCACGAAATCGACGAAGAAGCCGTCGAAATTCCCTGAGAAGACGATGCGGCCCAGCCGTTCGAAGTTTTCGGGGGGTCGGAAGCCGGGGATGAGCTGGCGCAGGGTGCGCATGTCGGTGCGCAGGGTTTCGAGTTTGAGGTTGACCACCTGCTCGTCGCGCACGGCGAGGTTGCGGCTGCGGAAGCGCCCGCGCAGGAAGAGGCGGTCGGCCAGGCGCACCTCCAGGTCTTTGCTGCGCAGGCGGTTCACCCGCCCCGAGACGCTGCCGTTCAGTTCGAACACGCGCTCGCTGTTGCTGCGGAAAAAGGGGTTTCGGCGCAGGGCCGGGGCAAAAACCATGATGTCGCGCAGGGCCACCGCCGCCTGGTTGAATTTGCCCTCCATGTGCACCCGATCGACGTACTCTTTGAAATCGGTGAAGGCGCGGTAGCGCAAAACGAGCGTATCCCCCAGATGGCTGTAGGGGGTCAGCAGCTTCATGCCGTTGAGGCGGACAGTTTGCTCGGAAACCAGAGCCTCGCGGGCCGAGAGCTCCTCGAGGACGAAGCCGCTGCTGTCCTGCAAGGCGATGCGGTCCACCGCCCCGGCGAAGGTCCAGTCGCGGTAAGTGAAATCGCGGATGTCGATGCGGATGTCGAAAACCTCCAGGTGGTTGTAGTCCAACTGTTCGGGAGGGGTGGTTTTGACGGGCGCCTTCCGGTAGTTGTGCAGGGCGAAAGCGCCTCCTTCCAGGTGGAAAGATTCGATGGCGACCTGCCAGGGGAGGGTGTCATTCGGGGATGGAGTGGGAGTTGCGGAGGAAGGGTTGGAGGGAGGCTCCGGGGCGGGGGTGCCGGTGAACTCCAGGATGCGCACGCGCGGGTCGTACAGGGCCAGGCTTTGAATATCGGCGCTTTTTTCCGGCAGGTTCACCGCGTCGAAGGCCACTTTCCCCAATCCAACGAAGATGTCGAGGGTTTGGCCCTTGAGGCTGTCGCTTTTCAGGAAGTGGACGTTTTCGAGGGTCAACAGGCGCACGTCCAGGTTCAGGCGCTTCGTCTGGGCGGGTTCGGAG
>CAZBYX010000330.1:0-4507 GCA_964496055.1 uncultured Saprospiraceae bacterium
CTTCACGATTTTACGGTTTTACAGTTTTACGATTTTACAGAAAAGGTCGCGGGTTAGGGGGGGAGGGCTCTGTTCACTCAGGTTGTACTCTGGCTTGACCGTATGGTTCACACTGCGGTTCAAACCAACCCAAACCTCCAACCCCGCACCCTCCCTTCGATTTTACAGTTTTACAGTTTTACGATTTTACAGAAAAGGGCGCGGGTTTGGGGGGAGGGCTCTGTTCACTCAGTTTGTACTCTGGCTTGACCGTATGGTTCCATCTGTGGTTTCAAACACACCCTCACCCTCCCCGCCAAGAGCCAAAAGCCCCGAAGGGGCGGCCCAACAGCGAGCCCTCGAAGAGGGCGAGCGACCCAAGTGCTTTTAGCGGTCTCCCCCCTCCCCCACGAGATGTTCCTTCAGTTTTTCGGGGCGTTCGCAACAGAGCTGTTCGAGCACTTGTTGCAATTGATTTTTCAGCAGAGCGATGGTGTGCTCCCCGCCTTTGTCGCCCAGCGCGGCCACCCCGTACATGAAGGCGCGCCCCAGGAAGGCGAAGCGGGCGCCGCAGGCCAGCACGCGCGCAATGTCGGGTCCGGAGCGCATGCCGCCGTCCATCAGCACGGGGAAGCGCCCGCCGAAGCGACGGGCGATGGGCTTGAGGGCCTCGATGGCCGATTGCCCGGCGTCGAGCTGGCGGCCGCCGTGGTTGGAAACGATGATGCCGTCGAGGCCGAGCTCCAGGGCGGTTTCGGCGTCTTCCTCGCCGGCGACGCCCTTGAGCAGCAGGGTGCCTTTCCAGCGCTCGCGCAGGGCGGCGATGCGCTGCGGGTCGAGCTTGCCCGAAAAGGTTTCGTTCATGAAGCGCCCCAGCTCCTTGAGGTCGAGCCCTTTGGGCATGTAGGGCAGGAGGGTGGCGAAGCGGGGCTTTCCTTTCAGCAGGGTGTTCCAGGCCCAGGCGGGGCGCCGGGTCATTTGCAGGAGGTTGCGCAGGGTCATTTTGGGGGGCATGGCCAGGCCGTTGCGGATGTCGCGGGGTCGGAAGCCGAAGGTGGGCACGTCGCACAGGAGGACGAGGACGCGCAGGCCGGCGTCCCAGGCGCGGCGGAGCAGGTCGTCGCGCAGGCGCTCTTCGGCCGGGTGGTAGAGCTGGAACCAGGCACGCCCCTCGGTCAGTTCGGCGATGCGTTCGATGCTCGCGGTGCTGACGGTGCTCAGCACGAAGGGGATGTTGTGCCGATGGGCGGCGCGGGCGAGGATTTCCGCAGCGCCGGGCCACATGAGCCCCTGCAGCCCGACGGGCGCAATGCCGAAGGGAGCGTCGTAGCGTTGCCCGAAGAGGGTGGTGGCGAGGGAGGGCGCTTCGTGGGGGCGCAGGTAGCGGGGCTTCAGTTCCACCCGTCGGATGTCGGCGGTGTTTTTGCGCAGGTTGAGGTCTTCGTTGCAGCCCCCGTCGAGGTATTCGAAGGCGAAGCGGGGGATGCGGCGCCGGGCGCGGCGGCGCAGGTCGTCCACGGAGGGGTAGCGGGGGTCGAAGGGCCACTTCATGGGGCAGTGCTTTGCGGAGGGGGCACGCGTTCGAGGTGGAAGTGTTCCGTCAGGAAGGCCGTGCGGCGGGCTTCGTCGGCGAGGAGCAGGGCGGCACCCATCGCCGGCCCCAGTGCCCTGGCCGGTCGGAGCACTTCCCAGCCCGGCAGGCTTCCTGCCAGCAAGGTAGTGAACAGGGCGTTGCGGGCAAAGCCGCCGTCGAGGATGAGCGTGTTCAGGGGCGTGTCGCCGCGGGCGCGGTTCAGGGCTTCGACCTGCCGCTGCACGAGCTCGAACAGGAGCTGATGATAGGCTTCGGCGAAGGATTTCAGCCCGGTGAGGTCGGTTCGGGGGGGCGTTTGAGGCTGGGGGGGCAGGTGCTCGAAGCGGAAGCGCGGTCGGAAGGGTGCCTGCAGTCGGGCGTGGATTTGGGGGTCGAAAGGAACCTCGGGGGTCTTCCCCCGAATGTTGAAATGCCGGCGCAGCGATTCGAGCTGGACTTTGTGCTCCTTTCCCAGGAAGAGGCGGGCGGCGCGCACGGGCTTGCCGTCGGGGCGCAGGTAGTGGAGGCAGTCTTGGCGGAGGTCTTCGCTGCTGAGGGTCTGGCGGCAGAAGGGGTTGAGGGCGATGTTCCAGGTGCCGGTGGAGAGCAGCAGGAAGGGCTCCTTCACCGCCAGCAGGAAAGGCACCAGCGCCGCCGAGCTGTCGTGCAACCCCGCTGCGATACGCAGGCGCCGCCCCGCATAGGTTCGCTCCACCGCGGTATCGGAGGGAACGATGGGCGCCAGTCGCGGTTCCAGCCCCTCTTGGCGCACCCAGGGGTGGTAGTCCGCCCGCTCGAAATCCCACAGGGCCGTGTGGCAACCCAGGCTGGTGAACTCGCTCAGCGGCACCCCCGAAAACAGAAAGCTGAGGTACTGCGGCAGGTGCAGTGACCAGCGCACCCGGCGATGGACTTCCGGGCGGCGGTGCTTCAGCCAGTAGAGCTGCAGGCCCGAATTGAGCATGCCCAGTGCCGGAGAGGCGGTCTCCCGGCAGAGCTTTTCCCGCGGGCCGTAGCGGCGGTAGAAGGCTTCCGCCAGGTCTTCGGGCAGGGGTTTGAGGTAGTTGTACAGCGGCGCCACGGGCTCGCCCTTTTCGTCCACGTGCACGAAGCTGGCTCCGTAAGCGGTGAAAGCCACCTCCCGGCAGAGGGGGTATTCCTTCAGCAAATGGCCGGCCCGGGAAAGCACCCACCCTCGAAGGGCTTTCAAATCCTCACAGGGGAAGCCGTCTTCGTCCGCGATTTCTGGCAATTGCACCTCCTCACTCCCCAGAACCTCCCACCCTTCGCCCAGCAGGAGGCACTTCTTGTTGGTCTTTCCGATGTCGAAGAGAAGCATGGCGGCTATGCCGATTGAACGGTGGACGGGCTGTTCAAGCCCAGTAAAAAGGCCAGGGTATCCACCCCGTCGGCATAATCCTGCAGGCGGGGTTGTTGGGCACGGCCGAAGGGCACGGTGGGCAGGGGGAGGGTGCCGTCGCGGGCGACGATGCACTGAATCTGATCCTCGAGGCTTTGCAGCACGGGCACCAGGTGCTCCACCGATTCGTAGGGTTCGTAGTGCAGGGTGGCGATGCGGCTCGGGAGGGCGGGGGCGGGTTTGAGGATGAGGCAGCCGTTGTGGCGGTGCTCCTCGCGGTTGAGGATAGCGGTGGCGAGGTTGTAGTCGAAGTTGTTCTTGTACTTTTCATGGAGGATGACCTCTCGGTAGGCTTCGAATGCTTCGAGCAGGCGATCGAGGTCGTAGTCCTGGGGGACGAAAACTTTGGAGACGTTGCGGCAACCCAGGCCGAAGTATTGGAAGACGTCGTTGCCCAGGGCCAGCAGTTCGGCATCGGTTTCGTCGCCGCGCAGGACGGCCACGGCGTTGCGGTTGCGGCGGATGATGTGCGGGTAGCGCCCGAAATAGGCTTCGAAATAGCGGGCGCTGTTGTTGCTGCCCGTGGCGATGACCGCGTCGAAGCCCTTGAGCTGCTCCACCACCTCGAAGCAGTCCTTCGCACCGGGCTGAAAGCGCTCCAGCAGCCCGAGCAGGTGGGGCAGCAGGTAGGGGTCTTTCTCGCTGAGTTTGATTTTCGCCCGGTGCCCCGCCACGAACACGCACAGCACGTCGTGAAAGCCCACCAGCGGAATGTTTCCCGCCAGCACCAGCCCCACCGTTCGGGGGGTGTTTTCCTCCGGCAAGCCGTACGGAGCCAGCCACCCTTCCAGCGCTTCCCGCTGCAAATACTCCCGGGCAATGGCCTCCACCGCCCGCCGCTGATTCTCCACCGTGAACCAGGGGTTGTGGTGAGCGGTGCGCTGCATGAGGGCCTCCAGGAATTCATCGCCGGCGAGCAGGTGCGCGCCCAGCTGAACCAGAGCGTCGATGCGTTGGGTTAGGGTCATGGATGTGGGTTGTGTTTGGAGGATGGGGGTTTTTCGGGGGCTCACGGTTTCATGGTTTCATGGTTTCGAGGTTTCGAGGTTTCGAGGTTTCATGGTTTCGAGGTTTCGAGGTTCCAAGGTTTCAGGGTTTCATGGTTTCGAGGTTTCGAGGTTAAAGGGTGGGCGATGGGTTCGCAATCGGTGGTTTGAGTTTGAGGTTTGGGTTTGAGAGGGATTCGCTACACCGAGATGCACCGAGAAGGCACGGAGCTCCACGGAGGGCTGCTCCCAAACCCACACCTCCATCCTGGAAATCCAGACAATCTTGAGCATCCTGATTCTGACAAAAAGGGTTTCGAGGTTTCGAGGTTTCAGGGTTTCATGGTTTCAGGGTTTCACGGTTTCACGGTCTCAAGGTCTCATGGTGCGCGATGGGAAAAGACACTGAAACACATGGAAATAGGTGGAGACAAATTGAAACACATTGTCCCAAACCCGCGCCCCCACGCACTGCGGTCAACTGCGAAAAAAGCTGCGAAGCACTGCGGTTCAGGCCCCCAAACCCACCCCCCCACCCAACGAACAACC
>CAZBYX010000331.1:0-4503 GCA_964496055.1 uncultured Saprospiraceae bacterium
CCCGACGTCACGACCACCCGCCGGAGGGCGGATTTCCCGTCGAGGGTGAAACGCAGCAGGTACACGCCGGGGGCAGGGTTGGGCAGGTGGAGGGGCAAGGTTCCGGAGCGACCTTCCACCGGGGCGTGGAGCACTTTCCGGCCGAGGATGTCGAAGAGCTCGACCTGGGCTTCGGCGGCGCGTTCCAGTTGCCAGTGCAGCAGAAAGCTGCCGGTGTTGGGATTGGGCAGCACCTCCAGCGCGAGCAGGGATTCGGGTTCCTGCACGCCGGTAGCCGTGTTGATGAGGACTTGCAGGGTGGCCACGCAGAGGTTTTCATCGCTGACCACGACAAGGTAATCGCCTGCCGGCAGGTTGGCGGGGTCTTCCTCCAAGGACACGAGCACGCCGTTGCGCCGCCACTCGACGGTGTAGCTGCCCGTTCCCCCGGAGATGCTTATTTGCGCGGCGCCGTTGGCCTGACCGGGGTCGGCGGGGGTGGTGCCGTCCAGTTGGATGAGCAGGGGTTCCGGGTCGGGCACGACCACCTCGAAGAAGGAGGTACAGCCTGCGTCGTCGGTGATAGTGAAAGAATAGGTGCCGCCGGGCAGTGCGTTCAGGTCATGGGGCGGGTCCCAGGTGAAGGAGTAGGGTGGGGCACCGCCCGTGATATCCAGGGTGATGGAGCCGTTGCTGTCGCCGTGGCATTTAGGGGGATTGGCTTCGAACTGTACCTGCAGGTCGGAAATCACCTCGACGTGGAAGGAGCACAGGGTTTCGTTGCCGGCGGCATCCACGGCACGGTAGGTGATTTCCGTGTGGCCGAGGGGGAAGACGCTTCCGCTGGGCAGCCCTTCGACCAGCTCCAGGGTCGGGGAGGGGCAATTGTCTTCGGCTGCGGGCAAGGGATAGTCCACCACGATGGGTTCGCAAGAATTGACTTCGATGTGGAAGGGGCAGGTCAGGGTGGGCGGGAAGGTATCGTGGACGCTCACGAAGGCGCCGTCGGTGGCGCTGTTGCCGGCCTGGTCGGTGACGGTGAGGGTGACCCAATTGCTGCCGAGATGCGAGCAATCGAAGGAGGTGGGGCTGGCGCTCAGCGTCACCTCGGAGCAGTTGTCGAAGGAGCCGTCGTCCAGCATTTCGGGGCTCAGGGCGGCTTGCCCCTGCGCATCGAGGTAGAGGTCAAGGGATTGGGTTTGAGGGGTGGGCGGCTCCGAATCGATTCCCTGGATTTCGACCTCGCCTTCGGCGGTGCAGCCGTTGGCGTCGGTGACGGTGACGGAATAAACGCCCGGTGACAAGTCCGTGATGCCGGGTGTCGTGGCACCCGTGCTCCACTGGTAGGTGAAGGGCGGCAGGCCGCCGAGCACTTCGTTGACGAGCGCCTGCCCGTCGGTGCCGTCGGGGCAGGAGGCGGCGGCGCTGGCGAGGCTGAGGCTCAGGTTGCAGGAGGCGGCTTGGATGTCGAAAGACCGCACCTGCTGGCAGCTGCGGGCGTCGGTCACGGTCAGGCTGTAAGTGCCGGGGGCCAGGGAGGTGATGCTTTGGGAGGTGGCGCCCGTGCTCCACTGGTAAGTGTAGGGCGGCACTCCCCCCTGGGGATTGGCCGAAGCGCTGCCGTCGTTGGCGCCGGGGCTGCTCTCGTGGCTCAGTTGAAGGCCGACCTCGAGCAGGGGCGGGTTGTCGAGTTCGGCCTGGAGCACGATTTCGCAGTTGGAAGCATCGGTGAGGGTGACCAGGTAGGTTCCCGGGGGCAGGTTGCCGATGCTGCTGCTGCCGGCACCCGTACTCCACTGGTAGCTTACGGGCTCCGTAGCCCCTGCGTGCTGGACGCTGAGCATGCCGTCGGCGCCGTTGTGGCAACGCACCTCCTGAACCAGGAGGGTGGCTTCAAAGCCGCTGCAATCGAAGGAGGCCACCGTGACGGTGCTCGTGGCGGTGCAGCCCTGCGCGTCGGTGACCGTGAGGGAGTAGCTGCCTGGAGATAAGTTGCTCAGGGTGGCTTGTGTGCTTCCGTTGCTCCAGGCGTATTGGTAGGGCGGGGTGCCGCCGGTAGGGTTGGCCGAGGCGGTGCCGTCGTTGGCGCCGGCGGCGCTTTCGTCGGTGCTCGTGGCGTTGGCTTGCAGGGGGGCAGGTTCGCCGACACTCACCATACCCGAAACGCTGCACCCGCCGGCGTCGCTGACGGTGACCGAATAGGTGCCCGCGCAAAGCCCGCTCGCGGTGGGGCCGCTTTGGTTGCCCGCCCCCGTCCCCCAAACGAAGGTGTAATCGCCGCTCCCCCCCGAAGGATGCACCGTGGCGGCGGCGTCGCAGGCGGCGAAGCAGGTGGCATCCTGGGTGGTGAATTGCAGACTCAGATTGCAGGGGGCACTCACTTCGATGTTGTCGAGGAAAAGGCGGTTTCCCCAGCTGGAGAGGTTGACGAAGGCGAAGATGACGTCGTGGGCACCGTCGAAGGCGCTCAGGTCAATGGTTTCGGTGCGCCATTGGTTGTCGGTGGGGGTGAAGGGGTCGGTGGTCGAGGGGGCGGTGGCGAGTTGTTCGCCGCCCTTGAGGAACAGCACCTGGTCGAAGACGGGGGCGCAGTCGGCCGCGGCCAGGACGAGCAAGGTATCGCTCAGCGTGGGGCTGTAGGGGGCATAAGCCACATCGAAGGACAGGGTCGCCCCCTGCACGTTGGTGAAATCGTAGTGCCGCGTGATGAGGGCGTCGGCGGTGCCGAAGGGGTTGTTGGCGTTCGTTCCGGCGAAGTTGTCGAACAGGGCGCTGCGCAAGCCCTGGCCGAACGCCGACACGCCCATGGCGATTTCCCAGGCGAAGTCATCATTATCCAGGTTTTGAGCCACGATGCCCGTGCCGGTGGGGAAGTCCGTTTCGCTTTCGAAGTCCTCCGTCAGGGGCAAAAAGGTGGATAGCGCCGTGAAGCCCGACCAGCGGGCGGTGTCGTTGGCGGGGCGGGCGTCGGCCATGCCGTTGGGCAGGCTGGTGAAGACCTCCAGAACGGTGTTGCCGTGTGGGGGGAGGGTGGGGGGCAGAACGACCTCTTCCGACTCGCCGGGGAACAGGCTGCCGCTCCAGGTCAGGCTGGCGGCGAGGTTCCCGTTGATGTTCAGCTGGATGATTGCAGAGCTGAGGTCTTCGGTGCCGAAATTGCGCAACAAGACCCGCGCCTGGATGGAATCGCTGGTGCACAGGCGGCTCCCGCCCGGAAAGGCGATGCGGGCGATGCCGGCGTCGTGGCCGGGCAGGGTGCAGACGGCTGCGGCGTTGTTGACCAGCGCCTGGCGGCTGCCGTAGCCGTACATGCCCGCCGTGCCGTCCAGTACGGCGCGCATGACGTTCACCTGGCCGTGGGTGAAGCTGGTGTAGCAGCTCTCGCGTTGGTAGTCCATGAAGTTGACGTAGAGGTGCTCATTGCCGCAGCTCTGAGGCGGGGTGGGGTAGCCGTCCGTGCATTCGAAGATTTCGATTTCCTGGGTGGCTTTTTCCACGTTGGGCGTGTCGTCGATGCCGTCGTCGGCACTGCAGGAATTGCCGGCGAAGGGGTGCAGCACCCCCAGATAGTGGCCCGTTTCATGGGTCAGGGTGCGGTAGCCCGACTGCCCAAAGCCCGGCCCTCCGAACCAGCGGTAGTCCACCACCGCACCGTCGGTGGCGTTGCCGATGACACCCGGCGTGGGGTAGTTGGCAAAGCCCACCACCCCCCCGTCGGCGGTGGTGCCCGGAATGGGCAGCACGTACACGTTGTAGTAGTGCAGGGGGTCCCAGCTCAGGGCGGGCATGATTTCCGTTCGGATGTTGTTGTTCGTCCACGAAGTGCCCGTGACGGTCATCTGGTCCCGGGTGATGCCGTTGGTGGGGTTGCCGGCTGGGTCGAACTCCGCCAGACAGAACTCGATGTTGGGAACGCCGGCGATGCTGTCCCAGCCGAAGGGGGTGTGGAAGTATTGCTCATTGATGGCGGCGAAGTCTTCGTTGAGCACCTCGATTTGGGCGCGGATGCGCTCCTCCGAAAGGTTTTGCCCTTGCCCCACGGGCTCCCCGTTGTGCACGATGTGCACCACCACCGGAATGAAAAGCGTGGGCGGGGGGTCGTGGTGCCGGGGGCGATTCGCCAGGAAAGGGATGCCTTCCTCCACGAAGCGACGAAATTCCGCGCGAAGGGCCGGGCGCTGCTCCAGCAGCGCTTCATGCCAATCGTCCGAACCACAGACCGGAGGGTTTTGAGCGGGAAGTAGGACGGCGGACAGCAGTACTCCGCCCGCCAGGCAGGCTACGGTAAACGGTTTCATTCACGGGATTTTAAAAATTCGAATTTTCCACCATAAAACCGGTGCAAATGGGCTGCCAATTCGCTGGGCTTGCCCCTCGGGCCCGTAAATTTAGCCAGAATTGTCCGAAGCCCCTGTCAACCAAGACCACGGGACAAATGGAAATAAATTGTGCCCAACCCGCGCTCTCTTCTGTAAAATCGTAAAACTGTAAAACTGTAAAATCGAAGGGAGGGTGTGGGGCGAG
>CAZBYX010000332.1:0-4492 GCA_964496055.1 uncultured Saprospiraceae bacterium
AAAGGCAACATGGGTCGCACCGCATGGGTAGCCAGGGGAGCGGGTCGGGGAAGGGTGGCGCGGCGGGCCGGGCGCCGGGCAAGAGCGCGCCGCCTTTGGGCCAGCGCTTGCAGCAAGGCCTCCAGCTCGGAGCCGCTCATAACCACCTCGGACTTTTGGCCGGGAAGCGGCGCCTGGCCCTGCCCCGCCGAAGAAAACGCGGCCGACAGGCAGATCCCCACCGCAAGACACCGGCCCCACACCCTGCCCTGCCGCGCAACCCGCCCCCATCCTTCCCACAGCTTGAAGATTCGGTTTTTCATTCGGCGTTGTCGTTTCATTGCTCATTCAAGGCGCTCAGGCTGTCTTCGAGCGGCGTTTCGAGGGATTCCAGCGTGTCGGCTTGCCCGGGGGTTTCCACCTTTTCGCCAACCGGGGGCCCCGCTTGCTCGAGCAATTCCCCCGCCTGGGGTGCCACATAGACCAGGAAGAGGGTTCCCAGACGCGTATTGAGGGAAAGGACGGGAGCGGAGACGAAATAGCGGGTCTGGTCCAGGGCGGGGCGAAAAGTCACCTCCTCCACAGCCAGCATTTCGGGGGGGTACAAATCGGCAAATGCCTGCCCCTCGTGCTTCTTGTTGGTGGAAACGAGGATGCGCCCCTGCCGGTCGGCCAGAACGATTTCGGCGATTTGCTTCTCCTTGATGAGTTCGAGGAAGTATTGGTCCACCTCGTCGAGGTTGTCGCGCAACATGGAACTGCGCACCGCCCAGACGAAGGTCTTCATCATCAGGCTGAGCTGTCGGCGGGCGCTGGTGCTCAGCGCCAGGCGCAACTCCTGCCGATGCTCTTCCTCGAGCTGTACCTTTTCTTTTTCGAGACGCTGGCGCACCACCCCCTTCGAAATCATGAAGTAGAGGTTGGCGAGCACCAGCACCCCGATGGCGGCCCAGAACCAACGGTTCGAGCGCAAAGATTCCCGCATTCGGGTTTTGACAGCTTCCTTGTCCATCAGGCATCGCGTTGAAATGGGGAAAATCAAATTCAGAGACAAGACAAAAGCCCCCCGAATTGGTCACAGGTTCGGGCGCATTTTTTTCGACTGGGAATGGAAATGCCTCCCACCCCCGAAAGGCAGGCCCACGGCTCCTCGAACCGCCGGTGGCAGGGCGAGCGAGCGCCCCGGCAAAAATCCTCTCGATTTTACGGGTTGCCCATCCGGCCCCACCCGAAGCCCGAAATCCGCCCCCTGCCCAGCCCAATGGGGAAAACTGCTTACCTTTGGCGACTCCTGCGAAAGCGTCGGAACGCCCCTAAGTGCTTGCGTTCCAGGCCCTACCCGACCAAAACGCTGACGATGAACCCAACTTTGAGAAAGTTCTTGCTGCACGGCGGGGCCCTGCTGGGCCTCTTTCTGCTCACCTGTGTATTTTTCAAGCCCTACGTTTTCGAGGGCAAGGTGCTGCAACAGTCCGACATCATTCAGGCCATGGGCATGCAAGCCGAAATGCGGAAGGTGCATGCCGAAACGGGCACCTGGCCCCTGTGGACGAACGCCATGTTCGCCGGGATGCCCACCTACCAGATACTCTACCACAGCCAAAGCCTGCTGCCCTATCTGAGCAAGACCTTTCTGCTGGGCAACAATTTTTCAGCGCCGCACACCGGCATTTTTCTGCTCATGGCCGGCATGTACTTCCTGCTGGTGGTCATGCGGGTGGACTGGCGGCTGGCAGCGTTCGGAGCCTTCGGTTTCGGCCTGGCCGCCAATCACATGGGCCTGGCGGAGGCGGGCCACGCCACGAAAATCGTGGCCACGGCTTACCTGCCGCCCATGCTGGCTTCGGTGTTGCTGCTGTTGCGGGGGCGCTACCTGCTGGGGGGCGGCTTGCTGGCGTTGTTCTCCGCGCTGGAGGTGTACGCCAACCACGTCCAGATGACCTATTACTTCTTCCTCACCATGCTGGTGCTGGGCATCGTGTACGGGCTGCACGCCTGGCGCAACGGCACCTTGCCGCACTTCCTGCGGGTGGTGGGCATGGCGGCCGCAGCCGTCGCCATCGGGGTGGCCTGCAACACGGGCCGCCTGTGGACGACCTACGAATACGCCCAGGAAACCATCCGCGGCCAATCGGAACTGACCCGAAAAACCGCCTCCAGCGGTTCCAGCGCCGAGGAAGGGGGCGGCCTGTCGAAAGAATACGCCTTCCAGTGGAGCTACGGCCTGCTCGAGTCCTTCAACATGCTCATTCCCAACTATGTAGGGGGTTCGAGTAACGAAAATTTCACCAGCGACGCTTCGAGCCAGACCATGCAGGCCCTGCGCCAGATGAGCTCCGGACAGGACGTGATGCAACTGGCCCAACAAGCCTCCCACTACTGGGGCCCCCAACCCTTCACCGGGGGGCCGGTCTATCTGGGGGTGGTGTTCATCCTGCTGTTTTTCCTGGGGGCGCACCTCATTCAGGGGCCCCTGAAACAATTTGCAGTGGCAGCGGTGGTGCTGACCTTGTTCATTTCCTGGGGCAAAAATTTCAGCGCTTTCAATTATCTGTTGTTCGATTACTTTCCCCTGTTCAACAAATTCCGGGCAGTGACCATGATTCTGGGCATCACCAACATGCTGGTCATCTTTCTGGGCATGCTGGGCTTGCAAGCCTACCTGAGCCCCCAAACCCGCCCGGAAGCCCGCCGCAAAGCCCTCTTCGCCGCGGGTGTGTGGACGGGGGGGCTGTTTGCCCTGGCCCTGCTTTTCAGCTTCACCACCGACTACGGCACTGAAGGTTTGCCCGAGCCCTTCGCCTCCGCCCTGGCCGAGGACCGCGCCGCCCTGCTCTACAGCGACCTGCTGCGCTCTCTGGCCCTTGCGGCCGGCGCCTTCGCCCTGCTGTGGGCCTTCTCCAAACGATGGCTCGGCACCTTGCCGGTGGCGTTGGCCCTGGGCGCCCTGCTGTTCATCGACATCTGGGGCATCGCCAAGCGCTTCATCTCCGAGGAGGACTTCCTCACCCCCCAGCAAAAAGAACGCATCACCGAACCCACCGAAGCCGACCGCCAAATCTTGGCCGACCCCGACCCCCATTACCGCGTGGCGGACTTCCGCCGAAACCCCTGGGCCGATGCCCTCACCTCCTATCACCACAAGAGCATGGGCGGCTACCACGCCGCCAAACTGATGCGCTACCAGGAGCTCATCGAGGGGTACCTGGGCAACCCCGTCCAGAACGCCCACATCTACGGCATGCTCAATTGCAAGTACTTCATCAGCCCGGGCCAGGGCGAGCAAGGGGATCGCGTCAGCCGAAACCCCAAAGCCCTGGGCAACGCCTGGTTCGTGCCCGAATTCTTCATCGTCAAAACCGCCGACGAAGAATTTCAGGCGCTCGCCGGCCTGGACCCCCGACAACGCGCCGTGGTGCAGGAAAAATACGCCGCAGCCCTAAAGGGCTTCCAGCTCCAATACGACTCCAGCGCCACCATCCGCCTGACGAAATACCACCCCGACGAAATGGTGTACACCTACTCGGCCGCCACCCCGCAGCTGGCCCTCTTTTCCGAGGTGTATTACCCCCCCGAAAAAGGCTGGCAACTCTACGTGGACGGGGAGCCGACGGGCCCGCTTTTCAAAGCGGATTTCATCCTCCGGGCGGCGGTGTTGCCGGCCGGGCAGAACCGCGAGCTGCGCATGGTCTTCGAGCCGCACTCCTACTATGCCGGGGAGAAAATTTCCCTGGGGGCTTCCCTCATCATGGTGTTGTTTCTCGTGGGCATGCTCTTGCGCTTCTTCCGGGCCGAATCCCTGCCCGAACCGTCCAACCTCGCCCCCTTGCCCCCGGAAAAGAAACCCGCCGCCCGCCCGAAAGGCAAAGGGCGCAGCCGACGCAAGAAGTGAGCCCCCTCAAATGTTTTTGTTTGGTTAAGAAAACGGAAGCAGGCCGCAGGGTGGCATGATTTGAGCATCTTTGCGCGCATTCCTTTGGCAAATTTTATTTATGGACTACTCGGAAATCAAGAAACACCTTCAAAACTGGACGGAAATCGTTCAGCGTTACCAAACCCCCTCCTCCCGCAAAGCGGTAATTCAAATTCTGACCTCCTTTTTGCCTTTTCTGGGGCTCTGGGTGCTGATGTACCTCAGCCTGAGCTGGTCGTACTGGATTACGCTGGGGCTGGGCCTGCTCAACGGTTTTTTTCTGGTGCGCATCTTCATCATCCAGCACGATTGCGGGCACCAGAGCTTTTTCAAATCGCGCCGCTGGAACAACGCAGTGGGTTATGTGTGCAGCTTTTTCAGCGCCATTCCTTACAAATACTGGGCGCGCTCACACAACTTCCACCACGCCCATGCCGGCCAGCTGGAGCACCGGGAAATCGGAGACATCAGCGTTTTGACGGTCAAGGAATATGAGGCCCTGTCGCCCTGGGGCAAGTTCCGCTATCGGCTCTATCGTTCGGCGCCGGTGATGTTTGTGTTGGGGCCGATGTATTATCTGCTGGTTCCATTGCGTCTGCC